>CAYUYV010000029.1:28041-36948 GCA_964449455.1 uncultured Alphaproteobacteria bacterium | reverse complement strand
ATTGACCCGTTCGGCGAGGGCAAAGGCGCTAACGCATGCGATCAAAGCTCCTCCACATGCACGACACCGGGCAAGGACTTCAGGGCACTGCGCAAGGTCCCATCCACCTTGTATGTGTCGGGAAGATGCATGGGCACCTGGCGAAGGCCTTCGTCGAGTTGAAGGGCCAGGGTGATGGCACAGCGCCCGCCCTTGCGATCGGCAAGGCAGGTCTTGATGCCTTCAAGGCCTTCCGGTTGATCGATGACGATTTCAAGACCGGTCTGGATGCTGGCCGCAAACTCTTCCACGGGACGGATGAGCTGGGCCGTCAGTCGCGGCTCTTCGTCTTCCCAGTCCACGGCCACATCAATGACCACGGCGGCCTCGCAGGTGCACAGTTCCCGCGCCGTCTGCAAGAGTTCAGAGAAAATCCAGACCTCGAAACTACCGGTGGGCTCGGACAATTCGCAGACCCCGAAACTGCGCCCGCTTTTGCCTTTGCGCTCATTGAAGGCCATCACTGAGCCGGCAAGGCGGGCCCGGCCCTTCCCAGGACTGAGATCGGCAAGCGACATCACACCGGCCCGGCGCAGGGTCTTGGCATGCTCTTCGAGGGGATGGCCGGACAGGTAGAAGCCGACGATCTCCAATTCATGGCGCAGCTGGTCAGGACCGCTCCAAGCCTCCATCGCCGGCAATTTCAAAGGCTCTGGCGCCAGGGCGGCCCCAGCAAAGAGATTGGTCTGCCCCTGGTCTCGCTCATCAAGGGCGGCCGCCGCGGCCTGGACAATCCGGTCCGCACCGGCATGGACCCGGGCCCGATCCTCGCCCAGCGAGTCAAAGGCCCCCGCCTTGGCCAGGCCTTCGACAGCCCGCTTGTTGATGCAACGTGGATCAATCCTTTGGGCAAAGTCTGACAGGTCCCGAAAGGCCCCGCCTTCGGTCCGAATGGCGACCAAGTGATCCATGGCGGCCCGCCCGACGGTCTTGAGGGCCGCAAGGGCATAGAGAATCACTGGTTTCCCATCATCATTCAGGGCATTGACGAATTCGGCTTCCGACCGGTTCACATCCGGCGGTACGACCGGAATATCGAGCCGCTCAGCCTCCTGACGGAACACGGCAAGGCGATCCGTACGCTCCATATCGAGCGTCATGGAGGCGGACAGGAACTCCACCGGATAGTTCGCTTTCAGATAGGCCGTCTGATAGGCCACCTGGGCATAAGCGGCTGCGTGTCCCTTGTTGAAGCCATAGCCGGCGAATTTCGCAGCCTGTTCGAAAATCTGTTCTGCAATGTCTGGGGCCACCCCGTTGGCCCCCGCCCCGTCGATAAATTTGACTTGGTGTTTGGCCATTTCGGCCTGAATCTTCTTGCCCATGGCCCGGCGCAAAAGGTCGGCCTCACCCAGGCTATAGCCCGCAAGATCCCGGGCAATCTGCATGACGTCTTCCTGATACGTCATGACCCCGAAGGTCTCTTCCAGGATTGGCTCTAGCAAGGGATGAAGATAGATGGGATCCTCGCGGCCATGCTTGCACGCGATATATTTCGGAATGCTCTCCATGGGCCCTGGACGATAAAGCGCGACAAGGGCGATCAGATCCTCGATCCGGTCAGGCTTCATCTTGCGCAAAAGATCGCGCATGCCAGAGCTTTCGAGCTGAAACACACCGATCGAATCGCCCCGGGCCAGCATTTCGAAGCTGCGCGCGTCATCGAATTCAAGCTCCTGGGTCTTGATCTCAATTCCCCGGCGCTTGAGCAGCTCCTCCGTCTTGGCAATGACGGTCAGGGTCTTCAGGCCCAGAAAGTCAAACTTGACGAGACCGACGCTTTCGGCATCCTTGAAGTGGAACTGGGTCACGGGCATGTCCGCCCGCGGATCACGGTAAAGAGGCACACGCTCATGAAGGGCCTTGTCGCCAATGACAAGACCCGCGGCATGAGTCGAAGCGTGGCGATAGAGCCCCTCAAGTTTCAAGGCCATGGACATCAGCGCCTTGACCGATTCCTCCTCCTCGATCATGGCCTGGAGCCGAGGCTCATCCTCAATCGCCTTGGACAGCTTGACCGCCTTGCCCGGTGGGTTGGGGATCATCTTGCAGATCCGGTCCACCTGGCCATAGGGCATCTGCAGGACACGCCCCACATCGCGCACCACCGCCCGTGCCTGGAGCGTTCCGAAGGTGATGATCTGCGCCACCTTGTCCGCCCCATATTTCTCCTGGACATATTCGATCACTTCCTGGCGACGGTCCTGGCAGAAATCGATATCGAAATCCGGCATGGACACGCGTTCGGGATTGAGGAAGCGCTCAAAGACAAGGTCAAAGCGAAGCGGGTCCAGATTCGTAATGTCGAGGCACCAGGCGACGATGGAGGTGGCCCCTGATCCGCGCACGCCGATGGGAATGTTCCGGGCTCGGGCCCATTTCATGAAATCCGAAACGATGAGGAAATAGCCCTCAAACCCCATCCGCGTGATCACGCCCAGTTCATAGTCAAGGCGGTCCCAATACCGATCCTCGCTGCCATGGGTGCCCTTTTCCGCAATACGGCGCTTGAGACCTTCGGACGCTTGATGGCGCAACTCTTCGGCCGTGTCCCGTCCCTCACCCACCTCGAAGGCCGGCAGAATGGGCTTGTGCTTTTTGAGCCGAAACGCGCAGCGCCGGGCGATGGCAAGGGTGTTCTCGATGGCCTCGGGCAGATCGGAAAAGAGGGCCGACATCTCCTCGGGCGATTTGAAATAATGCTCCGGCGTCAGACGGCGCCGGTCCTGCTGGACCACGTAAGCCCCGCCTTCGATGCAAATCAGCGCATCATGGGCCTCATACATGTCCCGGTCCGGAAAATAGACCTGGTTGGTGGCCACAAGGGGCAAATCGCGCTCATAGGCCCAGGGTACGAGTTGGGCCTCGGCCTCATCTTCCGCGGGCAGACCATGGCGCTGGAGCTCCACATAGAGCCGGTCACCGAAACAGGCCGCGAGCCGATCGAGCACATGGGCCGCCTCGCCGGGACGACCGGCCGCAATGAGCCGGTTAACCGGCCCATCCGCCCCCCCCGTAAGCGCGATCAGGCCTCCATTATGGGCCTCAAGCACCTCCAGGGTAACATGGGGGTCTTCCGTTTCACTGGTCTCAAGATAGCTCTTGCTTGACAGGATCGAGAGGTTGAGCCAGCCCTCCTCATCCTTCACAAGAAGCGCAACCCGGGCCATGGCCAGCTGGGCTTCAGGCCCCGTGCGTTCAACCCGCGCCTTGAGCCCCCGGTCCTCACCAAGGCAGGACCCCACATCGACCGTCAGGGTACAGCCGATAATCGGCTGAACGCCGGCCCCGGCGACAGCCTGGGAGAACTCGAAAGCCCCAAAGAGATTGCCCGTATCGGTCATGGCCACCGCAGGCATGCCGGCATCCCGGCACAGTCCGCCGATCGCCTTGATCCGCATTGCCCCTTCAAGCAGGGAATAGGCCGTGTGCAGACGCAAATGCACGAAACCGGCCCGGAGCGGCCCCTCGCCTGACGCAGCCTCAGCCATAACTTCTCCTTACCCATCCATTTCAGGCCAAGCGCGCGGCCCACCCGTCTGTCACGCCACCAGCCCCGGCGCAGCATAAAGCGTGAGGGCTGCCAGCGTCGTGAGCAGGGCAAAGGCCGTGACGAGATCCTGCACAAACCCACAAAAGACGACAGGCTCTCCAACCATCACGGTGCCGAGCGGAGGCCGCTTAGAACAAAATTTCTGGATCATTCTCTGAGTCTCCTTGCGAGCGGCAGTCAGCCATGCCGAACAGAGCCTCATGTTCCCTTTTCGTTCCAAAATTGTCAACAGTGTTCTTTATCTGTTCATGCCTTAAAAAACAGGATAGGCATGAAGGGAGAAACGGATGGTGCGTCAGGCTTCGACGGCGTCGAGGGGGATAATGCCGTGACGCGAGTCGAGAAGTTTGCCATCGCGCAAGACAACGGTGCGGTCCATGCGGCCCGCAAGGTCGAAATTGTGAGTGGCAATAATGGCGGCCCGCCCCTCCTTGCGGACGGTCCCGACCAGGGCGTCGAACACGGTTCCGGCGGTACGCGGATCAAGATTGCCAGTCGGCTCGTCAGCGAGCAGCACTTCGGGATGATTGGCAAGGGCGCGGGCGATCGCGACCCGCTGCTGCTCACCGCCGGAAAGCTGGTTCGGTCGATGGTGGACCCTCTCTGCAAGGCCCAGAGTTTTCAGGAGGCGGAAGGCTTCGCTCTCGGCATCGACCTGGGACACATTGGCGATGAGCTGGGGCAGAACGACATTTTCGAGGGCCGAGAACTCCGGGAGCAGCTGATGGAACTGGTAGACAAAGCCGATATTCTCCCGCCGGATACGCGTCTTTTCCGCATCAGACAAGGGCACACAGTCCCGCCCATGGAGCAAGACATGGCCGGCGGTCGGCTTCTCCAAAAGGCCGGCAATGTGCAGGAGGGAGGATTTTCCAGACCCGGATGGCCCGATCAGGGCGATGATTTCACCGGGATAGACCGCAAGCCGGGCACCTTTGAGCACCTCAAGCTTGGCGCGGCCCTGGTGGAAGAACCGGAACACACCGCGCAATTCGAGGATCGGGTCGACACCGCCACGCGGTCCGGCCGGTCCTTCATCAACATAAGTATACGGATCAGCGGATGAGGGTGCGGACGGTGCGGTCATGGTGACGGTTCCTCAATTCGGCAGAGCGCAATAGCAAGACCCTTGGGAGCAACACCCTTGGGGGCAAGACGCTTGGGGGGCAAGGCGCTGGGGGCAAGACGCTAAAGGGCAAACCGCCAGCAGGGGCCCTCACTCACTCGTAACGCAAGGCTTCCACGGGATCGAGCCGCGCTGCCCGCCAGGCGGGATAGAGGGGCGCGATCAGGGACAGGGCGAGCGCGAAAATCAGCACGGCGGTCACTTCGCCATTGTTGATCTCGGCGACCATCTTGTTCAGGAAGTAGATATCCGGCGGGAACAGTTCCGACTGCAGAACATAAGACAGGAACCTTCGGATCGGCTCGATATAGGTGCACAGCACAATACCAAGACCGAACCCAGCCAAAGTGCCGATCACACCGACCGAGGCGCCAGCAATCAGGAACACCCGCAGCACGGCCCCGCTGGAGGCCCCCATGGTGCGCAGGACCGCGATGTCTCGCCCCTTGTCCTTCACCAGCATGACGAGACCCGAAATGATGTTAAGGGCGGCCACCACAATGATCAGGCCCATGATGATGAACATCACATTGCGCTCCACCTGAAGCGCACCGAACAGAGTGGCATTCACCTGCTGCCAGTCCACGACCCGCGTGCCGCTGCCGGCCGCGTCCAGGAGCGGCAGACGGTAGCGTTTCACCTCGTCCGGATTGTCGATCATGATGTCGATTTTGTTGATGCCATCGCCGGTGTTGAAATAAAGCTGGGCCTGCTCGAGGGGCATAAAGATGAAAGATTCATCGAACTGGGACATGCCCACTTCGAAAATCGCAGCAATCTTATAAGCCTTCTGACGCGGCGCCGTTCCGAAGGGTGTGGCCGATCCGCCAGGCGAGATCAAAGTCAGTCGGTCGCCAACACCAACGCCGAAATTGAAGGCTGCGCGGCTGCCAATGGCGATGGCGCGGCCGCCTTCGAAATCGGCGAGGCTACCGGCCACAATATTGTCGGACACAAGGGTGAGACTGCGCAGGTCGTCCCGGCGGAGCCCGCGCACAAGGGCATAGTTGAAGACGCCGCCGCGCATGGCCATCACACCGCCCTCAACGACGGGCACCGCCTGGGTCACGCCGGGCACGGCGCGCAGGTCCTTGGCAATGGCATCAAAGTCCTTGAGCGGACCATAGGAGGCCTGAACATAGGCATGGCCGCTGACGCCGAGAATGCGATTCATCAGGTCACTGCGGAACCCGTTCATCACGCCCATCACGGTGATCAGGGCTGCCACGCCCAGCATGATGCCCATAAAGGAAATGACCGTGATGATGGAGGCGAAATTCTCCTTGCGCTTGGCACGCAGATAGCGCCAGGCGATCAGCCATTCAAAGCGTGCAAAAGGCGGAGCAGGCCGCCGCCGGCGCCGGCGTGTCTTGCGGCCCGTCGAAGCATGCTCCCCAAAGAAGGAAGGCTCCGTTTCAGGGCCCGCCATGGCATCGTCCGCACCACCACGCGATGGATGAGCCGCACCCGGGTCCGCGGAAGCAGCAGCCTGGACATGGAAAAGGGCATCATCCGTAAAGGGCGCCGACGATCCCAGCGCCGCATCGCCCCGGTCCGACGTCCGGTTGCTCCCGGCCGCGCCCTGCTCCTGATCCCGTTGAGTCATCTATATACCCGTTATATACCCGTCCACATCCTCAGCCCGTGCCGGTCGCCAAAAAAGAGCGGTTGCACGGACCCCTGATTCCCGATCCATCGTTTTCTTTAGCACGGGGCAGGCGACTTTGGGCAGGCCATCCTGGGGCGGCACCGGGGCAGACCGACACAGCGCTGTTACCGCGCCATGTGTCCCCTGCAAAGCCGTGCCCTAAGATCGGCCCTTCAACTCTTCGGCGCCCTCATCTTTCGGCCCCCTTGTCTTTCGGCCCCCTTGTCTTTCGGCCCATGGCGAGAGTCTCAAGAGCCGTGAAGGCGCTTTTGGGAAGTGCGCCCAGCAAGCCCGCCGCAAAAACTGTGGTGAGGGATTTGCCGGGCTCTTCCCAGACGATCGCAGGCCAGGATTTGAGGGCATCGGCCGTGTAGGCCCATGCCGCGCGCCCGTCACGGGCCTTCACAGACCGCCGGGCAAAATTGCGCATGGCATAGGCCCGCGCCGCACGCCCATGGGCAGCAATGAAGTCCGGCGCATAGGCTTTGATCTTCTCAAAGGCCGCGAGCCACCCCTCGCACTGACCCGCCACATTGGCCGACAGGCCGCTGGGATTGAGCCGATAGCGGGTGAGCGCTGGCTCAATCCCCTCAAACTGCCAGGGGGTCTTAAGGGCCATGCGCATCCAGCATTCAAAGTCCTCATAGCGGGCCAGCGATTCATCAAAGTAACAGCGCTCACCGCTGGCCGGATCCTCAAAGGCCACCGCCTCGAAAACCGCCCTGCGGAATACAGGCACGGACCCATTCTGCACGGCACGTCCGCAATAGACGTCGAGAGGTGTGAGGCCGCGCAGCTTGGGCGACTGGGTGAGGCCAAGCATCTGGCCATCGGCATCCATCATCGCGGATGGGCAATAGCTGATGCCGACATCGGGCCGCTCCGTCAGGTGGGTCAGATGGCGGGCCAGCTTGTCCGGCTCCCAGGCATCATCCGCGTCAATGAGTGCGATAACCTCGCCTCGCGCCTGGCGAAGAGCGGCATTGCGCGCGCTTGAGACACCGCCATTGGGCTTGCGGATCACGGTCAGCCGCGGGTCATCGATTGCTTCGAGCCGAGAAGCGCCGTCATCCTGTGAGCCGTCATCGACGGCAATCAGTTCAAGATGACTGTGGGTCTGCTCAAGAACCGACCGGGCCGCCTGCACCACATAAGGCGCCGCATTATAGATGGGCATGATCACGCTGACGAAGGTCTCGGACACTGGCTTTGGATCCCATCTGGAGGTGCAGCCGGCCTCAACGAACGCGGTGATTGGAGTGGTCATTCGGAGGCGCTCTGGCGGATTTTCCTTATAGCGCAGGTGCAGCGGCGCCGGAATGGCGGCGCGGTGCCCATGCCCATCCTTTCGCGGCCTGCTGGCCCGCCCCTTAGACAGGCCGTGGAGAAAAGCGTCAGTGCAAATGCCCTATCCCCAAGGCTGAAGCCGCTTTTTCTGTGACAATTGGATTACAGCGCAAGGCGTGAGGCGGGCTGGCCGATGCCGCATGAGCACAGGGCCTTGCATTTTGTCCAGCTTCAAACGGCCTATCCTTTCGCAAACGCAAAAGAGACTTGACGCTTGTCCGGTTTTCTTTTGCGGCGCAAAAAAGAAGAACCCAATTTTCTTTGCAATGTCGGCTTTTTTTCCGTGACATCCACAAAATGCGGCCGTAACCTTGACCTAAATCAAAAAAAAACCACCCGACAAGCGGGTGGCCTGAGTTTAGGGAGGAAACGCCATCAAGCGCGGTTGGCAACAGCGCGTTAAACCAACCGCACGTTAAGAATGCGAGAAAAAAACCAACGTGGCAAGGGTTCTTTTTGGATCCTTGCCTTTTTTTTTGGTTCGGCGAAATTTTCTGTCTCACCCGATCCTGGGGAGTCTGGACGCCTTAGAGGCCCACGCCCCGAAAGGTCCCCATAGTGGGCCCGCAAGTCACGCCGCGAGCGGCTTTGACGTCCTCTCTGCGCCAGTCCTCCCGGACACAAATGTCGATCCGGACACAAAATTATGACAGGGGAAATGGTGCGTCGCGCCAACACGCAAGAGATGAAGGTCGAAGCCCCGCGCTCAAACAAGCCTTGGTCGGTCATCCGGCGCATGCGAAACAAACCAAAGCCGCTGCCACCTCACCGGAAGCCTCTGGCCTAATACTCAGGGTCCGAAACGGTCGCGCGGGGCGGCCCGGGCATGAAGTCAAAGCTCTCCAGGGACAGCAAGCCTTGCGCCATGGCCAGATAGATCCCGCCCCAGATCAGGGCCGCGATCCCGGTCGTGATGGCAAATTTCATAGGCACATGACTGCGCGCCGGAGCGCCGGGCTCGGTCCCCCAGGACACGGCCTCCGTCTCCTGCTGGCTGCGGACCCCAATCGGCAGGACCGTAAACAGCACGACCCACCAGGTAATGATGAACATCATTAGACCGGAAACCCAATTCACCGGCGACCTCCTTTGAACCGCAGATCCGGATCGCTTGCTCGCCCAGCACCAGGCTATCGCCTGATCCGGTAACTGCCAGATCCGGTAACTGCCAGATCCGGTAACTGCCAGATCCGA
>CAYUYV010000029.1:0-27941 GCA_964449455.1 uncultured Alphaproteobacteria bacterium | reverse complement strand
GATCCGGTAACTGCCAGATCCGGTAACTGCCAGATCCGGTAACTGCCAGATCCGATCGCAGCCGGATCCGGCCGCTAATCGTGGCGAGCGGTTGATCCCGTTGCAATGCGCATCTCACAGACAGTGCAGGGGCGCAACGGGGCCAATGGGCACGCACACCCCAACCCTTTGCGGGCAAGGCCTGTTCCGGATCGGGCTGGTCTTCAAAGATCCATTAACCCTGCCTCGTTCAATACTGGGTCAGGTCTCACGCGCCGCAGCCCATTTGGGGCCCGCGGCGCAGTACGTTTCCCGACGGATGATCCGCGTCGGTCTTTTTGGATCAAGTCCCCATTTCATGGAGCCAAGGTCTTGGAACCTACAAATGTATCGTGGCTGCCCCACGGGGTTGAGCATGTGCGGATGATGAACGGGACCCTGGCCATTAAAGCGGCGCCTGATCTTCTGTCCCGTGATCTCACGGTGCGGGCGGGCGCACGCAATATTGCCCTGACCGCCCTTTCGCGTGGAGATGAGCCCGAAGACGACACAACCGCTTGGACCCGAGCCTTTCCCCTCGACCCGCAAAAACTCGTAAAGGACAAGGACTCTTCCGTTCCCGGCCTTTATGACATTTGCCTCAATGGTCTTGAGGAATGGGCCCTCGAAAACAGTCAGACCCTGCAGATCCGCCTGGACCGCCATGACGCTCCGATGGATATCCGCTTTGCAAGCACATTGCCTTTGCCAGACACGCAGGATGACGTGGTCTTCCGCGCCGCCCTGGCCGTTCATCGGGCCGAGGCAGAGTTCCATATTCATCTTTACACAAAAGATAATGCGGAAACCCAGACTCTGACAGTTCCATTCGATCCGGCAAAGCCCGGGGGACAGCGTCTTGCTGGATATCAGACTGTGGCCATCAGCCTGCCGACGGGAACGCAGGCCGCGCGCGTGTCCTTTTCGATCCGCTTCAAACGCTATGTTCCGGAAATCGACATTCAGCCCTTTTTGTTCATTGCGGCCCCCCGCCTGACAGTGGGTGAGGCAGCAACGCAAACCATCGACCCCATCATATTGGCTGGTCCATCCGTACCCGGCGCCCAGTGGGTCAAGGCAGAGCTGCCGGACCGCCGCGCGGCCCCGCGCGAGACCGTGCGCCTCATCACGCCGCAAGGCGATTTGACTGTGTTCAAACCGGATGAAGCTCGCCTTACACTGGTTGAAGATCAAGGGCACAGCCTGATCCTTCGCGCCAGCGCGGCGCAGGCTTTCGCGTTCTGTCTCAACGGATCACCGGCATTCCAGGCCTATATTGGCGAGGACAACACGGCGGTGCGTCTGCCCCCGCTCGCTCTCACCGGTGCCACACAGCATCTCACCATCCGGGACCGGTCCGGCAGCCAGGTCTTTCTGGAGACCTATATTCAGCCGCCGCGCCAGACCACCCCGCTAGAGATCTTGCAGCGGGAGACCCGCCCGCCCTTTCCGGGCCCCCTGTTTGCTCAGGCGGCGCACCGTTATGCCGGGCTCAAGGCCCATCTCGACTATGGGACGCCGGCGGACGGTCTCAACCAGTTGTCCCATGTCCTGACGGTTCTGGAAGGCGGCCATGACAGGGTCACCCTGAAACCCCTCGCCTTCCCTAAAGTGGACCGGCCGGAAGTCTCGGTCATCATTCCAGCCCACAATAAGGTCGCCGTCACTTATTATGCCCTGTGCGGACTGCTTCTGGCCCATAATCGAACTCGCTATGAAGTGATCGTCGTCGATGATGCCTCTACGGATGAAACAGTCAAACTTGAGAAAATCGTCAGTGGCATTCGGGTGATCCACAACCGCGAGCCCTTGCGCTTCAACAAGGCCTGCAATCGGGGCGTGGCGGAAGCAGCGGGCCGGTATGTCGTGCTGCTCAACAACGATACAGAACCCACCGTCGGCTGGCTCGATGCCCTGGTCGAGGCCTTTGAGCGCTTTCCCAAGGCCGGGCTTGTTGGCTCCAAGCTGCTTTATCCGGACGGCGCGCTCCAGGATGCGGGCGGCATTCTCTGGGCTTCAGGCAACCCCTGGAACTATGGCAACCGGCACAATCCGTGGGAGCCTCGCTTCTGTTATGCGCGGCAGGCAGATTATCTGTGCGGGGCAGCGCTTATGACCACCAAAGAGATCTGGGCCCAAGTTGGTGGGTTTTCGGATTATCTGGCGCCGATGTATTTCGAAGACACAGATCTCGCGTTCAAAATTCGCGATGCTGGTTACACGACCTGGTTCGTACCCTCCTCCATTGTCTATCATTTCGAAGGCGCAACAAGCGGAACAGACCCGTCCAAAGGCTTCAAGCGCCATCAGGAGATCAATCGCCCAAAGTTCAAGCGCCGTTGGGCCAAGGCCTTTGCGGAGTTCAGCCAGGAAGGCAAACAGCCGGACCTGGAAAAAGACCGGGGCATTGCGGGGCGGATCCTGTTCATTGACTACACCACTCCGTGTCCGGATCGGGATGCGGGCGGTTATGCCGCCCTTCAGGAAATCAAGCTCGTTCAGTCGCTCGGCTATAAGGTGACCTTCCTGCCCCAGAATCTCGCTTATCTGGGCTCGCAGACCGAAACGCTCCAAAGGGCAGGGGTTGAAATGGTCTATGCCCCGTTCACCATGTCCGTGGGCGCATTTCTGGAACAAAGAGCCGAGGAGTTCGATGTCTTCTACATCACCCGATATTATGTCGGTGCAGAGACGATCGATCAAATCCGCAGACTCGCGCCCAATGCCAAGATCATCCTCAACAATGCGGATCTCCACTTCCTGCGCCAGTTGCGTGCGGGCCTTGCCCTGAAGGATCCTGAGAAGATCGCCGAGGTGAAGGAGGTACGGGAACAAGAACTCGCCGTCATGCTGAAATCAGACGTCGTCCTGTCCTATAACGATGTGGAGCACACAGTGATCCAGTCCCATACGGACGGTGCGGTCAAGGTTGCCAAATGCCCCTGGGTCATCAACCGGGCCGAGGCCGGCCCGCCCATGAAGAACCGGGCCGGGATCTCATTTCTGGGCAGTTTCCGTCATCATCCCAATACGGAGGGCATCACTTGGTTCGCCCGGGAGGTCATGCCTCTCTTGAACGAGGGATGCGCCCCCCGGGCACCCAAACTCGTGCTGTCGATCTATGGCTCTGGCATGGACGAGACCATCCGGGCCCTTGCAAGCGACACCGTGCGCCCTGAAGGTTTTATCGAAAATGTTTCGGATGCGTATCATCGCCACCGCGTTTTCGTGGCGCCGCTGCTGTCGGGTGCTGGGGTAAAGGGCAAGGTTCTGGCCGCCCTCGCCCACGGCGTTCCATGTGTGCTGAGCCCATTCGCGGCCGAGGGCATTGGCCTGCGTGATGGCTTTGATTGCCTCATCGCCAGCCAACCGTTCGAGTGGGTCGAAGCGATCCACCGCGTTTATAATGATGCGGCGCTATGGCGGCAGATTTCGGACAATGCCCGGAGCTTCGCCGAGAGCAATTTCTCCTTCGATCAAGGGCGTGTACAAATGCGTGCCGTGCTTGAAGCGGCGGACATCTTCACGGCTGCGGCCTGACAGAGCACCCAGGATGTTGCCATGAAGACGATTGTGTTCATCCTGGGCGTGCACCGCTCGGGCACATCCGCCCTGTCAGGACTGATGCGGTTCTGCGGCTATGACCATGGCTGCCAGCTCCTTGATCCGGCACCGGATAATCCGGCGGGTTTCTGGGAGCCTCGGCCTGTGGTGGATACCAACCAACGCATCCTGAAAGCCATGGGTGGCGGCTGGGACCGGGTGCCGGCATGGCTGCACTGGCCGGAGCAGACACCCATTGATCTTGGTCCCTGGCTGAAAGAGACCTTCACGGAAGTTGCCGTTGCGGCCTGGGACCAAGCATTCGGCGAAGGGGCCTTCGCAGCGCAAAGGATCGATAATGGCCAGCATCCCCTCGTGTGCAAGGACCCCCGGCTGTGCCTGACACTGCCCTTGTGGCTCCATGTGGCGAGCCAGAAGGGCTATGCATCGCGGGTCCTTTGTACCCACCGCCCGCCGCGCGCCATCATGCGCTCCCTCACCCGGCGCAACGATATGGGGTTTGCTCAGGCTGCCGATCTTGTCACGGATTATTGGGCACACGCAATCAGCCATTTTCCCGAAGGCGCGGGCGTTGTCCGCTATGATGCTCTCCTTCAGTCTCCTGATCAGGTCTTAAACGGCCAGGGCCTGCACTTCACCGATGAGCAGGCCCACAAAAATGCGCTTGATTTCCTGAGCGATGGCCGCAATGTCCCCCCGGAACCCGAGCCGAAGGTGGCAAGCCCCCTGCCCCGCCCCCTCGCCAGTCTCGACAAGGCCCTTCTGGCCCTCGCCGATGGGGCCGAGCTTCAGTCCATCCGTGAGGGCCTGAAAAGCATTAAGGACCAGCGCGCGGATCACAAGCGCTATCAGGGCAATACCTATTGTCTGGGTACGCCCTACAAAGCGGCACCATCGAGACCGGGCAAAGATCGGGTTGCCGTGCTTCACTGCCACATTTTCAAGAATGCCGGGTCCTCCGTGGATGTTCTGCTGCGGGAGCATTTCGGCGCTCGATTTCTGGAAACCGAATTTGAGACCCGGGCGGCGGACAGCAATGCCGATCTGATGCGCAGTTTCATCCAATGCCGCACCGATGGAGATGCCTTTTCAACTCATACCGGGGACTGGTGGCTCGACTATCACGATGAGGATCTTAAGGTCTTGCCCATCGTCTTTCTGCGCCATCCATTGCTCCGGATCCAATCCGCCTACCGATTTGAACGGACCCAGACGGCGGAGACCTATGGCGCACGCAAGGCCAAGATGCTCAGCTTTGCGGACTATGTCGAGGATCGCCTCGCGCGGGCTCATGATTTCGCGTTTCGCAATTTTCAGGCCCGGCGGATCGCCGCCTTCCATGCACGGCAGGTGACCGACCTGCCATCAATCGCCCGCGCAGCCTTCGACCGGCTGCCTTATCTCGGCATCGTGGAGGATTTTGAGGCCTCCGCGCGAAGGCTCGAAGCCTATCTGCAGCCCCATTTTCCCGCCTTTACCGCAAGACCGGTTGCCGCGAACCGCACGGACGACGGCACGATGGCGCTGGCGGACCGACTGAGTGCCATACGGACAGATCTCGGTGATAATCTTTACCGGGATCTTCAAGATGCCAATGCTGTTGATTTCCATCTCTACGATGCCGCCCGGGCCCGAGACGCCCTTGCGGCATGACGGTCGCCGATATGAGGTCTGCCGATGAGTGAGTATTATCTCGTCTACACCCCTGGACATGAGGCCTCGGCCGAGGTCAATTTTCGAATCCCGGAGGAACAGAACGTCCTCTTGCATATCGCGTTTCGACCGGCGGAAGGGAAGCTGGTCCTAAACCAGTTCCGGAATGGACTGTGGGGTACGGAAACCAATGTCAATCCGCCCGTTTTGGCCGGCGTCTATCACTTCGCGGTCGCGGGGGGCGGCGTGCGGATCTGGCGCGATGGAACGCTCATTCTAGAACGGACGGACCTTGATCCACGGCTTGGCAATGCCGATGTGTCCACGACGGAGGATACCGATCTTATTTCCCTTCAGCCGGATACCGTGGACCATGCCCTGAAAAAAATCCTGGTCGAGACAGGATTTGCCGATGCGCTTTGGCTCTCCTCCCTTGACGCACAGGATTATGCCAATCTCAATTCGGATCTTGATCTTGATGGGAAGGATAGGGCTTCAGCCCTGCGCCATTTTCTCGACTATGGCATCTCGGAGCTGCGTCCTTATTCCAGTACGGAGCTTTTTGATCCTGAATTCTATCAAACCCAGTGTTCGGACCAGTCCTTCGCGACTGCTGCGGATGCTTACCAGCACTGGGTGCGCAAGGGACGCCGGGCGAACCTCGCATGCAGCGAAGCCTTCTTCCTCAGCCGGCTCGGTAATCCGCCCTTTCCGACCACCTTCAACTGGCCTGCCTATGCGGCCATAATCGGCAATGACGACCCGATCATCCGGACCCGTCATGGGGCCTTTGCGCATCTGCTGGCATCGGTGGATGATGGCGATCCCGGTCTTGCTGCCCTAGGCGCCGTCAAGGATCAGCGCGAAGCTGCCTCGCTGCTGGCATTTTTCGGGCAGCGGCACCTGAAGCGCCAGGATGATGACGCGGCTCTTACGGCCTATGGCGCCGCCCTTGACCTTGATCCGGGCCTCGTTACCGCCCATGAGGGCCTCGGAACTTGCCTGTTCAATCTGGGTGACTCTCCGGGTGCGGCACAGTCTTTTCGGTCCGCACTGGAACGCTCCGAACCCAGCCTGCCTGTGCTCACGACTCTGGTGGCGACTTATCTGCGCATGGGCAACCACGCCTGCGCCCTCAAATATGCCAACCATCTGGCCACGGCCTATCCGGAGGAGGATCAGGCGCGGGCGGCAGTGAGGGACGCGCGTTGGGCCAGCTTTAAACATCATCGGCAGGCCGCTCACATTCTGTGTCAGTCCGGCGACCGGGCCGGTGCGACCGAGGCTATGCTGGCCTATCGGGATCCCTTGCCTGCACTCGGCGGCGGCCCTATCGGTGCCGTGGAAGCCTTGCGCCGGGTCCCTGAGGGGCAAAAGCCACGGATCATCATTCTCGGGGATCCGTTCCTCAAGCAATGCGTAGCCTACCGTATCAATCAGAAATTGGAGCATCTGGAAAGGGCCGGCTATGATGCCTTGTTCGTTCCAAGTACGGATGTTCGAGAGTTTCTCGATCAGAGTCCCTTCTATGACATCGCAATTTTTTACCGTGTGCCTGCGCGACCGGACATTGTGGAGGCCATCACCCGAGCGCGCCAGCAGGGCATGGTCACGATCTTTGAGATCGACGACCTCATCTTCGATCCCCAGCATTTTCCGGATGATCTGGTCAATTACGGCACGGATCTGACACCCTATGAGCATGCCAATCTGGTGGTGGACACGCCGCTTGTGCTGAAGGCCATGGAGTTATGCGACTACGGACTGACGACCACCAAGGCCCTCCAGGAAATTATGGCGCCCAAACTACGCCGCAAACAGTGTTTCCTGCATCGCAATGCCTTTGACGCCCGCCACGCCCGCTTCGCCCAGCTCTTCAATCCACAGAACCGACACCGCAAAGCATCCGATACGGTGACCCTGCTCTATGGCAGTGGGACGAAGGCGCATGCGGAGGATTTCGAGGTTCTCGTGGCGCCAGCCCTGGCCCGCATCCTGGAGAAACACCCACATACTCGATTCATGGGTATCGGCTATCTGCCTGCGCCTGAGATCCTGAAGCCCTGGGCCGATCGCATCGACCGGCTGGAACCGGTCTGGGATCTTGACGCCTATTGGAGCCTTGTGGCCGACACGGATATCAATCTTGCCATGCTGAAGGATAACCTCATCAGCGATTGCAAAAGCGAGATCAAATGGCTTGAGGCGGCCATGCTGGGTGTTCCATCAATCGTCAGCCCCACCCGCAATTATCATGAAACCCAGGTGGACGGAAAAACGGCCCTCTTTGCCGCAAACCCCGGTGAATGGTTCGAAACGCTCGACGCCCTGGTTTCCTCGGTGGATCTGCGGCAAAGAATTGGCAAGGCTGCCTATGATCACGCCACCAAAGGCTATGGCGTGGAGATCATGGCACGGAATATTGATGACGTCCTGTCAACCGTGATGGCCGATGCAACCAGCCATGCCCGCCCGCGGAGGCCCCAAAAAAAGCCGGCCAAGTCCGCCAAACCCGTGGTCACGATCTGCAATGTGTTCTTCTCACCCCAGCTGATCGGCGGTGCCACCCGCGTGGTCAAGGACAATGTGGACTACCTCCTTGATCATCATGGTGATGATTTCGAGATCCAGGTGTTTTGTGCTATGGAAGGCGGGGATGAGCCCTATCAGGTCCGTAGCTATGGCTATCGCGGGGCCCGGGTCACCGCGGTGACCCATCCCCAGGCGGAACACATGGATCTGGTGCCCTTCGATCCGCGCATGGGCGAGATTTTCGAGACCTATCTCAACCATTTTGCGCCTGATCTGATCCACTTCCATTGCATCCAGCGCCTCACCGCATCGATCGTGGAACGCGCGCGGGCACGGACCATTCCTTATCTGATCACCGCCCATGATGCCTGGTGGATTTCAGATCACCAATTTTTGGTGGACGAGGCGGGCCAGCTCGTGGATGAGCAGGACACGGGTCCACGCAGTGCCTTGCGGGCGGGGAATTCGAGGGCCGCCTCAGCGCTTGCCCGCACCATGCGCTTGCGCGGCGAACTGACGGGGGCGGATCGTATTCTTTCGGTCTCGGACTCCTTTGCGCGGACCTATCAGCGCTTCGGGGTGGCGGGCGTCACGGTGGTTGAAAACGGGGTCTCCGCCTCCCTGGTGCCCAGGGAGAAGATGCCGTCGAAGGGACCGGTGCGGCTTGGCCTGATCGGCGGCATGCAGGCCCACAAGGGGTTGCCTCTGCTCAAAGCCGCTCTTTTGACAAACCGGTTTGAGAACCTCCACGTGACCATTGTTGATTTAAATCTGCCACCGGACAGTTTGGGCCGCCGCGAAATCTGGGGCACGATACCGGTTCAGTTTATCGGCAAAGTGCCCCAGGAGCGCGTGGCTGATCTTTATGCCAAGCTTGACGTGCTTTTAGCACCGTCCATCTGGCCTGAATCCTATGGTCTTGTGACCCGCGAAGCGCTGCTGTGCGGCCTGTGGGTGATTGCCTCGGACCGGGGCGCCATTGGAGCGGATGTCACGCCTGGCCAAAACGGTTTTGTCATTGATGTTTCGAACACCAAGGGCCTCATTGGTGCACTGACGGAGATTGACGGTGATCCGGACCACTATCGCGCCTCACCCGAGCAGCGCCCGAACCTACGCAGTTCGGACGATCAAGGGGCTGATCTTGCACGTCTTTATCGCGAGCTTTTGAAACGGCGCCAGCCGCGTCTTCCCCTTGGGCTGCCCCTTGCCGACCGTTTGCTGCCAGGGGGCCCGTTCAAGAAGAGCGCCTGACCCGCCGAGGGTCCAGGGAGCGCCCCCCTGACCCAGAAAGGACCCGTAAAATGAGCATAGCCTTCGTGATTTGCGGGGTGGAACACAGCGGCACGACCCTCATTTCCGATCTCTTCCGCCAGGCCCCGCAATTCGATGCCGGGTTCGAGGTTGGCGTGCTGCTATGCCCAACACCGCGGGCTTTCCCAGAACTTGATCCCTTTGCAGATAATTTGCTCGACGGTTGGGGTATCAACGCTGCAGACCGGGACTATTGTTGTGATACGGATCAATATGACATATTCTACGACCGTTTAAAGGAAAGAAGCGGCGTCCTCCGAAACAAGAGCGTACGGATCTTCGACAAGACACCGCGCTATTTCGAGCATCTCGGCGCCTGCCTCGACCGGTTTCCCGGCCCATTCATCGCAAGCTACAAGGATCCCAGGGCCATTGTCTGCTCGGACTTCAAGCGCAGCGGCACAGACGACTTCTTCGCCTGGCTTGATGGCTACCGGGACGAAAAGCTCTACTATCTTCAAGACATTTATCATCAGCACCAGAATGAACAGGCCAATGACCGGGTGCATTTTGTGGCCCTTGAGGAGCTCGCTTTCCGGCCCGAGGCCAGTGTCCAGACCCTGTTCGCCCATGTGGGCGCTGATTTCAATCCGGACTATCTGGTGATGAAGCATCTGCGCTATGAGCACACGCGCGCGAACACGATCACACCGGGCATCGTGATGGAATACGAAGATATTCTGACTGCGGATCAGATTCACGCGATCGAAGACGCATTCGCAGATCTTGAGGCGTGGTTTTTCGATGGCCGTCGCGGCGAGCGGCGTGCGGGACGGGCGCGATGATGATCGATCTGACTGGCACAACGCCAATCAGACCATGTCATGCCCCGAGCAAAGCCGGTCGGTGTAAACAGACCAGTCGGTTTCAAGACTCCGCAGAGGACGTGGGGGCCTCCGCCAGTGGCTGAGGCTTGGGAGGGGTGCGGCCGAGCGCCCGATACATGGCCCGGGAGCGCTCTTCCATCATCATAGCCCGTTCATAGTGGCCAAGCTCACGGTAAAGCTGCCCCAGATAGTACCCATAGAACGCAATGCCTTCGCGATGGCCGATCTCTTCGAACACGCCAATGGCACGGCGCAGATAGGTTTCGGCCTGGACCCCATCCCCCCGCTGAAGAAACAGCAGGCCCAGAACCGCATCATGGATGGCGGTGCCTTGCGCGTCGCTAAAAAGCTGCTGGGCCTCCCCGACGATCCGTGTGGCATCAAGGCGGCCCATGGTCTCCCAGTCCCGCCGGGGGAAGCTCTGCTCCCGTTCCTTCAGGGCCACCTCGAAGCGGCGCGTGTTGGCAAAGTGCATATAGACCGCAAAAAGAAGACCCACACCCATCAGCATGATGAGGAGAACAGACGTGATCGGATGGGTTTCCAAGGCATCGATCAGAGTCTGAAGCAGCCAGGGCAGCTTCAAGGAGCGCAGCACCTCTTCGATGCGGTCCGGCGTGTCTGACAGGAACTGGAGCAGAGTGGTGAACATCCCGCCAGCCCTTACTCGCCGGTGAAGTTGGCTGGCCGCTTTTCGACAAAGGCAAGCACGCCCTCAACGGAGTCCTTCGTGCGGCCTGCTTCCCGCTGCAACATGCGCTCCACATGGAGCTGTTGCTCATAGGTGTTTTCCGGGCTTTCCCAATAGGCCTTGCGGATCAGCGACAGGGCGATGGTGGGACCGGCAGCAAGCTCTTTGGCGAGCGTCATGGCCTCGCTCATCAGCTCAGCGTCATCATAGACCCGGTTGATCAGGCCCCATTCGAGGGCCTTTTCGGCTGGCATCCGTTCAGCGAGCAAGGACAGCTCCATGGCCCGGCGCATGCCCACAAGGCGCGGCAGCAGGAAGGTCGAGCCCCCATCGGGGACAAGACCGATGCGCTTGAAAGCCTGGAGGAAATAAGCACTGCGTGCGGACAAAACGAGATCGCCCATCAGGGCAAAGCTCATGCCGACACCGGCGGCCACACCGTTCACCGCGGTGATGAAGGGCATTTTCAGATCCCGGAGCTTGAGCAGGAAGGGGTGGTAATGTTCCTCCAGAACCTTTCCCGCATCCCGCTCCCCATCGGTGCGATCAACTGCCCCGTCGGTCAGATTGGCGCCGGCGCAAAAACCGCGGCCCTCGCCAGTCATAAGCAGGCAGCGTGCCCCATAGGTCCGGTCGGACGCGAGATCGATGGCTTCGCTCAGTTCGCCAAGCATCTTGAGAGAGACGGCATTAAGCGCCTCGGGATGGGACAGGGTCAGGACGGCTACATTGTCCTGAAATTCAAGCTTGATGCGTTCGAATGCCATGGGTGTTCCTCCGCAGGGTGATGAGTGTTGAATGGGGTGGGCCTGGCGCCGGTCAATGTCCGGTGAAAGACGGGGCACGCTTTTGGAGAAAGGCACTCACGCCTTCCAGGAAATCCTTGGTGTCGCCAAGGCCCCCCTGAATCTCCATTTCCAGCTCAAGCTGTTGGGCAAGGTCATTGTGCCAGCTCTGATCGAGGGCCCGCTTGGTCTGGGCAATGGCCAGGGGCCCGGCCGCCGCAAGCCGGCTGGCGAGCGTATGGGCTTCGGCCATCAGCGCGTCGTCATCGACGCATTTCCAGATCAGGCCCCAGCGTTCGGCATCCTCCGCCGGCAGACGCTCGCCCAAAAGCGCAAGAGCCCGCGAGCGGGCGTGACCGAGCAGGCGTGGCAGAAACCAGGTGCAGCCGACATCGGGAATCAGGCCAAGGGCGGGTACGAAAACCTGCACAAAATAGGCAGAGCGCGCTGCAACCACGATATCGGCCGCGAGAGCGACGCCGACCCCACCGCCGGCCACAACGCCGTTGACGGCGGCGATGACAGGCTTGGGGCAGCCGAACAGCTCCCGTGCCATGGGATTGAAACCAACGTCCATCGAATGGGCGACGCCTTCGCCGACGCTCATCCCCTCAGGTGCGCCATTGGGCGCGGCCAGATCGGCGCCGGTACTGAAGGCCCGGCCTTGGCCCGTCAGGATCAGAACCTTGACCGCAGTATCTTCAACGGCCGCCGCGACCGCCGCCCGCGTCTCCACGATCATGGTGGGGTCGAAGGCATTCATGGCCTTGGGGCGGTTAAAGGTCAGCGTCGCGACCCCATCCGCCACCCCATAGGTGATGGTTTCGAATTGCATGGATGTCCTCCCAACTCCATCAAGCCTTTATCATAGGCTTGGAGAGGGGGAGAACTGAAGCGCCCCCTTGCCTGTCTCGACGGGACAAAGAAGAGGGTCGGTCAGGCCGACCGGACCCGTGAGACCTCGTCTTCCGGCATAACCTGGTTGCGACCGGCGTTCTTCGCCGCGTAGAGGCACTGATCCGCGCGCTCGATGAGGGATTCGGCGGTGTCCATGCCGTCATATTGGGCAATGCCAATGGAAATGGTCACCGAGCCGAGGGACTCACCCGTCGAACGTTTCACCACTTTTTTGCTCTCAACGGACTTGCGGATCTGTTCGCCCACAACGCGGGCACCTTCAATATCGGTATTGGGCAAAACGACAGCAAATTCCTCGCCGCCGAAGCGGGCCGCGGTGTCTTTGCCTTTCACCGTGTCACGGATGCAGCGGGCCGTCAGACGCAGAATCTGATCCCCGGTCATATGGCCGTAGGTGTCGTTGATCCGCTTGAAATAGTCGAGATCCGCCATGAGAAGGCAAAGGGACTGTCCGAGCGATTCCGCCTGGTCAAGGGCCTGGGTTAGGGCCAGGTCAAAGCCGCGCCGGTTTGTCAGACCCGTCAGTGCATCGGTCACCGTTTCCCGATGGATGGAGTCCAGATTATCCCGAAGCTGGGTGATCTCTCTTGATGACCGTTGAAGCTCGACTTCAAGGGCTTCCGTTCGGGCCTGCATATGACGCGTCGCCACCACCATGGTGTCGATCATCAAAGCCAGCGGCACGGCATTGTCCTCACGACTGACCTGGCTGGAGATCTGGGACAATGCATTGCCATAACTGGTGGAATCCCGGCCCGTCGCCTCGACGAATTCCAGAATGCGGCTGAGTTCCGCCTGCATCCGTCCCCCCACATCGGACATGGCATTCTGGACTCTGGCACCGCCTATGAAGCGCGCGTGGAGATCATCAAGCTCCGATTGTTTGATCGGAGCACCGCTGTCGAGGATGGAATCGAGCTCACGCACGAGCTCGCTGTTGAACCCCAGCGCATGTTCAAACCACAAAGCGTAATTGGTTGGTGTGGGCGCTAGATTGAGCCCGGCCATCCGCTGGGTGGCCTGCTGGGCACATATCTTCGCACGGTCGACATCCATAGTGACCATAACGCGGCTTTTTTCCTCACGGCAAAATACAACCGAACACGTAGGCAGTATCGCTACCAATCTGGAAGAACCGGTAAACCGCCGCGAACATCATTGAGAATGCGCTTATACCTTAATGACCATGGCCCACTGGGACCCCTTCTGGTCCGCGGCGTCGACGCGTGTAATGTGTCGGCTCCATCGCGGGACGGCGATGGGCGTCGCAGAGTGTCAGGCTCGCATGCGGCGGGCCGGGCCCCAGGAGGAGGAGACCCCACACCATGACAAGCGATCCGATGGCAAATTTCGGTGATGCCGAAGCCACCACCGCCCGGATGCATGATGTTCTGGCGCGCCAGAAACAGGCCCATATCGCGCACGGCCCCTTAAGCGCCGAACAGCGCATCGAATGGCTCGACCGAGCCATCGGCCTGCTGGTGGATCACAAGGACGAAATCACTGACTGCCTGCGCCGGGACTTTGGTCACCGCTCCGTCGATGCCTCCATGCTGACGGATGTCTCCGGATCCATTGGCCCGCTCAAACATGCCAAGGACAATGTGCGCAAATGGATGCGCGTGGAAAAGCGCAAGCCCATGTTCCCGCTCGGCCTGTTCGGGGCCAAAGCGGAGGTGCATTACCAGCCCAAGGGCACCGTTGGGGTCATCAGCCCCTGGAACTTCCCGGTCAATCTGACCTTCTCACCCCTTGCCGGCATTTTCGCCGCCGGCAATCGCGCCATGATCAAGCCGTCCGAGTTCACCCCAGCGACCGGTGAGCTGATGGCCCGGATGTTCGCCTCGGCCTTTGACGAGACCGAAGTCGCCGTGTTCACGGGCGGGCCGGAGGTGGGCCAAGCCTTCAGTGCCCTGCCCTTCGACCATCTGATCTTCACGGGTGCAACCAATATCGCCCGCCATGTGATGCGCGCGGCGGCTGACAACCTGGTGCCCGTCACATTGGAACTTGGCGGCAAGTCTCCCGTCATCATCGGTGAGGAAGCCGATCTCAACATGGCGGCAACGCGCATTATGAACGGCAAGATGCTTAATGCCGGACAGATCTGCCTTGCACCGGACTATGTGCTGATGCCCGAGGGCCGCATCGACGGCTTCGTCAGTGCCGTAGAATCGTCCGTGGCCGCCATGTATCCAACGCTCAAAGACAATCCGGACTACACCTCCGTGGTCAATCAGCGCCACTATGATCGCCTGAAGGACCATATCGAGGACGCCCGCGCGAAAGGCGCCCGCGTGGTCGAGGTCAATCCGGCCCGGGAGGACTTCAGCCAGCAGGAACACCGGAAGATCCCGCCGACCCTGATCCTGGATCCAACCGAAGACATGACCGTGATGCAGGAGGAGATCTTCGGCCCTCTCATGCCGGTGAAGGCCGTGGGTTCGGTCAAGGACGCCGTCGATTATGTGAACGAGCATGAGCGCCCCCTCGGCCTGTATTATTTTGGCACGGATGAGGCGGAAAAGGCTCAGATCCTTCAGAACACGACCTCAGGCGGCGTGACCATCAATGACGTGATCATGCATGTCTCCATGGAAGATCTGCCCTTTGGCGGCGTTGGTCCTTCCGGGATGGGGGCTTATCACGGCATTGACGGCTTCCGCGAATTCTCCCATGCCAAGGCGGTCTATTCGCAGCCTAAGATGGATCTCGGCGCCATGATGCGTCCACCCTTTGGAGCGAAGATCCGCAATTTCCTTAAAGGGCGGACGAAACGCTGACACCTCCAAGCGACCTGCGAACCAAAACGGCCCTAAACCCGCCATGTATTGGTTCGCAGTTTTGCCTGAAACAGCCTGTCATTGTTCGGGCATGACTTGTAAAGATCATGCCCCGGCACTGTATGCCGGGGACCAGTATGAAAGGATAAGACCCGTGATGACTGGCCTGTGCACCCTGATGACTGCCGCGCCGGCATTCAAAGTGGCGGCCCGCGTGACAGGATGCGTCCTGTTGCTGTCCGGCGTTGCAGCAGCGCCTGCCGCCGCCCAATTTCCCGGTGCTGACGATGGCGGCATTTACGCCCAAGCCTATATTGGCGGCAGCTTCGGCGGTGAGCTCGAAGAAGCAAGCGGCCTTGGCACATTTGTGCTTGATCGCGATGCCACGGTCGTGGGCGGCGGTGCAATCGGCTATCGCTACCCCGTGGCGCCCTTCGTTGATATCCGGGCCGAAGTGGACGGCTCCTTCACCCCCATCGATGTGGATGCCGGGGCGGGCAGCCTGTTCAACACAAGCGATGTGGAACTCTTCAGTGTGCTGGCCAATCTGTGGTTCGACCTTGAATCGCCGATTCTGGGCATCACCCCCTATGCGGGCGGCGGCATTGGTCTGGGTGTCGTCAATTTCGATGGCTCGAACAATACGGAGACGGGTCTTGCCTATCAGGTTGGCGGCGGTGTGCTGTCCACCGTTCCGGGCACGCCGTTTTTCATTGGCCTCAACTACCGCTACTTCTACACCGAGACGGAAGTTGAGAATGTCGCCATTGTCGGTACGCCCGGCCTGACGGATGTGGATCTCGAACTTGACGGTCACCGCGGCACGGTGAGCCTGGGGATCCAGTTCTGATCTGCGCGGCACACCAGTGAGAAGAGACAACGGGCGCCTGGAAGACCGGACGCCCGTTTTTCATGTTGGCTTTTGTTTCCTCAAGGAGCATTACCAGCGATAGGCCACGCCTCCGCCGATAAATGCGTCCGGGGTGCCCCTGCTCAAACCCACACCGCCGTTGAAGTCGAGCTGCAGATTGTCGTTCAACAGATAGGTGACGCCGAAATCGGCCGTATGGGTATCGATCACTTCCGTGTTGAACTCGGCCACATATTCCGCGAACACCGCAAGCGACTCTGTCAGGCCCTTGGACACACCGATCGCATTTGCGAATTGGAAGAAACGGTCGTCCCCATTTGACGGCGCGCCAAAGAGCACATTGCCGAACAGGCCCAAATCGGACGCAAGCGCATGGGACCACAAGACGCCGCCACTCGGATCCACATTGGTCGACCCCGTTTCATCGCCGACGGGCAAGGACACATTGACCAGGAACCCGATATTGGGCATGCGGCCCCGCTGTTCGGTCGCATTCAGCTTGAGACTGAGATCGAGATCGCCGGTGCCGACATTGGTCTCGCCGTCCGTGCTGATCACACTGACCCCGGCCCAACCGACCTGAACCTCCAGATCCGAGAAAATGCCGTAACGGACGAGGCCCAGCGGCACCGTCGCAATCTCCGTGTCGACCTCGCCATTGCCATCGAACTGGATGTCGAAGCCGCCTTCGACCTGAAACCGGCCGGCAGGCAGGGTTTGCGGCGTTCGGCTGAAGGTCGGCCGTTCCGGAAGGATCGGTCCCTCATAACGCTCGCGCACCCAGCCGAAGACATCCTCGTCCTGGGCGAAACCGGCCGATGACGGGAGGCACGCCGCCCCGGCCATCAAGGCCACCGAAAGGCTGTAGGCTTTCGGCCCCAATTTGACCCCTTGTGCCATTCCCTGATTGCTCCCTGACGCCAAAAATAGTCACGCAAGCGTGCTGGATATGCTCACATTTAGGCGCGGTTATGATTGTGCGCCCCACAGACCCGCTTGGGGAGTCTGCCAGTACCACTCAACCGTTGCATTCAAAAAAGGAAACGCCAATGTCCACGCTTGGGTTGTCCACGTCCTATTTTCCCGCGCGGGACGATGACGTCATCCTGGAAACCACCGTCGGGGGACTGCTGAGGGAGGCGGCCGCCGATGCGCGCGATGCCCCCGCCCTCGCGGAGATCACCATGGCTGGCGAGACGGCGCGGGCCTGGACCTATGGGGAGCTGCTGGCCGAGGTCGAAGACGTTGCCCTGGCGCTGGCCAGCCGGTTCGCCCCAGGAGAGCGGATCGCCGTGTGGTCTCCCAACACGCCGGAATGGGTCTTTCTGGAATATGCAGCGGCCCTGGCGGGCGTGACGCTGGTGACGGTGAACCCAGCCTATCAGCCCAAGGAGCTGCACTATGTCCTGACCCAGTCCCGGTCGGTTGCCCTCTTCATGGTGCAGGAGTATCGGGGCAATCCCATGGGGCGGATTGCCGGTCAGGTGTGCGGCGGCATCGAGGCCATCCGCGAAATCGTCGACATGGACTACCCGGAGGCCCTGAGGGCCCGGGGGTCGCGCCCGGCAGTCCTGCCAACGGTGACCCCCGATGATCCAGTGCAAATTCAGTATACGTCCGGCACGACCGGCTTCCCCAAAGGAGCCCTGCTCCATCACAGGGGCATTACCAACAATGCCCGGCTCATCAAGAACCGTATTGGTGCGCAGGACGGCGGCACATGGCTCAATTTCATGCCCATGTTCCACACATCGGGTTGCGTGATCCTGACCCTCGGGTCCATCCAGGCCCGGGGACGGCATCTGATCGCCAAGCAGTTCGACCCCATGGCCATGAACGAGGTCATTGAACGCGAAAGCGTGAACTACGCCATGGGTGTGCCGACCATGCTGATCGGCCTGCTCGAAGCCTATGAGCGCATGCCGGTGAATGTCTCCTCGGTGGAGCTTGCCGTCTCCGGCGGATCCATGGTGCCGCCGGAACTCGTGCGCCGGGTGTGCAACACCTATCAGTGCGAATTTCAGATCGTCTACGGACAGACGGAAACCTCACCGGTCATTACACAGAGCGCCATCGGCGACAGCGTAAACGATATCGCGGAAACGGTCGGCCGCCCCCTTCCGTGCACAGAAGTCTCAATCCGTGACACGGCGACGAATGCGGTCCTTCCCATCGACACCATCGGGGAGATCTGCTGCCGGGGCTATCTCAACATGATCGGCTACAACGACAATCCGGAAGCAACGGCCAAGACCATCGACGCGGATGGCTGGCTGCATTCGGGCGATCTGGGGACAATGGATGCGCGAGGCTTTGTCCGGGTCACGGGCCGGGTGAAGGAGATGATCATCCGTGGCGGCGAGAACTTGTTTCCGGCCGAAATCGAAAATGTGCTGATGGAGCATCCTCACATCGCAGAAGTGGCCGTGGTTGGCGTGCCGGATCCGAAATGGGGCGAGATCGCCGTCTGCTTTTACCGCTCTGTGGCAGGAACGCCTCTCGACCCCGCCGAGCTGAAACAGTTCTGCCGCGAGCGTTTGTCTCCGCAGAAAACCCCCGCCCAGTGGGTCCCCATGGCAGACTTCCCGCTCACGGGCTCGGGCAAGGTCCAAAAATTCGTCCTTCGAGACCGTTTTGTGGAAGGCCAATATGCGGGCGAGTGACCTTTCTGCGCCGCCCTCACCACTTCTGCCATGGCTTAGGCTGGACAAAGGGGGTCGAGGCTGCCATTTTGCGCATCCACGTATTTGACCCATGCCGAGCCGTTTGGTTCACAGTCTGGGTCTTATGGCCGCCAGACACACACCGTCGACACGCGCTCCCATGGTTATGGGTCGGTGTTGGCGATTTCCCTTTTGGAAATTGATTTGTGGAATCCTGGCGCCGTCCAAGGCTCGATGGAGGTCCAGTGCAGATTATTGTCCGTGATAACAATGTCGATCAGGCGCTCCGGGCGCTCAAGAAAAAAATGCAACGCGAAGGCATCTTTCGCGAAATGAAGTTGCGCAATTACTACGAAAAGCCATCCGAAAAGCGCGCTCGTGAGAAAGCGGAAGCGATTCGCCGCGCACGGAAATTGGCTCGCAAGCGCGCCCAGCGCGAAGGCCTCGTGCGCTGACAGCCACGCTTCTTTTCGTCTTTGATCCTTGACGGGCCAGCGGCGCATAATCGGATGCGCCGACCGCCGTGGCGGCATCCAGCGTGGCCGGCCGTCAGCACGCATACTCGTTTATCATCAGCTTATGAAGATAGAGCGATCTGCGACAGCTGTGCCCTTTCCTGCCGCAAATCGGGCCTGCCGCAAATCGGGCCTCCCCGAAGCGGGGCGCGGGACCACTCCTTGTGGCGCATGAGCCAGACGACCAGCTGTCTCGGACAGGCGGACAAGATCGGCGTCAAGCTTTGGCGCCTTGATCTCGAACCACTTTGCAATCTCCCGAAAGCGCAATCGCCAATCGAGCCGCGTCAGGGCCATGCGCCGGGTGTGCCGCGCGGCTTCCGGAGTCCAGCCGGCAACCATGTCGAGCAGGCATGCGATCGCGTCTTCGCGCCGCGTTGATGGAAACTCCACCGTAGCGCCGGGCCAGAACATGTTTTGGTGGACCCAATCCGACTGCGGCGCGATGCCGGCCACGATGCAGCCTGCCGCCAGGGCATCCATCCACCGGCAGGTGACATATTCCTTGTGGGAATGGGTGTGGGCGCTGGCATGGGCCCGATTTGAGAAGGCCACCGTGAATTTAGAACGACCATATTCCGCCATCAGAAGGCTTTGGCGGTCTTCCGCCGTCCCGGCCCAGGCCGGCCGCCCTTTGTAACTGAGACCGACATCACTGAGCCTGCGCGCCGTGTCCTCATCGTCGTCCCATTCCGTAGGCTGACGACCAACGCGCAGAAGGTCCACAGGCCGCCGCTCCGCCTCCCCGGCCCGCCCCAGGTCCAGAGCATCCGCGCCCAGGGGCAGGATTGATGTGGGCACGCGGGTCTTTGCCTCCCAGGCGCCCCGGTCATGGCCGGTGGTCACGAAAAACGCATCGAACAGGTGAGACAAACCAAGGGGCGGCATCCGTTCAACCCAAAACGAATCAACGATCCAGGCAGCCACCCGATTATATCGGGTGCGCCAGCCGGGAAGGGCTGTGATGCGCACAAGATCAAAGGGGGATCCAGTAATCACCAGAAGGTCCGGGCCAAGGGGATCGCGGCGGCGGGATCGGCCGTAGGCATTAAGATAGGCCTTGGCGCCCTTGGGCCCGTTCAAGTCGACGAGGTCAGCCTCGAACAGCCGTGCGCCAAGCCGCGCCATGGAGTTGATCGGCGTCCAACCCGGATGGGAAATGCCGGCCATGGCGATAACCAAGGCGCCGTTTCCCTGCACGCACGCCCCTGGCAGCCTGTTCCATGGAGATGTCCGCATGTCCACAGGTCACCTCCGCCTTGATGGCGACCCAATCCTGGCGTCGCCCACAACGTGACACAGCATTCATGATCCACCACATCACAAGGCCAGACAACCCATTTTAAGCGAACAGCCTATGTTTTCCTGAATTGGAGAAGTAGAACGGCCCACAGCATTGAGCAATACTGGTTCAAAACCAAGGTTTTAGAAGGCATTTTGGCTTCTATGGACAATTCGACCTTGCGACCATACGAAAAATACACTCGCTCTTGCGAAAACACGGCAAAAAATACAGTCAATTGCTTGAAGAGACGATCGATAGCCGCGGGATCCCGTGCGGCCCATGGGTCGCACGGGTCCGCAGGCCCGGGAGGCGAGATCGCGGAAAGGATCAGCGATCACCCGTGCGCAGAAGCCGGAAAATTTCCGCCAGTTTGGGGGGCTGACCAGAGCGCAGGATTGAGCGGCGGAACAGCCGTCCCATGAGCCACAGCATGAACGCGGCCGTGATGATGGTCAAAAAGCCTGTGCCGATCACTTGACTCATGGGGGGATCGGCGGAGACGCGCATCATCATCACAAAGGGCGTGTAGATCGGGATCCAGGACACGACCGTGGCCACGATCCCATTGGGATCCCTGGGAATAAAGGCGAGCAGGGCCATGGGCACGATGAGCAGCATCATCAATGGACCCATATAGGTCTGCGAGTCGCTGAGCGAATTGCACATGGCCCCCACGGCGAGGAAGATTGCCGCGAAAATGAGATAGGCCGAGACGAAATAGAAGAGGAATGCCGGCAACAGCGGCGTTGAAAACAGCAATTCGATGATCGGCCCACCAATGGCTGTCAAACCCTCGGGAAGCAGCAAAAGCGTGATGCTGATGGCGCTGATCCAAAACAGGACCGTTGTCAGACCCAATGACAAAATGCCGATGAGTTTGCCGATCATCAGCTCATGGGCCGTCACGGACGACAAAAGCACCTCAATGATTTTGTTGGACTTTTCTTCCACCACATTGGTGAGGAGCATGTTCCCCACCGTGAAGATCGCGATCCATAATATGTAAGCAAGACCAAGCGGGATGATCTGTTCGACCCGATCCTTGAGGCCCACGGCCCGGTCGCCAGAGGTCTTGCGGGGATCGAAAATGCGCACATTCGCCGATTGGTTTTGAACGGCGGTGACCGTGCCGGCATCAAGGCCTCGCCGCGCATATTCCTGTTCCCTCAAACGCTCATTGAGAACGCCGGAGATGCGGTCCCGCAGATCAGAATCCGCCAGATTTGTGCTCCAATATTGGATCTCGGCCGAGGCCCAGTTCTCCCCATCAAGATCATTCGGGACGAGCACGGCTGCAAACAAGGTGCGTTCGTCCCCAGCCGTCGTAATGGACTTGGCCCCCGTCAGATAGGGCGCCAAAGCATCGGAGAGGGTCTGGAAATCCGCCTCCGGATCGACATCCGGTGGCAGAGGAACACGGACGAAAAGTCGGCGGGGCGGTGTGAAGGCAGGTGCGTCCTCGCTCACATAGGGGCGCAGCAGATCGAGCGCCCGGGGCAACCCGCCCCGGTCCAGAAACGCGTCCACGGCGGCATCATTCACGCCAATGTCCAGGTAAAGCGTTGGAATGACGCCACTCGCCTGGACCTCTGCGGGGACCACGGTGCGGGTATAGGCGACCACTGCCGTCAAAACCAGGCGCTGGTAATCCCGCTCAAGCGCGCCATCCACGGCCTCGGTCAGGGCACCGGTGCGGTCAACCATGACAAAAGTCCGGGCCGGGGTCGATTGCGCGAGCCATTGGGGCACGAACAGCATGACGCCGAAAATCACGGGGAAGAGCAACATGCCGAGCCAGAAGCCGCGCGTCGTTACATATTGCATATATTCGCGCCAGGCGACGAGACGAATGGCATTCATCGGTACACGGCCTCCCCTGCTCGATCGCCCACCATGGCCACGAAGATCTCATGGAGACTGGGGTCACTCTGGTCGAATTGGCGAAGGGTAATCCCGCGCTCGAAACAGGCCTTCAACACCCATTGCGGATCTGTTCCCTGGCGCAGGGTGATCTCATAGCGATGTGCGTGGCCATTTTGTCCGTTTTCCTGGTCGTCGTTGTCAACCTGGGCGATGCCTTCGACAAACTCAAGCACTCTCAGGGGTTCAACGGGATCGGTCGTTTCAATACGAACCCGGCGAGGCAAGGCAGCACGCGCTTCGGCCAGGGTCCCAAGAAAGCGCCGCTTGCCCTCGGCAACCAGGAGCAGGCGGTCACACAAACGCTCCGCATGCTGCATGACATGGGTGGAGAAGACGATCGTCCGGTCCTTGTCGGCGAGGTCCCGGATGAGATCCTCCAGCACCTGCTGGTTCACCGGGTCGAGGCCCGAGAACGGCTCATCAAGAATGACAAGCCGCGGATCATGGGCAATGGCACTCAGGACCTGAACCTTCTGGGCCATGCCCTTGGACAGGGTCTCGACCTTGGCGTTGGCGAAATCCTTCAGACCAAAGCGCTCCAGAAGCTCCATGGCTTTGTGGTTGGCAACGCGCCCTGCGAGGCCCTTCAACTGGCCGAAATAGGCGATGGTCTGGCGCGCAGTCATCTTTTTGTAAAGCCCGCGCTCTTCCGGGAGATAGCCGATCTGGTCCCGCACCTTCAGGGCGGACGCTGAGCCGAGCACGTCAATCATGCCATGGGTCGGCTTGATGATGTCCAGGATCATGCGCAGCGTCGTTGTTTTCCCGGCCCCATTGGGTCCGAGAAAACCGAACACCGACCCGGCGTCCACGGCAAAGGAAAGGCTATCCACGGCGGTAAATTCGCCATAGGTCTTGGTGACCTTGGACACTTGGAGCACTTTCTGCGCCACTGAAACCCCCGCTGTTTCCCATGCATCTGTCTACTGACCCGGATGGACCGTCAGACAGATAGCACAGTCTTGTAGACTGGTCGGGCTGTCCGCAACAGGATGGGCAACCTCGCAGGCCTTATTTGGCCGGTGCGGGAGCCGGTGCCAGAGAGGGATTCACGATGGCGCCTTCCCGGGTCACCACCGTTGCCGACATGATGTCATCCTCCCAGTCGATCTTCAGGGCCTTTTCGTCCTTGTCGATCATCAGGGTCAGGAAGTTCAGCAAGTTCCGGGCATAGAGCGCCGAGGCGTCTGCGGCAAGACGTCCTGGCATATTGGCGTAGCCGGCGATGAGCACGCCATGGGCGTCCACAACCTCGCCAAGGCGGGACGGCGCCACATTGCCCCCCTGCTCCACGGCGAGATCCACGATGACCGATCCGGGCTTCATGCTGGCCACCATCTCGTCCGTCACGAGCAGCGGTGCAGGACGGCCGGGAATGAGAGCCGTGGTGATCACCACATCCTGCTTGGCGATGGTTTCGGCGATCAGTTCGGCCTGCTTGCGCTTGTAGTCCTCGCTCATTTCCCGCGCATAGCCGCCGCTGGTTTCTGCCTCACGAGTCTCTTCGCTGTCCACCATGACGAATTTCGCCGCCAGGCTCTCCACCTGCTCCCGCGCTGCGGGGCGGACATCCGTGGCACTGACCACCGCACCCAGACGCTTGGCGGTGGCGATGGCCTGGAGACCCGCCACGCCCGCGCCCATGACAAACACCTTGGCTGGCGGAATGGTGCCGGCGGCCGTCATCATTTGCGGGAAAGCCCGGTTGTAGAGGGCAGCGGCCTCGATCACGGACAAGTAACCGGAGAGGTTGGACTGGGACGACAGCACGTCCATGGACTGGGCCCGGGTGATCCGCGGCATGAATTCCATGGAAAAGGCCGTTACGTTCTGGCGGACCAGGGCCTCAAGGGTGTCGCGCTCCATAAAGGGATTGAGCAGGCCCGCATAGCACGAGCCGGGCCGCAACTCCCCCACTTCGTGGGGGGTTGGCGGGGCCACTTTCAACACCATGTCCGCCTCGCGCACCGTATCCCAGGACGTTTGCGCAATACTGGCGCCCGCTTCGACGAAATCGGCGTCGGACACGCTCGATGCGACGCCAGCCCCCGTCTCGACCACCACGTCGGCGCCCAGGGCGATATATTTCTTGACGGTCTCGGGCGTGGCCGCGACGCGCGTTTCGTGGGCCCGCGTTTCGGAGGGGATCGCGATCTTCATTCGTCTTGCCTTTCCGCTAGGGCTGCCACGCCGGCGGCACCACGCCCATTTTGTGTCTTCATGACAATAGTGCCGCAGGCGCACATCGCCAGGGGGCAATGCGGACATGCCCATCCGACATACACAAGCGCCCCGCGACGCGTCGCGTAACGCGTCACACCGTGCAGCCCAACCCTTGAAGCAAGGTGAGCGTGCGCGTCTTACCGGAACAGGAACCAGACGAAGAAACAGCCAAGCAGAACGAACGCAAGGGCCGCAAGAAAGGACCAGCCCCCCGCGATCCAGATGGTGAGGAACGCCACAAGGGCGCCGATCACCAGGGTGCCGACCTTGGTCAGGCCCATGAAAAAGTTCCAGGTCTTTTGGTGTTCCGTCAGGTCCATGGTGCCCTTCGCATGATCATGCTGATCTGAGGGGTGATTGTGCTCCATAGCGTCCTCAGACAAAAATCAAATCCCAGCCGAAAGTCGCGCGGATCATAACAAAGGCGCGGCTGGCTGCAATCATTCAGGCTGGGCTGCGGGGCGCGCTCCCTGCGGCCGTTTTCCCGCGCGGGCGCAGATGACCTCGGCCAGCCGGACTCAAAGGACCCATCATGTCTTTGTTTGCATCCCGTTTGGCCCTGGGCCTGTGGCTTGTGGCCATTGGGAGCTTTTTGGTCGTGCTGGTGCAGATCGCCCAGGACGAAGGCCTGATTTCTGCGGCAATGCTGCCGACTGTGGCGATCGGCCCTGCCTTGTTTGGTGCCCTTGTCGGTCATGGCCTTGGCCGGTTGATCCGGCTCGGCGTCCAGCCGCAAACAAGGCGTATCGGCCGGGCTGACGGGATTTTCGTGACCCTTGTTGCGGTGGGAGCCTTTGTGACCGGCGTTGTGGCCTCGGATGCGCGGCCGGATGCCCATTGGGTGCTGTCGGCGTTATTCAGCACCCCAATTGTCGTCCTGCTGGCCTGGCGGGGCAGAACCGGCCTTGGCGGCAGCGTCCTGTTCGCCACCGCTGTGGCCTTGGCCTTTCTGTTGGCCGTGATCGCCGCGCTGGAAGTCGCGGATCATGTGGACGGCACGCTTGGGGCCGCCCTGTTCGGAGCCAGCGGCAGTGTTGTGGGTGCGGGGCTGAGCCTGACGGGTCTGTGGCCCCTGGGCGGCGGCTTTCGCCGGCCCGGTGCTGGCGTCTTCGGCACGGGTGTGCTCACGGTCATCGCAGCAGGAGCGTTTTTGCTGCTGTTCGGGGATGCCCCGCCGCTCGAAGGGGTGGCCGAAAAGGCCTTCCCCTATGTGCTCTACATCCCCTGGCAATCGGCCTTTGCGGCCTATTTGATCTGGGCCTTCAACGCGCCAGAGCCAGGCAAGGCCGCTTAGTCGTCCAAGGGCGCAAGCGGATTGTCCGCCGAAGGCGGGATGATCCGATTGGGGCGGGAGTGATCCCAGTCCATCAGCAGGGTGCGCAAGGCCGCCACAAAAGCCAGCGGCTGGTCCAGCATGATGTGGTGCCGGGCCTCTGGGATCTCGATCACTGGCACCGCATGGCCCAGCAGGCTGAACATGTAGTCCCCCACATCGGGCGGGAAAATCGCGGAATATTCGCCCCGGAAAATACCAATACGGCAGCGGGTCTCGCGCAGGCGATCCGATGTATTGCCGATGGAAAAGCGCTGCCAGATATGGGGGTCGAATTTCCAGGTCCACCCCCGCTCGACGGGCTTGAGGGAGTGGCGGGCGATGTGGTCGACGATAAAGACATTCTCGCATTCCTGGGGCGGCGCCAGCCGAAAGCGCGCCAGCCCTTCCGCCAGAGTCGGATAGACCCGATTCGGCCGGGGACCGCGGGGCGGTCCGCCTTCGGGACGGCCCGGGGGGTTGACCGGACTGTCCACCAGAACCGTCCCGGACAGACGATCCCCATAAAGAGCACCGGTCAGGATGGTTACGAAACCGCCGAAGCTGTGCCCGACAATGATCGGCGGCACGTCGTGGTCGAACAAGCCCGCGGCATCGCAAACGGCCATTTGTTCCCGCGAGAACAGCTCCATGGCATAGGCATCGCGCCATGCGCTGTCTCCCATGCCGCTCAAGGTCATGGCGACCACGTGATACTCCCGCGCGAGATAAGGCGCGATCCAGTCCCACCAGCGCTCATGGGCCCCATTGCCGTGAGTCAAAAGCAGGCCGGGCAGGTCAGGCTGGCCCCAGCGGCGATAGCTGATTTGCGCCCCTTCGACCTCAACCGTTCCCGCAACGCCCGTCTGGGCGATGGCACGGGCGAACCAGTCCGGCGCCGGCACCCGCTGGCCATGATAGGGCGCAAGAAGCCCGGCCTTGGAGCCTTCAGGAATGGGACTGACAGAGGGAGCGCGGTCGCTGCTGGAAGGGGAGTCGGTCACCGTCGGTCAGGCCTCTTATGGTTGAGGAAAGTAAAGCAGGTCCCATTGGGGCGGCCGGTGGCCAGCCTGGGTGAGCATACAATGGCACTGACCACGGTGGTGGGTCTGGTGATTGAAGAAATGCCCGAGCGCGATGGCGAGGGGCATGGATTTGGGCTCGCCCGCCATAGTGCGGTACGAGAGCGGCCCGTCGAGCGCCGCCGCATCGAGTGCATCGACAAGAGCAATAATCCGGGCATCTTCCGCATCGCGCGCCTGGCGCAACGCGGCGAACTTGCTATAGGGCACGTCGGTGAGCGCAACGTCCGGGTTAGGCGCGCCCTCAAACCGGGCCATCCAGATCCGATCCGTCACCACAAGATGGTTCAAGGTGTTGTGGAGGGAGCCGAAAAAGGCACTACGGTCCTGGCGGTAGTCCGCATCGCAGAGCGCGGCCGCGGCATCATAAAGCAGTCCATTGGCCCAGCGGTTGTAGCGGGCAAGATGCCGTGCATAGTCTGGCGTGATCATTTCGGGGTCGCCTTCCTTTGATGCGCGTTCGAACTCTACGCCAGCCCCAGCGCCACAGCATTCGCGGGAGATCACAGCATGGTCCGGGCCTTCCTTCTGTTCAATACGCTTGCTTTTGGCCTGTTTGGGGCCTTTGCACTTATCAATCCGCTGGAGCTGACAGGCAGCCTGGGCGTTGAGGTCTCCGGCCGCCATGGCAGCTTCGAGATGCGCGGCATCTACGGCGGGGTGAGCCTCGCCGCCGCGATGCTGAGCCTGATGGGCGTGTTTAATGCCGCTTATCAGCGCCCCGCCCTGCTCTTCATACTGACCTACACAGGCGGCTATGTCTTTGCCCGCGCCGTCGCCATCGGCATTGAGGGCCTGCCGGAGGCGGGCTTTTACCCATTCATCGCGTTTGAGGTGGCGGTTGCGGCCGTGTCAGCCCTCTTGTTGCGGCGCTTGGCCGTGCCCGCCTGATGACAAAAGGCCGGGCGAAAAGTGGCTCGGCCATTCTTGCCGGCAGCTTTTGCCCATGGGCGCTGGTCCATGGGGTCAAGACTTCCCTTAG
>CAYUYV010000028.1:8871-37485 GCA_964449455.1 uncultured Alphaproteobacteria bacterium | reverse complement strand
TTTATCGCGTTTTCGAACCGCAAAACCGCACACACTTTTGCTGAAAACGCTTTAGGCTGTCATATCGCTGATCGCATGAGCCGACCATAAAAGGCACAGCCTGCCTCCCGACAGGGAACGCAGGCTGATTGTTTGTGTCTCTGGACGGAACCCGTCAGGCCACAGCCGTCTGACCGACCCGGCCACCGCCATCGCCCGACGCGGACCCGGCTTCAATCACATCCTCGACCGTGCGCAGGCCCGGATAAGGGGACTGGACCAGCACCGCCATGTTTCCGGGCAGGTGCTCATTGCGCCACATTTTCATATGGGCTTCCGGAATGTCTTTCCAGGAGAAGACTTCCGACATGCACGGATCAATGCGCCGCTCAATAACGAGCTGGTTGGCCTGGGAAGCCTGCATCAGATTGGCGAAGTGGGAGCCCTGAACCCGCTTCTGGCGCATCCACAGGAAGCGGGCATCCATGGTCAGGTTGAAGCCGGTCGTCCCGGCACAGATGACCACCATGCCCCCGCGCTTCACCACAAGGACGGAGATCGGGAAGGTGCTCTCGCCGGGATGTTCGAACACGATGTCCACGTCATTGCCGCGGCCCGTGTAGTCCCAGATGGCCTTACCGAATTTGCGGGCCTCTTTCATATAATCGTTGAAGCCCTCGCCATTTACCGGCGGCAACTGACCCCAGCAATTGAAATCTTTGCGGTTGATAACGCCTTTGGCGCCCATGGACAGGACGAAATCCGTCTTGTCCGGGTCGGAAATCACGCCGATGGCATTGGCGCCGGTCACGGCACAAAGCTGGGTGCCGAACACGCCAAGGCCGCCTGACGCCCCCCAAATCAGAACGTTCTGGCCCGGCTTGAGCACATGGGGCCGGTGGCCGAACAACATACGATACGCCGTTGCGAGGGTGAGCGTGTAGCAGGCGGATTCTTCCCAGGTCAGGTGCTTTGGCCGCGGCATCAGCTGGCGCGCCTGGACACGGGTGAACTGGGCGAAGGCACCATCAGGGGTTTCATACCCCCAAATGCGCTGGGTTGGCGAAAGCATGGGATCGCCGCCATTGCATTCTTCGTCGTCGCCATCGTCCTGGTTACAGTGAACCACGACCTCATCCCCGGGCTTCCAGCGGCGCACCTTGCTGCCGACAGCCCAGACAATGCCGGCCGCATCGGACCCGGCGATGTGATAGGGGATGTCATGGCTGTCGAGGACCGAAACGGGCTCACCCAGCGCAGCCCAGATGCCGTTGTAGTTCACGCCCGCGGCCATGACGAGAACGAGCACTTCCTGGGAGTCGAGCTCCGGCGTATCGAGAACTTCGACCTGCATGGCCTGGTCGGGCGGACCATGACGGTCCTTCCGAATGGCCCAGGCATACATTTTCTCAGGCACGTGAAAGGCCGGTGGCATTTCACCAACTTCATACAGGTCCTTGACCTGGGCTTCAGCGGTCATTGGCAGAGCCTCCCCTCGCCATCGTGGGTCCCCGGCCCCACGGATTACATGCCGTCATATATGGCCATCGCTTCTGGCCGTCGTTAAAGGCCATCGGCCGGGTTACAAAGCCGTGAAAGGATGAACCCAACCGGCTGTCCTGTGCAAGCATGGTTTTGCACCGCAACATAAGCAGAACGTTTACGCGTGTAGAGCCTGTCGCATTTTCAGCGCCGGCGGAACCACTTTGCATGTTCAGAGAAGACGCCCGAAGGCCTTTCTTTTCCGGAAAGAATGCCCGTGGCATGGTTCTGGGCATGCGATTAACCCTGCGATGCCGCTCCCGCAGCCGACCGCCATAGGAGAGTTAGCCCCATGTCCACCACTGAACGACCGCAAAAGGACAAGCCCTGGATCTTCCGCACCTATGCCGGCCATTCGACCGCCGAGGCTTCGAACGCGCTGTATCGGAGCAACCTGGCAAAGGGGCAAACTGGCCTGTCGGTGGCCTTCGATCTGCCGACTCAGACGGGCTATGACAGTGACCATCCCTTGTCCAAGGGCGAAGTGGGCAAGGTGGGCGTGCCGATTTCCCATCTGGGAGACATGCGCTCCTTGTTCGAGGGCATCCCCCTTGATCAGATGAACACCAGCATGACCATCAATGCGACGGCGGCCTGGCTCTTGAGCCTTTACATCGCGCTTGCCGAAGAACAGGGCGCGGATGCGGGCGCCCTTCAAGGCACGACGCAAAACGATCTCATCAAGGAATATCTCTCGCGCGGCACCTATATTTTTGCGCCGGGCCCGTCCATGCGTCTGATCTCGGACATGATCGCTTTCGGCTATCGCCACGTGCCGAAATGGAATCCGATGAATGTCTGCTCCTACCATCTGCAGGAAGTGGGCGCGACGCCGGTCCAGGAAGCTGCCTATGCCCTCTCCACGGCGGTCGCGGTGCTCGACACGGTGCGCGCCTCGGGCCAAGTGCCGGAGGAGGATTTCCCGAAAGTCGTGGGGCGGATCAGTTACTTCGTGAATGCCGGCATCCGCTTCATCGAGGAAATGTGCAAGCTGCGCGCCATGGGCGAGCTGTGGAGCCGCATCTGCAAGGAGCGTTACGGGGTCGAGGATCCACGGTACAGCCGCTTCCGCTATGGGGTGCAGGTCAACTCGCTTGGCCTGACGGAACAGCAGCCGGAAAACAACGTGTACCGCATTCTGCTGGAGATGCTGGCCGTCACCCTGTCCAAGGACGCCCGCGCCCGCGCCGTGCAACTGCCTGCGTGGAACGAGGCCCTGGGCCTGCCCCGCCCCTGGGACCAGCAATGGTCGCTCCGCATGCAACAGATCCTGGCCTATGAAACGGATCTTCTGGAATATGGTGACCTGTTCAATGGCTCGGAAGTGGTCGAGGGGCTCACGGAGCAAATCCGGGATGCGGCCTGGGCCGAGTTCGAGCGGGTCGATGCCATGGGCGGCGCCGTTGCGGCCATCGACAGCGCCTACATGAAACAACAATTGGTGGAATCGAACACCCAGCGAGTGAAACGCATTGAGGCGGGCGAACAGATTGTCGTCGGTGTGAACGCTTATCTGGAAACCGCGCCCTCCCCTCTCTCGACCGGCGAAGGCCAGGTCCTCACCGTGGGCGGGGATGTGGAGGCGGAGCAAATCGCCAGGCTCAATGCCTGGCGGCAAGCCCGGGATAACGTGGCGGTGGAAAAGGCGCTTGCCGATCTTCGCGCGGCGGCCTCGGACGGCTCTAACATCATGCCGGTCTCCATTGCCTGCGCCAAAGCGGGCGTGACCACCGGTGAATGGGCCGGAACCTTGCGCGAAGTGTTCGGCGAATATCGCGCCCCCACGGGCGTCGCGGCGGCAGGTCCGGTGGACCAGTCCGGCGAAATCGCCGCGGTGCGCGCGGATGTGGAGCGGGTCTCCGCCCGGCTGGGCCGACGCCTCAAATTCCTGGTCGGCAAGCCGGGCCTTGATGGCCATTCAAGCGGCGCCGAGCAGATCGCCGTGCGCGCCCGCGATGCCGGCATGGAAGTGGTTTACGAGGGCATCCGCCTGACCCCGGCCCAGATCGTCAACGCCGCCGTCGAGGAAAGCGTCCATGTGGTCGGCCTGTCGATCCTGTCCGGCTCCCACGTCCCTCTGGTCGAGGACGTGATGCTGCGCATGCGCGATGCGGGCCTTGACGATGTGCCGGTCATTGTCGGCGGCATCATTCCGCCTGAGGACGAAGAGACCTTGCGCGCCAGCGGCGTCGCCGGCGTCTACACGCCCAAGGACTATCAGATTACGGATATCATGAAGGACATTGTTGCCATCGTGGACCGGCAGCTGATGGTGTGAGGCACAAGGGTCCCGTGCAAGGGACTGCCAGCGGTGCGGCGGCATCGCGCAAAGCAAAAGAGGGGGCACGAGGCATGGGCTTCTTGATACGTGGCCTGTTTGCCGTCTTGATAGGGCTCGCTGTGGGACTGGGCTCGGCTTATTGGGCCATCTCACAGCTGTCTCTCAATGCCGGCATCCAGAATGGGCCATGGCGCACCAACGCCTTGATCGGGTCGGAAGCCTTGGACATATACACCCGCGCAGGCATCGCCGTGGGGGGCCTTTTCGCGCTGAAACGCTCCGAGGCCGTCTATTTTGCAACTTTCGAAGACAGTGCCGGCAACCCGCTCGACGGCGCCTGCGTCTACCGGATCGATGGCATGAACATGCCCGCGCGCTGGTGGAGCATCACGGCCTATGGCGCGGACCATTTTCTGATCCCCAATCCGGAAAAACGCTATTCCGTGACGAGGGCTGATCTGGTGGGCTCCTCATTGGACGGTGACACCGAAACCGGGTTGCAGTCTTTCACGTTCCGCGTGGCACAGGATCGACAGACCGGTGCGTGGTTGCCCATGGGGGAGGCCGAGAATTTCTCCCTCACCTTGCGGCTCTATGGCTTGCCGGAGCGCTTGACCGACAATATCGATCTGGAGGCGGATCTGGCGAGCCTCAGCCTGCCTGTCATCACGAGGGAGAGTTGCTCATGATGTCGTTCCTGCGCTGGGTTGCCTTCACACTCGTGCTTGCGGCTCTGGTTCATTGGGCTACGGTCTACTTCCTGCCAATTGTCATCGTCAGCACCGCCCATTCCCGGATCGCGGCCCAAGCGGGCTCGAACATCATCGCCCATGGGCCACGGGTGGACGAGACCGCCCGCCAGGTTGTTCGTCCGAGCCCAGATCTTCTATACAGCATTTGCGCCTTCGACCTGAGCGAGGGCCCTGTGCGCTTTACCGCCCCGGTGCCTGAGGGGACCTACGCCTCCCTATCGTTCTACGGCCTGGACTCCACCAATTTCTATGCGGAGAGTGACCGATCGGCCGCGGGCGACCGCTTCGATGTGATTCTGGTAGCGGAAGGAACCCAACCACCATCCGGCGACGGCAGCCACATCGTCCTGGCGCCGGGGGCCAAGGGCATTGCCCTGTTCCGCACCCTGATTACTGATGAGATCGCATTCCCCCGGCTGGATGCCGCCCGCCGCGAGGCCGGCTGCGCACCGGTTTCGGAAGGATAGGCTGATCGGGATGCCTGACCTTTCCCGATTCATGGGCAGGCTGAGAGACTTGACCGCGGCGTCGGAGCCGAGACTTGGGCGCCGACTTGGGCGCCATCGCACATGACAGGACCCGGCTTTGTGGCGCCCAGGGCCTGGCGCAGACACGCTTTCAGTACACGCCAGTGCGGCGGCTCGAACGCTTGGGTCCGCGCGTGCGGCGCGCGCCCCACTCAAACGCTCAAGCCAAAAGCGCCTCCAGAAACACTGGCCTATTCGTGGCTCTTATGACCGAAACATTTGCTTTCGGACGCGCCGTTCGAGGGAGGCACATGTTTCGGTCGAACCACTCGTTTCGCAAGATATCCTGAGGTCATCACATGAGGTACGAGGCGCTTTGAACACAGCCTCGCGCCATCCTCCGCAATGCTCCCTGTTACGTCGCAGCAACAGTTTGCAGAATTTTGCACGGCCTTGTGGGATCCGAGGCGGGGCTCATAGCCTCGGATCATCCCACAGCCCCCAGGATTTCCAGGCCTGAAGCCACATGGACACAATAGAATGCCCCGGTTATTATCACCCAGGCAAATATAGCCTCAGCTTCATTTGATACGCTGACACCTGTACTAGTGCCCCGCCAGAGAAAACACGACCAGGCCATGAGCGCGGGAAACAAAGTCTTTCAATCACCTATGAAAAACCAGACTCTCCTTATGGACACGTCCCCGCCCCGCCGTTAGCATCAAAGAGAGGTTATTCACTTTGTAGGACGTCGGAACCGTGGCACGGATAACGTGCCAGCGGGAGCGGACTCCGTTACAGGTGAAAGGAAGGCGGCATCATGGTTGCGACATCGCCCTGGGGCGACGTGTTCGACGAGTTCACGGCCCGCACGGTCCCCTATGGATACAGCCATCTGGATGCAGAGGAAGGTCGCCGCAAGAGAAAAGGCGATGCCCTCGAGCGGCTGATCTTCCCGGATGAGGACGGGGCCCTGCTCGGCGACCAACGCGTGCCTGTGGAGGCAGACCGGTTAAAGACCCGGGTTGAACGCTGGAACGAATACTACAATTCCAAACTCCGCATCATTGAAGGCGAGATCCGCGACCTCGCAGTGCGCCGGAGCCCGATCTGGCACGGCTCCATGCTGGTGGCGACGGCGATCTTCTCCTTCGCCGTCTTCCTCGCCGTACTGGCCGTGGACTATGCGGTGCTGTCGGAATTCTGGGCACGGATTTACACCAATGAATTCGGTGAAGTCCCACCGGACTTCGCAGCTTCCGTCATTATCAAATCACTGCAAGTGGTTGTGGCGGCGCTCGCCTTCCACTTCTTCTATGAGAGTCTGACGCGGCACGGGCGGCGATGGTTCGTCTATTTCGTATTCGTCGTGACACTCTTGTTCCTGCTCGGGCTCGGCTTCCTCAACGCGGGCACAAGCCTGCCCCAAGGCTCGGACCTCGCCGTCAATACCCTGGCTGATGAAGCGGCGCAGGAGGACCAGGAAATCCTGGAAGCACTCGGCCTCGCCGACGAAAGCGCCCAGGATGTTGCAGCGGAAAGCCCGGAGGAGGAGGCACGGCGCCTCGCCGATGAAGAACGCCGGCGGCAGGTCTCGCGGCTGTACTCCATCATTTGGTTCGCGACCCTTGCGCTTTTGTTCGTGGCCGTCACATCGGTGGCCGCCATGACTCTGCATGTGGCGTTGCGGGCCATGTCCGGCCTGTTCGGTCGCATCGACAATGAACACTATTTCTCCGGCCGCTCGGTGCTGAACAAGCGGGATATGGAGATGCGGCTGCTGCGGGCTCGGCGGGCGCGCGAATGGCTGCGCTCCGAGCCGACCCGGGTGCAGCTGATGAAGCACTGCCTCGCCGCGTTCGAGACCGGTTACATCTACGGCCTTTACAACGGCCCGGTCGGTGGCAATGGCCGCTCAAGGCGCAATCGGCGTGATGACACCCCGATCCTGCAGGGCAAGCAAAACGAGCCCGGTGCACCGCAAAGCCCTGAACTGCAGCTGATCGCAATCCTGGGGGAGGCGATCATCGAAGTTCGGGCCATGCTCGAAGACCCGGATTTCACGCTGGTCGTCAACACCAACGAAGACGAAAGCTTCGTGGAGAAGGACAACGAGAGCGAAATGCGCAAGCAGCAATATGCGGAGCGCGGGTGGGCAGATCCGGATGGCACCAAGGGCAAGAAGGCCCAGCCCAAGACGGAAACCCCGGATCCGGCAACTCCGGACTCCGATGAAAAAGCCTGAGTCAGCGCTCACGACTGCGACGGGTTGAACGCCATGGATAGAAAACGCACAACAGCAAAAGAACCACGGCCCATGACAGCAGGGACAAACAAGCCGCGCCGGCGGACACCGCACAGCCGCGCTGTCGGCATCGTGACCCGTGGCCTGGGGCTTTTGTGCCTCATCCTGACACTGAGCATGCTGTCCTTGCGCCCCGCACCAGTGCTGGCCCAGGAGGCCCAAAGCCCGGCCTCGGCGAGCCCGATGATGGCCAGCGAAGGCGAGGATCTGCCTGACTGGTTGCGCCGCCTGTTCGACCCCACGGCCCGCAGTGAGACCCAGACACCTCACCACGTCATCATCGGCCTCGATCTGTCCAAGAGCAATCCGCTCGTGGACGATTCCGATTTCGCTCTCAAGGTGGCGGATTATATCCGAACCGAGATCACAGGGCTGCCGGCCCGCTCCAAAATCTCCCTGCGGACCTTCGGTGTTGACTCTGCCGCCGCGAACCGGTTTGGCCGGGACCGCCTGATCACGAATGCGGACTCCGCCACCGGCGCGGCCCAGTTTTTCTACACCATCATCCGGAACGTGCCGACCCTGGTGCAAAGGGGCACCATCGAGGCCCAAAACTTCACCAACATCGTCTCTTTCCTGAACAATGCTTCCCAAGTCGTTGAGTGCAACAAATACGAAACGCGCGTCATTCTGGCCACGGATGGGGTTGAGGATTCAGAGTTCACGCGTCTGCGCCAGAACACGGCGCGCCTGCCGGTCCCGACCGCGGGGCTGTTTCAGGGCTGCGCGGAACTGCTCATGCTGGGCATTGGCCAGGGTCTCGACAGCCCCACAACGACCGCACGGCTGCGCCGGGAATGGCGGCGCTGGTCGAACACGGCCGGTTTCACTTCATTCCGTGGTTTGAACAACTGGTAGGCTTTCCGCGACAACAGGCAGAAAGGACGTGAGCCCATGAATGGTCCCCTTCGTTGGGCCCTGTTCGCCGCTGCCGGCGTGGCCTTTCTTGTGATGATCGCAGCCGCCCTCACCGTGGCCTGGATCGCATTCCGCAGCACCTTCGACGCCTATTCACCCAGCCAAGAAATCGGGCCGCAAGTGGTCATCGGGCTCGATTTGAGCGCGGACAATCCGCTGGTCACGGACAAGGATTTTGCCCGCCAGGCCGGCCGGCTGATCGAGGACGTCATTGCCGCGCTACCCTTGCGCTCCCTCGTCTCCGTACGCGCCTTCGGGGATTATGGCGCAACGCCGAGCGTGGTGACCTTCGACCGGGTCATTTCCGCCCGCCGCACCTCCGACGGGGTCGGCCGCTTCGTGGGCCGGATTGTGGGCGGTATTCCGACCCTCATTGAGCGCAAGGAAGTGGACGTTCAGACACGGACGAATATCCTGGCATTCCTGGAGAATATGTCCCAGGCGGTGGACTGCAAGGCAAGGCCGACCCGCTTTTATCTTGTTACGGATGGCCTTGAAGACTCCGAATATGCCGCGCTCGCCGAGCCGGACAGCGCTCTTCCCGAACCGCAAGCGGCGATTTTCGCAGGCTGCGACCATCTCCACATTTTCGGCATCGGACAGGGACAGGCCAGCCCCAAAACCGCGAGCCGCATCAAGGAAGCCTGGAACGCTTGGTCGAAACAGGCCGGGTTCAAGGCCTTCAAGGGTCTGGAGCAGTGGTAGGACCAGGAGGGCAGAGATGATGCGTCTTCAAACCATCACGGCGGGAGTTCTGCTCGTGCTGTTGTGCACAGGCGGAGCCATTGCCGCCAACACCAACACCAGCACCGACACCGACACCGACCAACCGGTCCTTTCCGACTTCGCCCCCATTGTCCCCTCGCCCCTGCCGGTCTCATCGCAGGACCGCAAAGTCTCCGAACGCCTTGTCATCGGCGTCGATATCTCCGAAGGCAGCCCTTTTCTGACCGATGAGCAATTCGCGAAAAAGACGGCCGAGCGCATCGGCAACCGGATCGAGCGCCTGCCGCTCGGGGCCGTAGCGTCCTTGCGCAGTTTTGGGGCCCATTCCACCATGGATGCCTCCCTGGAGCTGGACCGGTTCATCGGACGCGGACGATCGGGACGTCAGGCGGCCATCTTTTTGCGCGCCATCATCGCGGGCATGCCGAAACTCGCCAGCAGCGGCAAGATCAAGGCCCAGTCCGCGAGCAATATTCTTGGCTTTTTGCAGACTGTCTCACGGCGGGTCGATTGCGCCGGCGAACGCACAACCATCATTATCGCCACCGACGGTCTGGAGGACTCCGAATATGCCAAGCTGGCGTCCGACGACAGCCTGCCGGCACCGGCGAGTCCGATGTTCGAGGGCTGTGCCCGGCTGGAGATGCTCGGCCTCGGGCGGGGCGGTGGCAGTGCCCGCCTGACCACTCGCGTGATCGAGGCTTGGGAAGCCTGGGGCGAAGCCGCCGGTTTCCGCAGCGTGGTTATCCTCGACAACTGGTGAAGCCTGCCCGCGCCGGTTTACCGATTTTCAGCACCAGTTCGGTAAACCATCCCTGACCGGTCAGGGAGGCGACGAGTGGTTGAGCAGACACTTACGATCTGGGAACGGATCGCGCTTGTCCTGTTTTGTGCGGGCTTTATCACGATCCTTGCCTTTGGGAGCCTGTGGCCCGTGTCCGGTGAGACGACACTGGTCGTTTTCCGGTCGAAGGCCGCCATGGTGCACGCACCGGCGCGCCTCGCGGCCCGCTCCGGACGGATCCTGCGCATCGACACGCGGCGCAAGACCGCACTTGTGCGCTTTGACCAGTCCCCCCCGCCCTTTGGCCTTTTCGGCGCAGGGATCATCATCGCAGTCCGGGCATCCGGGGTGCGCGGCTGTGCGCCGACGGCAATCTGAAGGGAGGCTCATGTCTGAACTCGATAAGATCCGCCGGAAAGCCGCCTACGGACTAACGGCCCTTGGAGTCGTCAACGGGATTCTGGTCGGCCCGCTGGCCCGGTTCGCCGGAAACGCGGCTGAACTGCCCTTCGGTCTTGCCTGTCTCGGCGTTGTAGCGATCGGCATGTCGGCCCTGCGGGGCGTGGCCTCGCCTGTCAATCGCATCACGCTTGCCGCCGCAAATATGCTCCTGGTAGCGACTATCGTTTTCGCCTTCCAGGACCATCCCTGGCAGATTGACTGGCATATGTATTTCTTTGCCACCCTCGCCCTCACAGCCCTGCTGTTCGACATAAGGGCACTTATCGCCGGTGCGGGTGTCGTTGCCGTTCATCACTTGCTGCTCAACTTCATCCTTCCGACGGCGGTCTTTCCTGGGGGCACGGACACGGGCCGCGTGGTCCTGCATGCCATCATCCTGGTGACGGAAGCGGCCGCCCTCGTCTGGATGGTGATCCGGTTCAAGGCGGCACTGGGCATGGTCGAGGAAAAAATCGAGATCGCCAAAGAGGCAACTCGCCGTGCCGAAGATCTGGCCGAGAAGCAGCGCCTGTCAGATGCAGAACGCCTGGAGATGATCCAGATTTCGGTGAGTATGATCGCGGAACAGGTCGAGACTCAGACCCGCTGGGCCATTGAGGAGACCGAAACGGCCACGAAGGAGATGTCAGCGACCAGGAGCAAGATGGCTGGATCAGCTGTGGAAGTCCTGGAGACGGCCGGAAAACTCTCCGGGTCGGCCCATGAAACGCTGACCCATCTTGAAACCGTCGCCCAGGCCTCCCAGCACCTGTCGCAATCGGTCGAGGAGATCACCGATCAGGTCAACAAGTCCAACCAGGCGATGGCGGACGCCGTGGCCGCCGAACAAAGAGCGCAGGAAACCATTCGTGTTCTGTCGAAAGCCGCGGGAACGATTGGTGAGGTTGCGGATCTCATTGCCGATATTGCCTCCCAGACAAATCTGCTGGCCTTGAATGCCACCATCGAAGCGGCGCGGGCTGGTGAGGCCGGCAAGGGCTTTGCCGTGGTGGCAAACGAAGTGAAGAGCCTTGCCGTCCAAACGGCTCGCTCCACCGAAGAAATCGGCAATCAGATTAATGACATCCAGATGATTACCAACCAGGCCGTGGCTGTGGTCGGTGAAATCAACGGGCACCTGCAACAGGTGCGACAGGTGGGCGCCACCGTGGCGCAAGCCGTGACCCAACAGTCCTTGGCCACTCAGAGCATCGGCTCGAGCATAGACCGTACACGGGCTGTTATGGCAGAGTCGATGGAGCGGACCAGCCAGCTCACCAGCATGGCCGAGGGGACCAGCACCATGGCGCACAGCATGGAGGCGGGGGTCGCAAAGGTCCGATCCCGGGTGGCGGAGTTGAGTCGATCCGTTGTCGAGGCCGTGCGGACGGCCATGCCGGAACTGGATCGACGCCGGAATACCCGGGTTCGCATCGATCGGCCATGCAGCCTCACCGGCGCCGATGGCACGGTCATGGAGGCGAGGGCCATCAACCTTTCTGCAGGCGGCGCAGCCATTGTTTTGGCCGATGGGGCAATGGAGCTCGCCGAACCCCTGATCCTGTCAATCCAAGATGGCCCGCAAGGATTGGCGCTGGAGATCCGCAACCGTCAGGGCGAAAACCTCAACGTGGTCTTCACACGGATCCCGTTCGAATCCATGGCCGCGCTCAAGACCCTGCTCAGGCCCCAGACTGATACTCAAGACCAGGATCATCAGCAGAGCGGGCCTGCGGCAGCGGCATAGAGCCCATGATGCGATCAAGTTCCGCCTGGATCTGGCCTGGCGTCTGCCCAGCGTCCCGCAAAGCGGCAAGCGACCGGGCGCCATCCCGCTTGGCGAGGCGCCGCCCCTGCCCGTCCGTGACAAGACCATGATGCCAATAATGAGGCTCGGGCAGACCGAGGAGCACCTGGAGCAGCCGGTGAACAGACGTGGCCTGAAACAAATCCTGCCCCCGGGTCACCAGGGTGACACCCTGGTCCGCGTCATCGACCACAACTGAAAGATGATAGCTGGCTGGCGCATCCTTCCGTACCAAAACGATATCGCCGAACAGGGCCGGATCTGCAGGCACGGACCCCGTCTCGCCAGCAGGGCCCGTGCCGAGCTCGTGAAAGCCGATCGGCCTTGCCACTGTGTCCAAGGCTTTGGCCATATCGAGCCGCAGGGCCGGTGTTTCTCCAGCCGCGATGCGCGTTTCTGCTTCATCCCGGTCGAGACCCCGGCACAAGCCCGGATAGAGCGGCCCGTCGGGGCCATGGGGTGCGGAAGCAGAGCGCTCGATCTCGGCTTGAATGTCCTTGCGCGTACAAAAACAGGGATAGACCAGTCCGAGGGCGGACAAGCGCGCCACAGCCTCCCCATAGGCGGATGCTCTGGCCGACTGGCGCAGGACCGGTGTCTCCCAGGTGAGGCCCAGCCAGGCCAAATCCTCAAAAATTCCGTCTTCGAATTCGGGGCGCGAGCGCCCCTGATCCAAATCCTCAAGGCGCACCAGAAAGCGCCCACCTGAAACAGCAGCGGCGAGATGGGCCGCGAACAGCGCCGCATAGGCATGGCCCAGATGGAGCCGCCCCGTCGGGGAGGGCGCAAACCGGGTGACGACAAAGCGGGTCACAAGGGGTGACGTCATAGGGGTCCCGAGTGGTTCGACCAAAACATGTGCATCCCTTGAGCGGCGCGTCCGAAAGCAACTGTTTCGGTCATAAGAACCACGCGCAAACCATTGTTTCTGGCGGAGCTCTTGGCTCGACTATTTGAGGAGCGCGCGCGCCGCACACGGGGGCCCCAAACGTTTGAACCGCTCCACTTGGCCTTGCGTCACAGGAACGGAGCGCATGTGTCGACATCTCCCGACCAGGGCCTACAGTAGCAGCACGACGCGTGAACCCTGCCCGCCTTTGGAGGAGATCCCATGGCCGCCTCTTCGTCCAGTTCACCCCTTGACGGACCCCGCATTCCGCCGGCCTCGGGCGGTCCGGCAGACCGGCTGGTGGTGCTGCTGCACGGATATGGAGCCGACGGCCATGATTTGATCGGTCTTGCCCCACACTGGCAGCGCGTGCTGCCCACCGCAGCATTTGTCTCGCCCCATGCGCCCGAACCCTGCGCCATGTCACCCATGGGCGGCTATCAGTGGTTTCCGATTACAAGGCTTGATCCGGGCGAGATGTGGACGGGAGTCCAGCAAGCGGCCCCGATCCTGGAGGCTTTTCTGGAGGCAGAACTTGCCCGGCTGCAGCTTACGGGGGATCGGCTGGCGCTGGTCGGCTTCAGCCAGGGCACAATGATGTCCCTGCATGTGGGTCTGCGCCGGAGCGTGGCGCCGGCGGCCATTGTGGGCTTTTCCGGCGCGCTGACGGGACCGGAGCATCTGCCCGGCGAGATCGCGGCCAAGCCGCCGGTCCTGCTGGTCCATGGCGATGCGGACCAGACAGTGCCCCTCTCGGCCATGCATCTGGCTGCCCAAACCCTCGGTCAGGTCGGCGTGCCCTGTGTGTGGCACATGTCGCGCGGGGTGGGACACGGTATTGCGCCCGATGGCCTGGAGCTTGGTGGCCGCTTCCTGGTTGACGCTTTCAATGGCCGATTGAAGACCCCCGCTGAAGGCTGAGAATGCGCCGCCGCTGTTGTGACATCGAAACGCGGTATCGAAACCATCCACAGGCGTTCCAGTAAATTCATAGAACTGTCATTGAAGATTATGTATAAAAGCGGGAACGCAGTGTGGCGATTCGGCACCTGAATCGGGTGGTGCAGCAAGTGCTTACACCGTCCGACGCCGCGCCGACCATCGCCCCAACCGTCCCATCGACGGTGCCTCATCCTTCGGCGGATGATTTGGCATCGGGTGTGAGGACTGCGGAGGACGATGCGCGTGCAGACCAGTCTTAAGTCGCCGGACAGTTGCCCCGCTCTCGTGCTGAATGCGGATCACAGACCGCTCAGCTACTACCCCCTCTCCCTCTGGTCGTGGCAAGACACGATAAAAGCGGTGTTCCTCGATAGGGTGAACATTCTCTCCTATTACGACCATATGGTGAGATCGCCCAGTTTCGAGATGCAACTCCCCTCGGTCATATCGCTGAAATCCTACGTAAAGCCGGCCCGACAGCCGGCTTTTACACGTTTTAACGTCTTTCTCAGGGATCGGTTCGAGTGCCAGTATTGTGGCTCGACTGCGGATCTGACCTTTGACCATGTCATTCCCCGCTGCCGGGGCGGCCGGACGACTTGGGAGAATGTGGTCACCGCCTGCTCAAGCTGTAACCTGCGCAAAGGGGGCCGGCTGCCCGAAGACTGCGAGATGGTCCCGAATCTGAGGCCCCACCAGCCCAGCGTCGCCCAGCTTCACTCCAATGGACGGCTCTTCCCCCCCAACTATCTGCACGAGAGCTGGCACGATTATCTGTACTGGGACAGCGAATTGGAGCCTTGATATCGGCGTGGGCTCAGATTTTCTCTGACAGGCGGATCGCGAGTCGGCAGCCCAGTTTGATGGCGTTCGACAGCACCGGGTGACCCGGCGTCGTCTGGGAGCCCTCATCAATGGCCGTGTGCTGATGTTCGGCCTCTTCTTCCTTGAACTGCGCAATCATGGATTTGAGCGCGGGTTCACGCTCGGCCAGTTCGCGTTCCTGGGCCGCATAGTGCTCAACGATCACCTCCTCCACGGCCTCGGTGCAGGCCATGGCGGCCCGCTCGCCCATAAGGGCCGTTGCCGCGCCGAGGGCAAAGCCGGCCACATGCCAGACCGGAATGAGCGCTGTCGGGCGCACGCCCCGATCCACCATGACCTTGTTGAAGCCTTCAAGATGGGCGTCTTCCTGTTCGGCCATGTGGCGCACAAGCTCAGCCGAGCGGGCGGTCGCGCGCGAGCGGCCCAGAACAGCGAGCTGGCCGGCATAAATCCGTGTCGCCCCATATTCGCCGGCGTGATCCACCCGGATCATTTCGTGAATCCGGCGCTCCGGCGTGCCCGCTCCCGGCATCATCATGGCACCGCGATCCTTCACGATGCTGCGGTCGGACTCAACGGTGGTGTCGTCAGCCATGGCTTACTCCTTCAGGCGGTCGCAAGCGGGACGCGCGCCGTTACGCGGCCACCCTGGGCGCCGAACCGAACGCTCGCGAGTGTGACCAAGATCAGGCCAAGAGCATAAAGGACATTCAGCCCGGCAAAGGAGAGGCCCAATACCCGCATGGGCGCCTGGTCGCAGGTCACGACCCGCGCGTCGCTGTTCAGGATCGATTTGAAGTCATCCAAACTATCGGGCATGGGCTTGGTGCCGGAGCAGCTATCCGGGCCGGGCCACCAGCCCCATTCGATGCCCGCATGATAGGCCGCAAAGGCTCCGCTGGCAGCAACGCCGGCCAGCGCAAGCCCAAGGAGGGATCTGCGCACGAGAGGGCTGGCGCCAGCCCACACGGGCGGACCGGCCAACAGGCCCATGCCTGCGAACCCAATGGCCGCCCAGTAGGCGTGGCGCTGGGTGTAACACAGATCGCATGGCGGCAGGCCCAGGCCCCACTCGATCGCCCAGGCAATGGCAATGGCGGCCAGGGACCCGGCAAGAACGACGGAAAAGGGGGCTGCAGAGGGCCGCAGAAAGAGCATCGCGCAACACCGAATTCTATGACGCCCCGCGAGACGGGGCCTGATATCTCGACCTTAGTCGCCTTTGATCATAGCGACGAGGTCAATGCCATAGACAAAAAGCGCCACCACAATGGCAACGAGGAACGAGACCCAGATAATCCCCAGGATCGCCCCGCCGACCACCATCAAGCCATCCCGCTCAATGAAGCCTACGGACATGATTGCCACCGCGATGCCGGGCACGGTGTTGGTCATGGGCAGGGGAATGGCGATAGAGCAGCAGAAAACCACCATCAGCACGCCGAAAACCCGCTCGGCAAGCCCGGCGGTCAGGAAGGTCAGGCGCGGTTGGCTCAAGGATTCGGCCCACCCCACATAGCGCTTGGCGCGCCGGGCCATATCCTGGAACGCGGACCGTGTGAAGGAGCGGCGGCGCAGGGATTTCGGCAGCCAGGGCTTTGAGCGCCCGATCGCGATCTGACCCGAGATGAACAGCATCGGGATCGACACCACCTGGGGCACGCCATAAAGAAAGGGCAGGCAGCAGGGCAGCGCCAGAATGAGCATCAGAAAGCCGAATGCCCGATGCTGCAGCCCATCGACAATATAGCCGACGCTGACGCGCTCATTAGGGATCGCCTCGGACAGAGCAATCAGCACATCGGAGGCGCGATGGGCCCGGTCCTCGGTCATGTCTGTCATCTGATCTGCCGCACTGGTCATGGACGCAGCGTATAGCACCGGCTCACGGCGCCGTCCATTGCACGCGGCCCCCCTTTCGGGGCTGATGCAACCCACACTCATGCCGGGTTTCCGTTGACCCGTCGCGGCACTCCGCTATGGTGCAATGAGATTTCTAAGCGGCTGTGGCGGAACCGGTAGACGCGCCAGACTCAAAATCTGGTTCCCTCGGGAGTGAGAGTTCGAGTCTCTCCAGCCGCACCACCCTCCCTTTTCAAATTTCCATCACGTCCAGTCTGAAATCGGCTCCACCATATCCGGTGGTCAAGCCTCAAGGCGCAAAGTTTGCTCCGAACAGGCTCTCGATGATTCCGCGGAAATAGCTCATATAGGCCGCAGGCAGATCAATCGGATAGAGAGCACCAGACAAAGCCGCCACAATGGCACCGGAGACAAGGCCGCCAAACGCAACCACGCCCCATGCGGCAAGCGAGATGCCCAGCCCCTTGCTCCCCCAGCGGAACATCATCGCAGCCGCCAGATGGCTGAACACCGCCAGGATCGCCAAGACGTAATAAGGCCGAAACCCAAGCGCGAGGGGCATGAGGATGGCTGGTCCCGAAGCCCAATAGAAATTCGTCTCCAGACCAACACTATACCGAGTGGCGAGCGCGGCCGTCGTGTGAGCGATGAGGAAAAACACAAGATACCCCCCGCTCACGATCTGGACCCAGGCCCAGACGGATTTGCCCGGCTCCCCAAGCCGTCGCCGCAGCAGCCGGTACCCGACCACGACCTGCGCCGCCAGGGCCAGAACCAAGACGGGCTCAACAAGACGACTGCGATAGACCCAATCGACCGTTTTCTGGGCAGCAATGTGCGCATCCGGGCCGCCCAGCGCCGCCAGATGAACCGCCAGATGGGTCCCGATAAACACGATCAGGATCGCCGCGAGGGTTCTGTGCACCGCTTTAAGGCCCATGGTCCCACTCCCTTTTGCCAACCATCTCTATTTCGGATAATTTTTGTCCGAAATAGAGATGGTTGGCAAGGGGCGTGTGCGATGCCAAGAGAAGTCATGCAAATTGGAAAGGGCGTAGAATGGGCAGTGCACGCCTGTGCGGTTCTCGGCGCGCTGACCCCGGACCAGGGCCTCAAGGCGGAGGCGCTTGCGGCCTATTTGGACGTGCCATCCGCTTATATGGCCAAGCAGCTCCAGGCCTTGAGCAAAGCCGATCTTGTGCGGACCGTCCGGGGGGCCCGGGGCGGCTACCAACTGGCGCGACCAGCCGCTGACATTAGTCTGTGGGAGGTTATGGCGGCCGTCGAGGGCAAGGGCCCGGCTTTTGTCTGTACCGAAATCAGGCAAAAGGGCCCCTGCGGCGCGGCAAAAGATCAGTGCACCGCCCCCTGCCCCATTGCCCGGACTTTTTTTGAGGCGGAACAGGCCTTCCGCACCGTTCTTTCGGGTGTCAGCGTGGCCGATGTCTCAGATGAGGCAGCACGCAGCATGGCGCCGGAACAAATCGAACGGATCTTGAATTGGGCCGACCAGAACGTCACCAGGCTGTCGTCCTGATCCGATCCCCTCAGAACTGGGGCTCTAAAGGCCACATATCGGGCAGAAGCGCCGCTTCGGACTCGAGACGGGGAATGAGTTCCGCGGCCATCTCCTCCACCACATCGTCAGGCGCGGTGGGCACGCCCCGCGCGGTCAGGAAATCAGCGACGGCGGCCCGGCTGCGGGCCCCCAGAATGCCGTCCACACCGCGCGGGTCGAAATTCAGATAGGTGAGGTAGAGCTGGACGGCCCGGACCTCCACATTGGGCACGGCCCCGGCCGCAAATTTCTCATATTCCGCAGCCATGCGGACATCGTAGGAATTGTCGGCAAAGCGGGGCCCATTATAGCGGCGGGCAAAATCCGCCCAGCGATGATCACGCAGGAAGCCCGCAATATTCTCCGTCAGCAGAAAACGGATGACGCCATTGAGCTGATCATTCTCCGACTGGCGCATGAGCGTGACCATGGCGGAGACATCGAGATATTCAAGATTCTCCGCATTGACGCCCAGGACCTGGCCAAGCCCCCAGGACGCGCTTCGCAAAGCGGCCTCGTTATCGAGTTCAGCCGCACGCACGAGCCGGGGGTATTCCCGCTCAAGCCCGAGATAGCCACCGAAACGCGGATTGGAAAGATCCGGCGCCACAGCATCGAACCGCCCGCCCGTCTGCCGGCGGAAAATGTGCCGCTCGAACAGGATCACGGGCAATCGGTTGGACAGATAGCCGGCCCCCCGGGTTTCCACATTAATCAGTGTCCACAATTCCGCCGGACCAATCCCCAGCTCCCGCATGGCCCGATCAAGGCCACCCCGGCTCAAGGCCCGGCCGAACCCGATCACAGCTCCCTCGATGGGCTCAAGTGCCGCCCACTGACCAGCGCCCTTGTTCCGGATAATCCCCGGCGCGCGGCGCGCGACGCTTTGCAGGCTGCCCGGCGCAACCTTTGGCGCATCCGACCCATGGGCACCATACTGACGGGACGTAATGGTCATGGCGGCGTTCCTTCTTTCTCGCGGTGGAGCAGACTTTTCAGGGACAAGCCGGTCATCCCGGTGCGGAAACACGCAATCACCCACTCCGAATCTCCCGGCACGATACCTCATTTCACGGTATCCTGACGGTAACACCATGGGACACGCACAAGACTACCGTCGAGGAGGGGCGAGAATGCCGGCGACAATAGGGCTGAACAGACCTCGCAAGCCCGTCCATAAGACCCTGACCGCCGCACGGCTTGGCCGCGGTTTGCTTGTGCCTTCGATCTTTTCATGCGCCGTTCTTGCCCTGTCAGCGGTTCTGGGGCCCCACGCATTGGCCCAGCCGGCCCAGGATCGACCCACAATGGGTGACGCAGGCGATGCGGCCATGGAAGCGCGTCTCACCGGCGTTGATTGCCATAATGGGGCCGGGCGGCGGATCGCCGATTGGGGCCTGCCCCCGCGTTTGCGGATCACGGACCGGGGTATGCTGGTTTATCGCTGGCTGGAATATGGCGCCGCCGGAGATGGCTCCGGTTGGACCGCGATGCGGGCCCGAGCCCGTCTGAGTGAACTCACACTCGACGGCATCACCACAGCGCATAATGCCGGCGAATGCCCCGCCGTCGAAGTCTTCTGCAAGGTCGAGGGCTGCGTGTCCATCACAAGCGGTCCGCCAGCGCAGGGACGAAATCGGGGAAAGCCGGCCCGGCAGGCGAGCTACCTCGTGCTCCATGCGCCGAGCCCGGAAGCCGCGAACCGCATTGCTGAGCGCCTAACAACGATCATTGAGCCATAGGGCCAGAGGCGGACATGGCTGCGGAGGAGAGCATGCTGGACATGGACCGTGACGCGGACATTGTAACAGCCCTTCAGCAGGCCCTGCTGACCGGCACGCCGGTCAATTTTGCCCATGCCGATGTCTTTTCGGGCAAGACAGGCGTCAACAACCGCGTCGAGACGTCCGACGGCTGGGACGGCCAGACCCTGCATGCAGAGATCTTGCGCCGGGTCATCCTGGCAGCGGCCCGCGACAAGCACACCCATGCCCGCGGATTGTTGATCCGTGGCCTGCGGATCGTCGGTACCCTGGATCTCTACAATGTCACCTTGAACTTCCCGCTACGCTTCCAGAAATGCCGCCTTGAAGACACGATCATTCTGGGCCACGCGCGCCTGGAAACCCTGGAGATCAGCCAAAGCTGGATCCGCGCCCTTCTCGGCCGCGGCGCACGGATCAACGGCAACCTCAAAATGCACTATTCCGTGTCCGATGGACCAGTCATTCTGGAGGGCGCGCATATCAGAGGCTGGGCCGATTTATGGGGCATGAGGATCATGCCCGACGGGCGTCAGGGAGACGCCGTCACGCCGGGTGCGGAGTTGCCCGAGCTGATCCGCCGGCATTATGAGGAAGAAAACACCCACGCCCTGATGCTGCGGGTCGCGCAGATCGGCAATGACCTGCGGCTGACGGATCTGCGGGCCGGCGGTCCTCTCCATATGGAAGAGCTTCTGGTCGGCAAACGCCTGTTCCTGGACAAGGCGGATGTGCGCGGGCGCAACATGGGCCCCAAAGCGGATCGTCAATATGCGGTCAAAGCCGGCGGCCTGAAAGTCATGGGCAATGCGGTGCTCTCGCGCAGCCGGTTCGAAGGCGAAGTGCGCCTCACCGGCACGCGGATCGAGGGCAGCCTGCGCCTTGTGGGCACACGAATACACAGCCTCCAGAACCGCAGCCTGATGCTCGATCGGGCCCATATCGGGGGCGATTTGCGCTTTGGCGATGTCAAACCCTATGAGCCCCGCGAAGAGCTTGAAAGTGGTGAAGATCTGCCCACGGAAACTCGGTTCGACGGCGCCGTGCGGATGCGCAAGGCCGAAATTTGCGGGGACCTGAACCTCTCCAACACGGTGCTGGAAGCCGGCGGCTATCCCAACGGCTTTGCCCTGCGCGCCACCGGGGCCATCATTCAAGGGGAAATGGTCGCCATCGGCCTGCGGGTGCACGGCACGCTCGATCTCGCCAATGCCCAGGTCCTGCGCAAAATCAGGCTGTTTGAATCCCACTTCACCTGGGCCGATCATTCCGAGCGCGAATTGAACGCCGCCGTCGAGGCCAACCACCTGCGTGTCGCCAGTGACTTTGTGGTCGAGCGCTGCCGCTTCATGGGCTCGTTTTATCTCCAGGACGCCAATATTCAAGGGACGGTCTATTTCAAGGCCACTAGCCTGTGTGGCCGCGATCAGGACGGCCGGGGGCGAGACCAGCCCGCCCTCGCCGCCGATCGCATCTTTGTGGGCGCCAATTTACAGATCGTGGAGGAGAAGACCGAGGCGGGCCTGCCCGGCCCTGGCTCACCGGCATCCGATCGCTACACGAGCCATTTTGTCGGCGGCATCAATCTCTCTGACGCCCGGGTCGAAGGGGGCCTTTTGATCCATGGCGGCGTGTTTGAAGGGCTCGCCAACGCAGCGGTTCAAGCCAGCCACTTCGGCCTGACCCTTGAGCCCCAGGAGGCCATTCACGCAAGCGGCATCACCCTTGAACGGGGCATTCAGATCACGGGCAATGCCCTGGTGCGCGGCACCATCAATCTCGAAGAAGCGCTGATTGAGGATGAGGTCCGCTTTGAACAGATGATCATGATTGAGGGTCATCTGGACCAATGCGTGCGGCTGACGCTCAGCCGCATCCGGGGCAGCCTCTATCTCGGCAACCCGTCCCGCCTGCTCGATCCCGACTTTAACACCGCCCATGGCGATGCCCAGATCTCCAGCGCCTGGCCCCATGACCGGCCCCTTTCAGTCACCTGCCTGGGGCAGATCAATCTGTCGGGCTGCGTCATTGACGGATTTGTCGTCCTGCGCAGCCTCCATGTGCGCAATCCCATCACGCCGGGTCCGGACCATACCAGTATCGAGACCCTGTCCATCAATGCCACCATGGCCGAGATTGGCAAGGATGTCTTCGTCACTCGTGCCGATCCTGATGAGGCCCGTACGGACGGCACCAATGGCACGGCCTATGACCTGCTCAGCGACCCGTTTCTTGTCACGGTCATCGGCCCCGTCTCCTTCGAACAATCCGAAATCAGCGGCAATCTGGCCCTGGACCGGATTTTGCTGCTCAGCCGGGAAGCCGCCGGGCACCGGAGCATTGAGACCGGTGTCGCCATGGGGGCCACGCTGCTCGCCGGTGCGGCAAAAATCTCGCGCAGTGTTTATCTGGGCCGGGACTTTCAAAGCCATGGCGAGGTGAATTTCGCCCGGGCGAGCGTTAGTCAGACCTTCGTCTCCGAAGGACGCCATCAAGGCCCCCGGCATCCCATCAGCCGGGTTGGCCGCCAGGTCCCCCGGGCGCTCGCCTGCCAGGGCCTCCAAGTGGGGGTGAGCGTTGAGCTGCGCGCGCCCTTCCGGGCCGAGGGCATGACCGATTTCACCCAGGCCGAGATCTATAGCGCTTTTCGGGCCCTGGGCGCGGCCTTCGTGGCCTCTGACGGAACGGCCCTGGAGCTTCCGGGCGCCCATATCGGCCGCAAGCTGATCATTGACCGCTCGGCCCGCCTGTTCGGCGATCTCGACCTGACCGCCGCCGAGATCGACAATGATCTTGAAATCTGGCGGGACTGTTTCACACCCGACGGCTTCGAGCCCGAGCACGGCCATGAGATTGCGTGCCTGAAGGCACGGCGCATGAAGATCAAAGGCACGCTGTTTCTGGGCGCATCGTCGGACACGGACGCCCAAGCCCGACCCGATGGCCGCCAGTGGACAAAACGCCGTCAAGCGAGCGGCGAGCCCGGGGCCGATACGGCAAGTTACATCCTGGACCTGACGGATGCGGTCATTGGTACCCTGAATGACCACCCCAAGGCCTGGCCCGACGCAGGTGACCTGATTCTCAATGGCTTCACCTATAGCCGCATCGCCGAAGGCGCCCCGACCGACAGCCGCCAGCGGCTCGACTGGCTGCGCCGGCAACAGCCCATCTATCTGACCGAGCGCTTTGACCCCCAACCCTTCGACCAGATCGTCCGGGTGCTGCGCCAGCAGGGACGCCCCGCCGTCGCCGAGGATCTTGATGTGGCCAAACGCACACAGCGGCTGCGCAACCAACGCAATCCGTTTGCGAAGGTGTTTGAGAACATCGCCCGCGTCACCATGCGTTACGGCTATCAGCCCTGGCGCGCCATTATCGGGCTGATCTTTTTTGCCGCCCTCGGGGCTGGCATCTTTAATCTGGCTTATGACTTTGTCGATCCAACGGAAGCGAGCGATGATCCCTTCCGCCAGACCCGCTGTATCGCGCCGGCAGATGCGGAGTTTTATTTTGGCCGAAACGGAACAGAACGGTCCTATCCGCCACCGGATTATCCGGCCTTCCATCCGCTGCATTTTTCACTGGATCTGATCATCCCGATCATCGATCTGCGCCAGACCCAATATTGGATTGCGGCCAGCAACCCCCATTGCAAAGGGCCCTGGATCTATCTCTATGCGGACTGGAACGCCCGACCGGAACTCAAAGACAACGAGACAACACTGATGAGCCTGCCGCTTGGCCCATTGCGGTTCACAGCGGTCTACGCGGCCCATGAGACCTACTGGTTCAAGATGTATCAGTCGCTTCAGATCGTTATGGGCTGGTTTTTCGCCACGCTGTTTGCAGCCCTGATCACCGGGCTCGTGCGCCCGCGTCAGGGCCAGAATGACGGGTTGTTCTGACACTGGGCACGCAAAGCCATGCCGGCATTGGCACCAGCGCGACAATCCGTTGCGACAAAGACATGTATCGGGGTTTAGGACGTGTTCCGTTCCCGCAAAGGGGCCATGCTCAGCACGCGCCGCTCTTACACAAAGCCGATGGCCGTGTTCGAGAAATTGCCGATATTCGGGAAAATGTCCTTCAGATCCCCCTCCGAGGCCCCGAACCAGCGCGCCAGGGTTGCCGCATACTCATCGACAGCTGTCGTGGGCAAGAGCCGGCCCTGACCCACTTGGTCATCGGTTTCAATCGAGACATGGGGCGCGCGGCCGTAGAACCGTCCGCCATTCACCGCGCCGCCAATGACGAAGTGATGCCCCCCCCAACCATGGTCCGACCCGTCCGCATTGGGCGCAAGTGCCCGCCCGAAATCCGATGCAGTGAACAGTGTAACCTGCTGTTCGACGCCGAGTTCCACGATCGCCTCATAGAAAGACGCCACCGCATCATCGAGTTTGGACATTAGCACCGGATGGTTCTTCATCAGGCCGTCATGATTGTCGAAACCGGGCAGGGAGACGAAGAACACCTGGCGGCGCATGCCCAGAATGTCGCGCGCCGCTATGAGACGGGCAACGGCCCGCAATTGCTTGGCAAGCTGATTGTCGGCATTCGCAGCGGGAAACGCGGTCTCCAGCTCCACTTGGGCCAGGGCGCTGTTCACGACGCGCTCCATCTCAATGGAACGCGTTGTCACTTTGGCAAATTCATGCTCCAGCGGATGGTTGCTCGTCCCGGTAATCACGGCCCGCAATGCTTCTGAGATGGCCCCGGATGACCCTTGCGAGGCATTTAGAGCATTGACGTCAATGGCGCCAGACGGGCCGATCTTATAGGGGTTGGCGTGGCGGCCGGACACGAAGACCGCATGGCCTGCCGCTGAAATGCATGTCAGGGACGAGCGCCCATTGGCATCGAGCGCCAGATCGCCAAGCCGTCCGCCCCAGCCTTCGGAGTCATCTGCCGTGTCGGCAATCTGCCACGCGACTTCCTGGTCGATATGGGAGAAGAGTTTCGGCGGCAGGGGATAGAGCGCCCTGTTGGGGGACTCATATTGCGCGCGCGTCAATGGGGTAATCAGTGGACCGACATTGAGCACCACTGCGGCGCGGCCGGCATCGAACAGGGCCTTGGTCGCGCGCAGATTGGGGTGCAGCGCATAGCGGATATCATCCGTAAGCACCTGATCACCCGCCGCGCGGAGCACCGTGCTCGTCAACTGGTCCCGGGCGATGGAGATGCCGCCTTCGGCAGGCATGCCGCCGCGGATCCGGAAATAGTGGGCATAATTCTGGGGATCATACGGAATGAGCGTGTTGCCATAGTCGTTCCCGCCCTGAAGGAACACACACACAAGTGCGCGATAATCCTTGGCGTCCGACGCTGTGGCATCGCCCGCGCCCGCAAGGGACAGGGCGAGTGGTGTTGCCGAGGCCGCCAGCCCGAGCTGGGCAGCTCGGGTCATCAGCAGGCGGCGCGTCAGCGTTGAAGAGAAGTTGGCCGGCATGTAAGCCCTCACCGATCACTTTTGAATGAGATAATCCACTGCGCTCATGACAAGGAGGCAGGCTGTGGCGAGCAGATCGCGCTTTGTCTCCCATGAGCTGTTGGGAGCGATGCCCTGGGCCGCGAGAGCCTTCACGATGACATCCCTGGTTCCGGGTGACAGCTGCCGGGCCGTCATGTGCAAATCCAGCCAGTCCACGACTGCGGCCGCATCATGGGCAATGGGGATAAGGTCGCGATAGGTCGGCTTGACATCCTTGTAGCCGGAGCGGGTCGTGCGTTGAATGAAATTGATGTAGCCCGCTGTTGAGGCTTCATCATGGAGCTGAAACTCCGGAGCCGGCATATCGGACTGAGCCATTGCCGTATGCGGCGGTGTGAAGTCTGGCCGGAAGAAATTGAACACGGTGGGCGATCGCAACGGGCTTTGACCCAGAGCATAGTCGCTGCGGGACAGGTCATAAATCTCCCACGCGCCAGTCTCCGATTCCACGCCAACGGTCCGCGCCCATTGCACCCACCGGACCACGGGCTCGCGAAGCTTGCCCACGGTCGGCCGTTGCGGATCGGGCTGCCGACGGGCCTCCGGATCGGTGAGAATGGCGTGCCAAACGGCTTTCAGGTCGCCGCGCTTGCCTTGGCCATTGTCATTGAATACTCCGGCCACCCGCGCAACATAGGCCGGGCTCGGATCACTGGTGACAAGGCGCTGGATCATCTGCTTGGAGAAGAACGGGCCGACATTGGGGTGGTTCGCCAAATGATCAAGCGCGAGCCGCAGAGCCTTTTCCCCGCGCATCCCTTCGCGAATATGAAGGCCGAGAAAGTCCACGGCCAGGGAGGAATGATTTTGCGGGTTGAGCCGCATCGGGACTTTGGCGAAGGACTGATCCGGAACCGGATAGGGCAGCCAGTCCACCCGCGTCTTGACCGTGCGCGTTTCGTCATGGGCGTAGCCGGTGAACACCCGGGCAAGATTTGTCACGTCACTTTGCGTGTAGGTCTCGATCGGCGCGCCGGAGGCATCTTTCTTTTCGGTTCCATCCTGGTTGAGCTCAACCAGTCCGATGGTGAAAAGCTGCATGATTTCGCGGGCGTAGTTTTCATCCGGCATACGCCCGGTTGCGGGGTCTTCTTTCAGATTTCCATGGGTGTTGAGATAAATGCCCATTGCGGCGTTCAGACTGACGCCTTCAAGCAAGTCACGGAAATCACCATAGGCACCATCAACCAAAAGATCCCACCAGGCCGCGATAACATAGGGCGGCCAAAAGCCATCTATGGAGGAGAGCGAAACCACGAAATATTCAGAAAGGGCAAAAGCCAGCCTCTGGCGCATCTGGTCGGGCGCGGTCAGAAGTTGGTTCCAGATCATGTGATCGCCAAAGCGCGGCGCGAATACTTGATTTTTGAAGGACTCTTGTTCCTTCGTGAACACATTATAGTCGCGCTCGTCCAGCCAAGCGCATCCCGTCTGGCTCCTGGGGCGATCAAATTCGTGCGCCAGCCAGCCTTCATACCCAAGTGACTGTACCAATCCAATATCTTGCGGTGTGGCGCTGAATTGCGCCTGGAGCAAAAAGCGAGCGGCATCCGCGTCGCTGATCGGCATCCTTGCGGTCTCTTCTAGCCTTTGCGGCCGCATAGCCACCGGACAATCCTCCACTGGCGGTAATGGTTGTGCGTCATATGTGATGAGAGCCAGACATTAGCAGATCGCCCATTCTTGCACAAGAAATCGCGATATGTGACAAGGTACTGACAATTCTAGGGGTCATGGCCTTTTTGGCCGTTGGCGGCGTTATCGGCACGAACACATGATGAGACGTGTCCCTGAGGCAACATCTGGCGGGCCCAGCAGCAGGCCAAACAGGTAGCAGGCCAAACAGGTAGCAGGCCAAACAGGTAGCAGGCCAGACAGGCAGCAGGCCAGACAGGAGGGCTTCGGGGGACGGCGCCCAACGCTCTGGTGACGGCTTGAACATGACTGCACGCGGTCGAGAGGCGGGAGGTTCCGTGACATCCGAAACATCAAACGCTTTGCGATGCCTTTGGCTCATGCGTCAGATTCCAACGCGGTTGGATGCGGGCGACTCCGTCTACAGCGTGCGGCTTGCCCAGGCTTTCGCGCGCTCCGGCGTCGAGGTTGAGGTTCTCGGCTTGTCCGCCCCCTCAACCAATGCCGGGCAGGACGCCCTGCCCAACCTCGCCTGGCGGGGTGTCGAGGGGGCGCCGCGATCTCGGAGCCGCTCCCTGCTTTCGATGTTGCCCCTTGAGACCGCCCGGCACGCGACGAGCTCCTACAGACAAAAGCTCCGTGAGCGGCTGCGCACGGGCGCCTTCGATGTGATCGTGCTCGATCACTACGGTCTTGGCTGGGCGCTCAACGAAGCACTCCGCCAGGGGACTGACAGCCCTCGGATCATCTACGTTGCCCACAATCACGAGTCCTCGTTGTGGTGGCAGCTTGCGGATGATTTCAAGGGCAATCCCCTCAAGCGGGCCGCCCTTCTCCTCAACGCTTTCAAGATGGCGTCCTTTGAGCGCCGGCTGGTGCAGAAGGTGGATCTCGTGACCGCGATCACGGCGGCCGATGCAGCCGCCTTGGCGCGCACGAAAACGAAATGCGCGCCGATCACGCTCCGCCCCGGCTATGATGGGCCCCGCGTTGGCGCGCGGCGGATTACGGAGGCGGTGCCGCGCAAGGCCGTTATTCTTGGGTCGTTCCGCTGGGTTGCAAAGCAGCTGAATCTTGAGACCTTTCTAAGAGCCGCTGACCATCGGTTTGCTGAACATAATATCGAGCTTGAAATCATCGGCGACGTGCCCGAAGAGCTCCGGGACCGCTGGGAAGGCCGTCTCCGCGCGACCCGGTTTCGCGGCTTTGTTGATGATATCGAGAGCGCCCTAGCGGATGCGCGGATTGGGATCGTCGCCGAAGGCACGGGGGGCGGCTTTAAACTGAAACTGCTGGATTATGTGTTCCGCCGGCTGCCCATTATTGCGATTGACGGGTCCCTCGCTGGCGCCGAGGAACTTCAACCCTTTGTGCTTTCGGCTCAGGATGCGGATGATCTGGCTAAGGAAGCCTGCACTGTGATCAATGATTTTGATCGGCTGAACGAGATGCAGGAAGGCGCTTTCGCGGTCGCGTCCGAACAATTTGATTGGGACCAGGATGGCAAGCGCCTCCGACATGCCATCGAAAGCGTGCGCGGCGTCGTTTCCTGACACCGCGCACTCTTGCAGTTGAACTGAGATTTTCTTTGGCCGAATGCAACGCCGACCGAATTCGATGCCGGCCAAATTCGATGCCGG
>CAYUYV010000028.1:0-8771 GCA_964449455.1 uncultured Alphaproteobacteria bacterium | reverse complement strand
TCTTTGGCCGAATGCAACGCCGACCGAATTCGATGCCGGCCAAATTCGATGCCGGGCGACAGAGCTCCTGAAAGGGAGTGGCGCCGCATTTAAACTTGCCAGCGCCAGAGCCTTTCAGCACAGGACGGTTTAGGTCGTGTAATAGTGCTTCATATATTCCTGGTAATAGAGCGGATCGGAATATCCAGCACTTCCAGGACGCACACTGTTTAGAACAACCCCAAAAGTTGCCCCGCCCGCAGCTTCCACCTGGCGCAAGGCAGATTGCAGAGCCCGGAGCGGTGTCTGGCGGCATCTTGCGACCATCAGCGTGGTCTCGGCCACGCGCGCAAGATTGCGGGTCTCGGCGACCGCAAGAACAGGCGCACAATCCAGAATGACCAGATCGTATCTCGATCTGAGATTGTCAATAACATCACTAAAGGACCCGACGCCGAAGATCCCACTATACTTGTCTTCGACTTTCAAGCCTTTCCAATGGACAATATTGAAAGGCAGGATATGCACGCGGGTGCCGGCAGGATCTTCACGGATGGCATCGGCAATGTTTGCTTCCCCTTTCAACACCTCAAGCAATCCGGGCATATCTTCCGCCGAGAAATTGGTGCTGAAATTTCGGCTCAAGCCGCGGTGACGCTCATCGCAATCCACGAGCACGACCGATTGCCCACTCATGGCGGCGCAACGCGCCAGGCTGAGGGACGTGGAGGTTTTACCCTCATTCGGCAATGCCGATGTCATGGCGACAACGGTGATCGGAAGATCGCTATGGACCAGCGCTGAGTGAAGAACACGCACCGATTCCGCATAGGCCGAGAGGGGATTTTCCGCAAGAAAACCGGCTGGATTGCGCTCGTTATCATTGTGGATTTTGCGCAGTTTCCGACCTTCCAGGAAAGGCAGAGCCGCCACACATGTATATCCGGAGCGCCGCTCAACCTCGTCAAGATTGCGCAGGGTGTTGTCACGCAGCTCAAGACCGCCGCCGACCGCCGCTCCGGCAATGGCGCCAAGCCCCAGAGACATCGCCAAAGCCAGTGTCGTGTTCGGCCAGCTTGGAGCGTCCGGCTCACGCGCCGATGAGATCAAATAAATTCCGGCGTCGGAAAGCAGCTCCTCGTCAACCGCCAACTGGTGACGCTCCAGGTAGCGCTCGTAAACATCCCGGGCCGCTGACGCCTCGCGTTCCAGATCCCTGAGGCGCACCTCGGACTGATTGCTCTCCACCACGCGGTCCATGGCGTCATCGAGCTGCTGCTCAAGGGATGTCAGCCGAAGCTGAGCAATTTCCACCTCGCCTTCCAGATTGGAAATGATCCGATCCATCTCGCGCTGGATTTCGCTTTTAATCTGACGCTCCTCGGCGAGGACGCTGCGCACGGCGGGGTGCTTGGGACCGTAACTCTCCCTGACTTCCGCCTTGCGACGGGCCACATCCGCGGCGCGGGAGCGCAATTCGCGAACCACCTGGGAGTTCAGCACATTGGTCAGGCCAGCAGCTTTGGTGTCGCTTGTGCTGACCCCGCTAACCTCGGATTGCACCTGATCCAAACGCGCCTGCTTGGCCGCAAGATCAGCTTTGGCGTCCGCGACGGAGGTCTGCGCGCCGGCCAAAACCTGCTCCGTCAGGGACCTGCCTCCCGAGGACAACAGTCCGGTCGATGCACGATATTCGTCGACTTCGGCTTCTTTCTTGAGAACGTCATTTCGCAGAACGGCAATACGATCGCCCAGCCAGGAATTTCGGCCTTGCGCCTCTTCCTGCCGGATGTCTGCCCGGACTTCCGTGTACACATCATAGAAACTGTTGGCCAGGATCGCGGAAAACTCAGCGTCATGGGCCGTTGCCGCAATTTCCACCGCATAGGTCAGACCGGCACGGCGGATCTGAAAGGCATCCGAGAGCCACCGCCTGACGGCCGGCGAAATCCCCCCAGACGTGTCCGCCTCGGACGCGGATTGGGGCTCTGCAGGAGCGTCGGAGTCAGCGGATTTCTCGATGGATGCCCGTTCCGCGATCCAGGCAGGATGCGCCATCTCGTCCAATCGCTCGATCAGGGCATCAAGAACCCGGCTTGAGCGCATGACCTCAAGCTCGGTGTCGATCGCAGCCGAGTCCAGGGCCTGGTCTCTGACATTTGATTGACGTCCGCCGAGCACGTCATCCTGGACTGCCCGAACCCCAGTCGTTGCGGTGGCCGTGTAACGAGGCGGCTGCGACTGGGCGAAGACGAAGAGCGCGGCCGACACGATGGCCGCCGTGATCGCAATAGAAAACCAACGCCTGTTCAAAGCGCCCCAGAGATCCGACAGGTCGATCCCGTCGCTCGGCTCTGCGCCCATTGGCTCGTTGCGTGTCACCGAAACCGGAGCATTGTGATCAGGACTTACTGGAATAATCGCTCGATTCATTGGGTAGCCCACCAAACTTGGAGGCACCGGCAGCGTCCGGCGCGCGCAAACTTCCGCGAACCAATCATTCGCCGACCCATCCCCCGCCCAATCATCGTCAAACGATCGTCATCTACCGATCATTATCTGGCGATCATCATATAACGACCGCCGTCTAACGACACATCGGGCCACAAACCTCAACCCAGCCGCACCATGGAAGCGTAGCTGTAGCGTCGGCGGGGTCGGAGCGCAACGCCCATATCCACAGAACCGCTTTAGACATCGTAAGACAGATTGCCCTATGTCCACGAATGTATGTCTACGAGCGGATTCCGCTGCGGCGCATTGCGGCGTACAGGCTATGGTTAGCAGAATGAGGCTTGAGTATGAATTCCTGTAAATGGAGATGCAAGGCGATAAGCATCATGTAATGTTTTCGTGCCCGCAGGTGTTGCATACGCGAGACGGGTGGCTGAGCCAGGCGGGCTCGCGCGCAATCTTCCGCCGGGCGGATCCTTATACCGTTGCGCCTGCCGGATTGGGTCCGGCGGGCATTGGGGTGCCGTCCACCATGGGAGCAAGGGCGCGCGGACGCGCGAGGCGCCGACGGCGCAGGGGCCTTACGGATTGCGTCGGCGTTAGGGCGCAAAACCCAAGATACAAAATGCTCACATTGGCCGGCACGAGCATGCCCGGCGAAATCACCATCATCTCCACCAGCAGCATCACGGAGATGGGGATATAAAGTTGCGCCCGCATAATGCCTCGCGCCATCAGCAGGCTGAACATGATCAAGCCCAACAAACCATATTCAATGGTTAGTTTAGACCATGTGGGCGCGTTACCGAATGTTCCCGACACATGCATGAAAAGTTCGACACTGCCCGGCCCGTTCCCGATCAGGATCTTGGGCGCTTCGGCCGTGTTGAGGAACTTGATCGTATTTTGGATCGGAATATTAAAGCGCTGGGCACCACTGCTTCCCGGCTGACTTTCTGTCAATTCGGTCACCCTGTCGAGATATCGATCAAGATGGAGCGGTTCGCGCAGGAACGAAAACACAAGAACAATACCGACGAGGCCGGCTATCCCCAGACCGATGCGCTGGGCGAGCTCACGCGAATTGTTCACGTTCACGAAGTGGAGCATCACAAACACAGCGAAGGTCATCCAAGCCGTAGCCGAATAGCTTAACAGCAACGCGCCCGCCATGACCGCACAGGAAATCCACTTCCCACCATTCGCGACCGCCAGGGCCAGATAGCGGGCGATGAAAATGCCAAACATGGCGGACTCAAGGAAGAAGAACCCATTCGCTTTGAGGGTTGAAGCGCCCCACCACAGATAATTAAGAGAATTAAATTCAACCAGAAAGACACTGGGCACGAAAAAGCGCCAGCTGAACAAAAGCTCCCTCTGCGGAAGGACGAACTGAAGCAGGAACTGAACGATCCCCAGTGCCGCAAGAATGGTCGCGACCCTGATCGCCCAGTTGTTGAACACCTCGAATGTCTGTGGATGAACGGGAAAAAACAAAACAAAAGGAGAGTAGAGAACGAGGAGCAGGAAGAACGAGGACAAGCTGCCCGTCTCGGGAAAAAAGAAGGTACTCAGTGTGCCAATGACCACGACACCCAAATAGAATATCAGCCCCACAACGTCGAAACGGGCAATGCCCGCGGCCACAGACAGCCAGACAACGGCGGGCACAGCGGCAAGACACACGGGCAAGGGCGTTGCGCCCGGAACATAGCCGAAGCGCATGGTCAGGATCGTCGCCACAAGCAGCCCGAACACGACGACCAAAGCCTGCCGATCGTGAACGAGCCGCATTTCGGAAATGGCCGCTGGCCTTACACCGCTCATGACGTTTCCGTATTTGCTCCCTTTGGGCGAGGAGATTTTCAGCAGCACGCTCAAGGCGTGGTCGAAAGGCTTGTGGTCCGAAACATTGCACGCCACCGGCAGGTCCGCCAAGCGGGATTTTATGTAGCACTGACAAGCCTGTTGTTGAAGGCGACCCGCGAGCCCGCTATGGTTCGGCCGATGAGAGGCGCGAGGTATTCGGTTCAATTGGGTTGCATTGCGCTAAAATAGAATACTTTGCGAGCTTTACTCGATCAGCATTCCCTTACCGCCGCCCGGTCTCCCAACCAGGCAGCGGCGTTGACGGAACATATATGACGTTCTAGACAGCGCCTTCGCCGGAACACACTGTGCTCTGCGGCAGAGTTATGATGTGTTCGCCATCATGGACGGCGGACGCAAATGTGGTGATCGGGGGAGGCACGCGGACCTGTCCTGAATGTCAGACAGTGTGGGCGCTTGGCGGCTTGTGCGTCATCTTCCCGCGCAAGAAACGGGCGAAGTTCCCGCGCAAGAAACGGGCGAAGATGACCAAACTGCGACAAGTCACATATCTGTTTCTGAAAGCTGGAAATGTCGCTTTGGCTGGCGCATGGGGCTTTGCGCAAGTCTTCGCCCTCGTTCGCGTCCTTGATTTGGCGGATTATTCGATTGTTGTCATCACAACGGCCGTCGGCGCCTATGTTCTGGTGACCGATCTGGGCTTGTCTGCAGTTCTTTACACCCGTGTCCGTCACGCATTCCTCGAAAACAGGCTGGAGGACGAGGCAAATTTCGCTGTTACATCCCTGTTTATTTACGGGATGATCGCGATCATTGCGCCTATCATTTTCTACTTCGTGTTGGTTTTTGCGTCGATTGGATCGCCAGACTTGCGGATCGGATTCGCTGTTCACCTGTTGGTTATGGTGCTGGCATTGCCTTGGACACTGCTGCGCATTGCCATGGTGGCCAGTGATCATTTCATCCTGTTTGAAAGTGTTGAGTTCGCAAGGCGCATCGTTATCGTTGCACTCCCATTTTTGATGCTGATCGGCTTTTCTTATGTCAATTTTGTCTTCCTCGCATTACTGGTTTGGGTGATTGTTTTTGCGGTTTTCCTGCCAATTCTCTTCCGTATTTTCGGGCTCAATCTCACAACGCTCAGAGTGAACTTTCAGCAATTCATTAGCTCGCGTGTTGGCCAAGTGAAACTGGCGAGTGCCTATGGCCTCCTGGAGTTTTTCACCTATAATTCTCCATATTTCATTATTCCCTTCATCAGCCGTGACCCACGCGATTTGATTGCGTTCGATATTTTCTTCAAGATCACCCGGTTCGGGATCAGTGGGCACCACGCCATTAATGAGGCACTGTCTCCTGTGCTCACCCAATCCTTGCATTCCGGCAACACACGCGGCGCATTTCGCATGATCGCGCTGATGCTGCTCCTCTCCTTTTTCGTGGTCTCTGTTGGGTCCGTCACGGTGACCGTCTTCGGCGATCTGGTGTTCCAGGTGCTGCTGGACGATCAAACATTGGTGCCGACCATCGTGAGAGGCGCAATGGTCGGCTTTCTGGCCGCTGGAGCTCTGCATATCTGCTCCGCAACCGTTAACCTGTTCAAAGCGAATTACTCGCTCTTGGCGAGCACCTCTGCCATCGCGTTAACCATCCTGGCCCTTTGGGCTGGCGCAGCCTGGCTGCTCGGATGGAGCTTCCTGACCTTCATGGCAGGCTATGCTGCGATTTACGCCACCCGCTCGCTCGTCCTCTTCGCCATCACCATGGGCCAGGTCGGCCACAATCGGTCCCGGTCGGAGCTGGCCCTCCAAGCAGGGTAATCCGCGGACATTGGATTTTGGGGCGCCGGCATCTGTGCTCAGGTTTCTCGCGGGTTTGGGCAACCCATCCAGCGCCACAAGGCCTGCGCACAGCTTGCGCGATGCACGGGCGAACGATATAGATGCCAAGATAATCTCTCAGGAAAATCAGTCGCCCGCCATAAGGCGCGTTTAAGGCGACATCCAGAATAGGCACCACCCATGCAGTCAACCAATGGGCCGATCGTTGACGTCATCGTTGCCAACTATAATTACGCACAATATGTCGGGGAGACGCTCGATAGTCTGCTTGTGCAATCGCCACCCTTCAATAAAATCATTGTTGTAAATGACGGGTCGACAGACAATTCTCTTGATGTTTTGCGTGAATATGAAGATCGCGTAACCCTGTTGGACATCCCCAATGGTGGGCAACTTGGGGCTTTTATTCGCGGACTTTCTGAATCACAAGCAGATTATGTGTATTTCTTGGATGCCGATGATGTGGCTGAGCCGCATCTGACGCAAATTCTTTTTCCGGCCTTGGAATCCGACCCGGTCAAGGTTCAGTTCCGGCTGCAATCCATGAATGCGGAAGGCGTTCCGACGGGTGGGTCGTTCCCGGCCTATCCACCCAATTACTCCAGCGCCGATATGAGGGACGATAACGACAAGCTTGGCTATTACATCACGCCGCCGACAAGCGGCAATGTCTTCAAGGCCAGCTATCTCGACTCCCTCCGCCTTGAGACGTTCAAGCCGCGTGACTGGATTGATCAGACTCCGTCTCTTATTGCACCCTACTTTGGCGACATCATCAGCATTGACGAAGCCTTGGCGCGATATCGGGTGCATGGCAGCAATGTTTCCCAATGGGGAAGGCCGAGTGTGGCTCTCCTGTCTAAGGAGCTGGCCCAGTTCTTCCGCAATTGGGAAGATGCACGCCGGTGTACGGATGACGTGCAGCATATCTCGCCGAAAGGGACCGCCTATGCGCTGGAGCGTGAGCTGATGACGACGGTCCTGCAAGGCCGGCGTGCCAGCCTGTCAACGGCGCTTGATTTTTGCCGGCGGATTACGGCGTCCCACCTGCCGACAAAGCTCAAAGTGGCCAATTGCGGCTGGGCACTGCTGCTGTGCATGGTGCCGCGCGAGACCCGCAAGCAGCTTGTTTTCACGAAACGCTCGCCGGAGAGCCGGTCCAAACTCATTGAGCGCCTGTTCCGGCCGCGCTCTACGGCCACGACGAGCTGAGGGCGTTAGCGCGCGGCCGCCGGCAGCCGCGCGCCCTTCTCACCATCACGCTGAGGACGTGGCCGCCGCACCGGCCTTTTTGGTTCCGCCGTTTACGGATTGTGCGGCACTGTCTCGCGCAGCAGCCAGGTCACGCGCATAAGAAAACAAGTCCGCATCGCGACCATTTACAGCTTCGAAATGGCGCTTGAACGCATCCTGATCGCGCAGGCGATAGGTAATGTTGAGCCATATGGCGTTGTTGAGCGCCGAGCAGCTGCCGCGAAGAATGGCGCGCGCGAACATACGCGCTGGCGTGCGGCGGGCGTTGGCTTTCGGGGATACATCCAGCCAGCCAAGCGCCTCCACAATTTTCCGGAATGGATGCTTGCCTTCCAGCACCACGACATGGTCGATCGCCGCCAAATTCTCTTTGGCGCGTGTAAGACCCTGCGAGCCAGCAACATGGGACAGGCCCGTGCCGGCCGCCAGGCTATTGACGTGGTAATCGCGTTGACGAAATGCCAGAGAATGATGATCGTAATAGTCAAAGATGGAGACGGCCGTCGTGAAGGCATAGTGCATGTCGAACTGATAACATGACATAATCCTAGAGAACGGATCCCGCAGACAGGTCACGCTCACCACTCTTGGATCCTTCGCCAAGGCCCGGAAGTCCGGCGAGCCCCACTCAGTCGCCACAAACGTCACCCCTTGTTCCTCACACGAGTCGACAAACTCAATCAGCGCTTGCTCGTCAAACTGCCAGAGTGGAATGGTCTTGCCATGTTCATCGAGTGGATTGCCATTGGCATTTGCAGGGTAAAATCGTTCCCCGCTCGCCTGCGCGAGCTCGATCACTGAGGAGCCACCGGCTTTGTGGAAATGCTGAAACCACACCAGGCGGTAGGGCCGCGTCGAACTCTTCGTTTCATTTAAAGATACATTTGCGAGTTCTTCGCTTTGGTCGCTCTGTTGCTTCCGTGACAAATCTTCCGTGATCATACAGATCTCCGCCGGCCCCACTCGATTACAACCCATGCGCATCCATGGCTGCCCCAATCAACAGCATCCGTCCTTTTATCAGATAACCTTCTAGGGCGTCCCCCTAAAACCGAATAGCCCAAAGCCATGAGGCACCAAGCGCATGACGGAGGATTAACCATGACAGATGTGTCATGGCGGCCATTGCTTTCACGAAAAAAGCTTAGGGCTTTGGCGAGCAGAACTTCGGCCAGCAGACCCTATTTAAAAGGCAGCGCCGCAGGGCAGGGCTGATCCGCCAGATGCTGCAGATGCTGATAGAACGGTTCGGCCGTTTGAGTCAGGAGTGCGCCGCTTGAGGGATGCAATTGGCCCGGTCGCACCACGAGTGCAACGCCTTCTCCGGAAGGTGCATCGTCTTCTGGCTCGGCGCCCTCGTGTGGCGGGTCAGGAATTCGCCCGCATGATCGGCGGGCTCGGTCGCGAATGCCT
>CAYUYV010000027.1:27573-37898 GCA_964449455.1 uncultured Alphaproteobacteria bacterium | reverse complement strand
AGACGGACGTGCCGGGACTTCTCATGCGGACTTCTGATCCACGACACTAGCGGCCTGCGCGGCGCACGGTGCTCGGTGGCCGACCGACCCGGCGCCGAAACGCAGCGGAAAAGGACCGCACGCACTCATAGCCGACTTCTTGCGCTGTCGTTGAAACGGTCATCCCCTGGCGGAGTAATAATTCAGCATGCTCCATTCGCCGCTGCGAGACATGGGCGAAAATCGTTGTACCGAACATTTCCTTGAAGACCCGTTTCAAGGTGAACTCATTGGTTCCCACAAGTCGTGACAGTTCGGCAATCGTTGGTGGATTTCGATAGTGCCGGTCAAGATAGTCTCGTGCTGCCATGGCTCTTTCATGGTGGCGAGACCCTCCGTAAAAGGCGTCTTCACCATGTGGCCCGAAGCCGCCGATCTGGCCGGCGATAAGCTCAAGCGCACAGGATTCAAGATAGAGGCGTCGCGCCGCACCCCCATAGCCGGTCGTGAACATGGACTTCAGTCGCGCCGCTGCGGCCGGCCCCATGGACGACAACTGGGCGATGCCGGCGTCCTCGCGACCCGTTTTGAGGATGTCACCAGCCCTGCGCGGAAGCGCCGTGCCACCATCGAAATAGTCTTCGGCGATGGCCGGATCAAAGCGCATTGAAACGGTTCGGAAGCCATCTTTCGGCAGAACAAACCGGGATACCGAACCGCGCGGCATCGCGCACGCCCAGACATCCAAGGCACGCGTTTCAAAGGGCATGGTCTCCACACTGAACTGTGCCCCATCCTTCAGATGAAATCCGAAGCCGAACATATCTTCGGGCTCGGCAAAACTGAACACACGCGCTTCGCCCGGGTCAAAACGGCTAAGGATCAGGCTGAGCCCGCGCCGCAGCTCTATGGTCTCCACCGATTGATCGGCACGGTTGAGGCTAAGCGCCCAATCCTGAACGGCCGTCTCGTCTGCAGGCGGAGGGGCGCTGGTCATGTGCCTGACGCCCGGCACTCGGCACAGGAGCCTGAAAGCTCAACAGTATGGTGGTCAATGGCAAAGCCGAGGCTTTCAGCATCGGCAGCAAGCAGACGTTCCAGCTTCTTATTCGCGACCTCAGTTGCATGACCGCATTGTTCGCAAACAAACCACACGGAGGTATGGTCATGCTCAGGGCGCGCACAAGCGATATAGGCATTGAGGCTTTCGATGCGGGCAGCCACCCCATATTCACACAGGAATTCGAGCGTTCTGTAGATACTCGGCGCGGCAACCGCCCGCCCCATCTGCGATGCCAGAATTTCCCGCAGTTCATAGGCACCGAGGGGCCGATGCGAGGCCCAAAGTGCTGCCAGGGCGCTCTCCCGCAAGGGTGTCATCTGCGCCCCGCGTATCCTGCACGCGGCAATCGCAGCATCAAGGCCGGCCCGCACAGCGGGCTTGGACACGGCGGGCTTGGACACGGCGGGCTTGGACACAGCGGGCTTGGACACGGCGGTGCTTGAGCGGGCGTGACGCGCCATGGATCCTGCCCCCTGAGGATGGCGTTACAGTGTTGCACGAAGTGATACATTGTATCACTATCCACGACAAGTCGCCCCCCCCCGCTCAAACAAGACGTAGGACACCAGATGACCGCAGCGACCACAGCCGATTCCCGCCTCCCGGTGACCGTGCTTTCGGGGTTTCTGGGTGCCGGCAAGACCACCTTGATGAACCACATCCTGAACAATCGGGAAGGCAAACGGGTCGCCGTGATTGTCAATGACATGAGCGAGGTGAATATCGATGCGGAGCTGATCCGTGACGGCGGCGCAGATCTGAGCCGCACGGAAGAAACGCTGGTGGAAATGACCAATGGCTGTATCTGCTGCACTTTGCGGGATGACCTGCTCCAGGAAGTCCGGCGCCTCGCCGAAGATGGCCGGTTCGACTATCTCCTCATTGAATCAACAGGCATTTCGGAGCCACTCCCCGTTGCGGCAACCTTTAATTTCCGCACAGAGGAAGGTGACAGCCTGCTCGATGTGGCCCGGCTGGACACAATGGCGACCGTCGTTGATGCGGCCAATCTTTTGCGTGATTACGCCTCCACGGACTTTCTGAACGACCGGGGCGAGGCTCTGGGCGAGGAAGACGACCGCACGCTGGTCAGTTTGCTGGTTGACCAGATCGAATTCGCCGACGTCATCATCCTCAACAAGATCGACGCGGCGTCTCCTGAACAAGTTGATGCCGCGCGCAAGATCATCCGGTCTCTCAATCCCGACGCGGATTTGATTGAGACCAGCATGTCGCGCGCGCCCCTCGACAGGGTGTTGAACACCGGCCGGTTTGATCACGATAAAGCCGAACAGCATCCGCTATGGTACAAGGAACTTTATGGCTTCGAGGAACATGTGCCGGAGACGGAGGAATATGGAGTGCGCAGCTTCGTCTATCGCGCACGCCGCCCCTTTCATCCCTTCAAATTCCACGCGTTCGTCAATTCGTCCTGGCCGGGGGTCATTCGCGCCAAGGGGCATTTCTGGCTGGCAACTCGCCCGGAATGGGTCGGCAATATCAGTCAGGCGGGCGCCATTGTCCGCCATGAGGCAATGGGATTCTGGTGGGCGAATGCGCCGAAAGAGCGGTGGCCGGATGAACCGGAATGGCGCGACTTCATGGACAAGACCTGGGACCCTGTCTTCGGAGACCGGCGCCAGGAAATCGTGTTTATCGGCGCTGATATGGATGAGGCGGCGATCCGAAAGCGGCTTGATGCCTGCCTGGTCGGCGATGGCGAAACCATGGACATCAAGGCCTGGAAGAAATTGAAGGACCCGTTCCCAGTCTGGAAACGGGTGGGTGAGGCATGACACATCTATCTGCATCTGTCGAAAATCTGCCCGAGCCGCAAACCGGTCCTCAGCCCGCGGGTATCGCCCTGTGCGAGGCCGCGGACGGACTTGCCGCCATCACCCAGCCGGACATTGACCTTGTGATCTGGCGTCGCTCCCTGCCCACCCCGCTGAACACCTGGCTGGAGGATCTTCAACCATCCGATCTGCCGGACCTGCGTGTGCTTGCCCAACCCGGTCACCTCCGCCAGGCGATGGCCCCGAAGCTCGATGCGTGCGGCACGCCCTCTGGAGACATGCGGGATCTGCTGGTCGCTGACATTGAAGACCTGGCTGAGGCATTCTGCGCCATCGCCCGAACCGATCTGGTTGACGTGCGACTGGAACGCGTGACCCATGATGCATGCTGGCGATTCCACAGAGACTGTGTAGAGGCGAGGCTTCTCACCACTTACCTCGGACCGGCCACCGAATGGGTTCAGAACACCTATGCCGAACAAGCCTTACGTGATCAAAAGCAATTCGACGGCCCGTTGGAGCGTCTCAGCACCCATGACGTGGCGCTCTTCAAGGGGAGCTGCGCCGGTTCGGGAAGCGGGATCGTCCACCGCTCGCCGCCCATTGCCGCCGCAGGCGACATTCGACTGCTGCTGTGCCTGAACCAGCCTTCAGCCGTGTCTCCAAAGCCCTGGCAGAATGGGTGAATGGGTCCAAGCACAACAATTCATAACACTCTGTGTAGAAATGGCCCATCGCGTGGTGACCCCATTGTTGGGTAGCGGGCGCCGGTCATTGCCGCATTTAAGCTGTGGCAACGGGGCCGTTTCGTCTCTGTTATCAAGCGCCACTTGCCGCTAGTGTTCGGTTGAGATAACCGAGGCGTGCGGTGCGAATTCAAGCCCGTCTTTCCCCCACGACCTCCGAATCGGCCAAATGGCGTGCCTTGGCAGGCTCAGGCGCGCGCGACAGGCGTTTATCGGGGCTTGTGGACGTCAGATTGAGACACGGTGGGAGAGAGTGGATGGGTAGGGTGCTTGAAGGGCTGATGACGCCGGGCCTGCAGACGTACAGACATTGGGGCCATGCATGCCTGCGCGTCCTGGGCGCGTGGATGATCGCTCTTCTTCTGTCCATCCCCGTTTCCGGGGCCTGGGCCAAGCCCAATTTCGTCATTATCCTGATCGACGATGCGGCCTTTATGGATCTTGGTGCCTATGGCGGTGAGGCCCGCACACCCCATATCGACGCCCTGGCGGCGCGAGGGGCAATGTTCACGCAATACAGGACGTCTTCCCTGTGCACGCCGTCGCGGGCCATGCTGCTGACCGGCGTCGACAATCACCGTACGGGCCTTGCGACGATCCGGGAGGTGCTGCCACCCGAACATGTCGGTCAGCCGGGCTACACCATGGAGCTGGAGCCCGGCGTCCTCACCATCGCCGACCGCCTGAAGCCCCTGGGCTACCGCACCCTGATGGTGGGCAAGTGGCATATGGGCAGCACACCAGGCGCCCTGCCCAATGATCACGGCTTTGACCGCTCCTTTGCCCTTGATGCATCGGGTGCGGATAATTGGGAGGACAAATCCTATATCCCCTATTATGCCGATGCGCCGTGGTATGAGGATGGCAAGGCAGCGGACCTGCCGGAGGATTTTTATTCCTCGGCCTTCATCGTCGACAAGATGATCGACTATCTGGGCGCAACGCCTGCGAGCGATCCGTTCTTGGCCTATCTGCCCTTCCAGGCAATCCACATTCCGGTGCAGGCCCCAGCGGAGTTCACGGCTCACTATCGCGATACGTACAAGGACGGATGGGTTGCGCTTCAAAACCAGCGCTGGGACCGGGCCCAAGACCTGGGTTTCATCCAGCCCGGGGCAAGAAGGCCGGATTTTCATGCCAGCTTGCGGGACTGGGATGCTCTGCCTGAGGAGCGAAAAGAACTGTTCGCGGCACGCATGGCAGTCAATGCCGGGATGCTGGAAGCGATGGACCACCATATCGGCCGTTTCATTGACCATCTGGCTGAGGAAGGTCTGCTTGAGGACACGGTTTTCATCGTCACCTCAGACAATGGCCCCGAACCATCCGATCCGGATGATCCGCGGCTGACCTGGTGGTTCGCGACCAATGGCTACCATCTTGGCCTGGAGAATATCGGGGAAAAGGGCAGCTACGGGTTCATTGGCCCGGAATATGCCAGCGCGGCTTCAACCCCCGGTGCCCTGTTCAAGTTCTACACCTCCGAGGGCGGCCTGCATGCGCCATTGATCATGGCAGGCCCGGGTGTGGATCAGACGGGGCGCATTGATGCCATGGCGGTCGTGACCGACCTTGCCCCGACCATTCTTGAGCTTGCGGGCGCCGGCCCAGCCCCCGCGGACAGCGTGAGCATTGATGGCACCAGTCTTGTGCCCCTGCTGTCCGGTGAGGCCGAAGTTGTCCATGGCCCGGACAAGCCGATCGGGATGGAGATCTCCGGAAATGCTGCTCTCTATAAGGGGGAGTACAAGATTGTCCGCAATCTGACACCTTTCGGTGATGGCCAATGGCGTCTCTACAATCTGACCCAGGATCCTGGGGAAACCACGGACCTTTCGGGCACTCTGCCGGACCTCTTTGCGGAACTCTTGGCAGACTATGATGCCTATGCGGCCCGCGTCGGTGTTCTTGAAACACCGCCTGACTATGACTCCGTCGCCCAGGTGGGCAAGAACGTCACAAGGGTCCTGCTTGAGCGAAATCTCGTCACCATCATCGCGGTGGCGGCCTTGATCCTGCTCCTTTTCGGGGTGCTTGTTACGCTGGTGTTGCGGATCTTCCGTCGACGGAAAACGTCACGCGTTTGACCCTGTCGGGCGAACCACGCGATGGCGCTTTAGATGGCGCTTTAGTTGGCTCTTTAAGAGAGCGGTGGCACGTGGCCACCGCATCCCGCAGTTATGCTGTTCATCATCGTTTTGGACGGCTCTGTGTTCTCAGCACCAGTTGCTCTTTGGCATAGTCTTCTTGATGGCGTGGGTCATGTGTTTCCCTGCCAGACATGAATTTCTCGTCATCCCCTTTCCCGACAAATTGACATTCCAACGCGGAAAACGTATCCCTGATGACGTTCTCGTGATTGTCAAAGTGCGGTCAGATTATCGCCTGGCGAGTGGTGACCACCATGGCCGAAACGCCTCCCACGGTCTTGGATCGTGCTGGTGCGGACATTATGGGTCTTTGTGCCGCATTTGGGGCGGGGTCGGACCAACCGGCCCGGCGTTCTTTCGAAATTGACAGCACACGCTTTGGGGCAACACGAAGTGGTGTGGAGCAGCAGGACGTGCTCCAAACTCCGTTCTGTGTCCTGACCCGTTTCAAAAAGGACCTGTTGAGTGTCCAGCCGCGGGTTCTGATCATCCCGCCCCTCTCCGGACATTTTCCGTTCCTGATGACGGATCTGGTTTTGGCCCTCCTGCCGGACCATGACGTCTATGTCGTTGAGTGGCTGAACGCCCGTCATGTGCCGCAGGAGGCGGGGCCGTTTGGATTTGAGCACTGTATTCAACATATTATGGACATCGTGACACATCTCCACGGAGATGTCTGCGTGATCTCCATATGCCAGGCCACTGTCCCGACCCTGGCGGCCACGGCGCTGCTGGCCCAGACGACTCCGGACACTGCTCCGTCTGCACTCATACTCCTGGCCGGGCCGATCGACCCGCTGGTCAATTCGACATCAGTCAATAGACTGATTAAGTCACACTCCTTGTCCTGGTATGTGAACTTCACCCTGTCGCGCGTGCCAGCCCATTATCCGGGAGCCAATCGACTGGTCTATCCGGCGGCAACCCAGTTCCTTGGGCTGATGGCCTATCTTGGTCGACATGTTGAGGCCCATGGGGAACTCTACGCCAAACTGATGGCCGATGACGGTATGGATCCCCAACGCCACCCGTTTCATGATGCCTACACGGCCTTGATGGACCTGCCTTCGGAAGTCTTTCTCGACACCATCCGTTACGTGTTCCATGAACGGGCCCTGCCCCGCCATACCCTCACTTGGCGCGGACTGACAGTTGATTGCAAAGCGATGAGCCGGACGGCTCTCATGACGATTGAGGGCGCACTCGATGATGTGGCCGCACCGGGCCAGACTTTCGCGGCCCACCGGCTCTGCTCGAATATTCCTGATACGGATCGGGCCGCGCTCGTTCTGGACACCGCCGGCCATTTCTCCACCTTTCACGGTCATCACCTTCAAACGCGGGTAGCGCCTGCCATCCGTGATTTCATTGCAGCACATGGGCAAAGCCCCATTCTGTGATCATCCCCACACGTCGCACCTGTGTCGCCTGACAGTAGTCCCCATGGCCGATTCCCTTGCACCGAAAGACCTGCAAGGCCAGCCAAGGGACAGAGCAGCATGGAACGATCGCCCATAATTTTCTACTTGTCGTTGCAAGCTGGCAGCACGACTTTTGCCAGTCGCCGTGGGGCGCGGCATAGGCTATTGTCCGACTTATCTAGTGCGACAATCGGAGTGGGTGTGGGACATGGCTCAACGCGCAGACACCGGTCAAGTGAATGGCAGCGCCGTGGCGTCTACCGTAGCGTTTGCCTTGTCGCAAGGGTTGTCCGTGGATCGCATTGAAGCGGTCACTGGGCGCCCCATCATGGCACTGATTGTCCCACAGGGTCGCTTACCCATCGCGGTCCGGGATGCCCTGTGGACGGAGCTTTCCCGGCTGCACAGCGGGCGGATGGTCTCGCTGGAGATGGCACGGTCCGCAGATCTTGCGGTTTTTGACGGTCTGGCCGATGCCGTGCGTTTCGCGCCGGACCTGCGCGCCGCCCTGTCGCTCCTTGTCCGCAATTGCCTCATCTTGGGAGATCACATCACCTTCGAGCTTGATGAGAGTTCCCAGAAAGCGGCCTTTTTCCTGTCTCATGCCTCAGCGAGCGATGGTGAGCAGATCGCCGGCGAGGCGGGCGCTGTCATGATCATGCGCATGCTGTGGGAGGCGTTCGGCAAACGACTGCCCATGACAGATCTGGCCTTCGCCTTTGGCGCGACCGGTCCCCATGATGCCTATGAGGGCGCCCTCGGTATCAAACCGACCTTTGAGCGGGGCCGCGAGACCATGTTTGTGTTCGACAAAGATGCGCTCGATATGAAGCCTTTCGCCGCCGATCGTCAGCGTTTTCAGTCTACGGAGCTTTACTTCGACCTTCGGCGCCGGCTGATTGGAGAGAGCACCGGTCCCTCTCCCCTCGCCCGTCTCACGGCGGCGGTTGCGCGCCGGGTTGAGCTTGGTGACTACACGGCCCATGGGGCAGCCGCTGAGGCCCATATGTCCCTGCGCACAGCTCAACGTTTCGCCGCCTTCCATGGCAAGACCCTTAAGGGCATGATTGATGAAGCCCGGGCCGCCAAGGCACAAAGCCTGATCGTAGATGATCCGGGGACCCCGATTGAAGATATTGCCGTGCGTGTTGGGTATTCGGATGAACGGGCCTTCCGCCGCGCGTTTCAGCGCTGGATGGACATGACACCGGGCGCGTTCAAGCGCCTTGTCAAACGGTCGGATCGAGAAAGCATCTCCATCTGACGCCGGCCCACAAAACGGGACGCCAACCGATGCGACACGCTTTGATTGAAAGCGAGAGGCGCGGTGATCACGATCCAGAGAGCGCAAGGTCGATCGCGGCACAACAGGTCTTGACGCTTTGCGACCGAAGAACCACCTCCGATGGCGGATGGTTCGGGCCTTGATGGCTTAGCCGGGTCGAGTGCCTCTCATCTGCCCCAGAACCAACTCCGAGTGCCGTTCGGTGTGCCCATGAAGGATGACAAGGCAGGCCCCATCCCGTGCGTTTGAGGCCCTTATAGCACTTCAAAACGACGCCCTTGTGGCGCTTCACTGCAACAATGGGGCCGAGCCTCATGGGTTTGGGGAGGAAGAACGGTCATGACATCCCGATTTTTCGAACTCGCTTTCACGCCCGATGTCCTGAAGGCCCAGGCCGCCAATGGGGCGGCGGCCTATGCGCGCCATGTTCGCGAAGGCAATGAGCCAGATAGTCTGGGCCCGAACGAGGCGGCCTTTATCGCCTCGCGGGACAGTTTTTACATGGCGACAACATCGGAAACGGGCTGGCCCTATATCCAGCATCGTGGCGGTCCGACGGGTTTCGTCAAGATCCTTGATGAACGACAGCTCGCGATCGCTGACTACCGGGGCAACCGCCAATATATCAGTCTCGGGAATATCGCGAGTGATGACCGGGTCGCCTTGTTTTTCATGGATTATCCGAACCAGGCACGGCTTAAAATGCTGGCCCATGTCAGGGCTGTTGAGGCGTCCTCCGATCCAGCCACTGTGGAACGGGTGCGCGATGCGGCCTATTCGGCCAGGATCGAACGGGCTCTTGTGTTCACTGTCGAGGCCTTTGACTGGAACTGCCCCCAGCACATTACGCCGCGCTACACCTATAGCCAGGTTCAGACGGCATTCGCCATGATGGAAGCCCGCCAAGCTGCCCTGGAAGCCACTTTGCGGGAAAAAGGCGTAAGCGAGGAGGATATCGCGGCCTTGATTGCCGAAGCGGATGCGGCGGCGCAACCGACGGCCTGAGACCAACGCGACAGGTTCACCCTGTCCATTTCGACAGTTCGGCCGCACATTCCACACGGACGAAACGATGCGTCATCATCATGCGTGGCCGCTCAGACGCATTTGGTGAAGGCGCGTGCAGTACGCCCAAGTCCATCAGATAAGCGTCGCCCGGGGTCCCTGTCAGCTCAACAACCTCGACCTCCACATCGCCAACCCTGCCGGAGACACCGAGAACGCTCGCACGATCCTCCTGCGGACAGAACAGTGTGCGGAAGAAGTCCTCACGGGCCAAGCGCCGTTTGACGTCCTTGGAACGAATGAAACACCCGCTGTTGAGAAGTCTGTGCGAGCCGGCCACGACCAGCGTCCCTCCCCCTTGCGGCTCCACTTTGTCGAGAAAGGCGAACAACTGCACGCCGAGTTGTGTGCTGCACGCCAGCCGAGGAACATCGAGATGCCAGATATTTGGCGGGACAAACCACGCGGGCGCATTGGGCAAGGTGAAGAGAAAGTGAGGCTGGCCGAACACCGTCTTGTCAACAGCGCCACCACTCAACGCAGCAACACTGTCAAGCAATGATGGCTCCTCAATCAATGCTTCCAATTGAGGGGGCAGGCCCAGTCGTTTTGCCCCAGTCGTTTTGCGTTGGGCCCTGTGTCCGGCCATTCAGGCCGCTGTTCCCGGTCGAGCTGCCACGCACCATCGCGCCAAAGTCCGTGCCGCGCCAAAGAGTGGAGCAGCGCCTCGCGAGCGCGTTTGACTTTGGTTTGCGGCAACAGGCGCTCAACGCGCAAGACTCCGCGCGCCTTGAATTCTTCGATCTGCGTTGGCGTGAGCATGTCTATTTGCCAGGTCGGAGCTTTAAACGCTATGGGCGACGGAGGGACACACGCAGAC
>CAYUYV010000027.1:17589-27473 GCA_964449455.1 uncultured Alphaproteobacteria bacterium | reverse complement strand
TCATTATGCTCTGGCGATCAGGCGTGCAGGCATGCCTTCTTTCGGGCGCAGGGAAACCAGGGCAACCGGTGTGATGGCAGCCCCTGGCAAAACCGCTTCCACACGGAAGGCCTGGGCCATCAACGCAAGGGCCAGGATACCCTCGGTCATGGCAAAGCTGAGACCGATGCATGTGCGCGGTCCCAGATTGAACGGCATATAGGCAAAACGGTCCCGCGACTTGACCGCCTCCGGCGAGAAGCGATCCGGGTCAAACCGCTCAGGCTCATGCCACAGGGTTTCGTGCCGGTGCAGAACATAGGGACTGATGAGGATAATGGCCCCTTTGCGCAGATCATGATCGAGAACCCTGGCGGGCCGGCGCGTCTGACGGTCCATCATCGGCACGGGCGGATAAAGGCGCATGGCCTCCTCAAGGATCTGGCGTGTATAGACGAGCTGGGCGACCTGTTCGCCGGTCACCGGCTCACGGGCTTGCGCACGGCCACCCCCGGTCCAACCCAGAACGGCATCGGCTTCCTCCCGGATCCGCTCAGCCGCCCACGGAAATTCACTCAGCAGATATAGGGCCCAGGTCAGGGCGACGGCCGTGGTTTCATGGCCAGCCGCCAGAAATGTCGCCAGATTGTCTTTCACGTCCTGGTGGGTCAGCGACCGCCCGGTTTCTTCATCCCGGGCTTCAAGCAGCCGGGTGAGAAAGTCGAGCTTCGGGCTCGGATCGGCCAGCCGGTCCGCCAGAATCTCGTCCATGATGGCGCGAAGGGTCTTGAGCGTGGAGCGTGCCTGCCACCATTTGACCCGAGGCACCCATCCGGGAACGCCCAGGAGGGTGAGGCGATCCGGCCGGGCGTAAATGTCCAGGTAGTCCGTGATGCACGCGCCCAGCTTCTCCCGATCGAACGAGAGATCCGCGAACAGAGTATTACACAGGATCTCCAGGGTCAGATCCATCATTTCCGGATGCAGATCGATTTCAAGAGCGCCGCCGGCATCGTGCCAGGCATCAAGGCGCGTGCGGATCACCTGGCCCATCATGGGGACGAGAGCCCGGATTTGCGAACCTTTGAAGGCGGGCTGCATGGCCCGTCGCTGCCAGGCCCATTGGTCCCCCTCACTGGTGAGCAAACCGTCCCCGAGGGCCGGCTTGAGGATCTCCGCCTGGACCCTCGTCTTGCCGAAAGTATCCGGATCTGTCAGGACCTGACGCAGACCGTCCGGATCGCTCAGGAAGAGGGCCTGGACGGGACCACTCTCGTAGAGCATGACGCGATTGCGGAAGGTCGGCTCGGTCCAGACCGCCAGCGTCGTGCGCTGCATTTCGGGCAGCAGGCGCCACAGGGAGGTGAAGGCCGGCATGGGCTCAAAACGGGCCAATTGACCGGAGCGCGGCGCCGGCGTTCGGGCCGGCTGGTGCGTGCCCGGCGAGTCCATTACACCGTCTGACGTCATGGCCCGTGTCTCCCTGCTGTCCAGCCGTGCGAACCGCATCGGTTTGACATCCCTCGCGCGGTCATTACCCTGCTAGGAGTTTGCGACCCCCAGTCCCCCCCTTCTGGAACGGCACCCATGGCAAAGGACCTGATGAATTATCACCATCTGGCACAGGATGCCCTGCGCGGTGTCGTGAGGCTAGCGCTGGAACGGGTTCGTGATGACGGTCTGCCGGGCAGCCACCATTTCTACATCGCATTCCAGACCGGATTTGAGGGTGTTGAGATTTCAGACGTGCTGAGAGCACAATACCCAGCCGAAATGACTATTGTGATCCAGCACCAGTTTAGCGGCCTTGATGTGAGCCCGGATCATTTCGAAGTCACCTTGAGCTTCAACAAGGTCCCCGAACGTCTCTCGGTTCCCTTTCAGGCCATCACAAGCTTCTATGATCCCAGCGTCCAGTTCGGCATCCGCTTCGAACGGGATGGCGAGGGCGATCTGGAACCGCCCGAACACCTCGCTTTCCCGCGTTCGGAAAGTCAGGGGCACACCCCTGTCCTGCCCACTGCCGATGAGGCTAAGGCTGAGGCGGGCGACGAAGATGACGCGGGAGAAACCACGGCCGATGTCGTGAGTCTCGATACCTTCCGGTCCTCGCGCAAAAAGTGAGGCAGAGCCCCTCGGCTGGCCCCTGCGTCCGTTGGAAACCTGGGCGATCCGCGAGACGCGAGCCGATTGCGGCACCTCCCCAACTGTCCTAAAGATCCCCTGGCTTTACAGTCTGGTGCCGGCCCTCTCCACGGGCCGCCTGAACTGGGCTTGCGCGCGCCCCAATGCGGGCGGCCGCCTGTCCCCTTCAGCCGATGCCAGCTTCACCAAAGAGGATGACCATGGCCGACACCCGCACCGAAACTGATTCCTTCGGTCCCCTTGAGGTCCCGGCGGACCGCTATTGGGGGGCCCAGACCCAGCGCTCCCTGGGCAATTTCAAGATCGGTACGGAAACCATGCCGAAGCCCCTGATCCGGGCACTCGGCATCGTGAAGCGGTCCGCGGCGCTCGCAAACAAGAGCCTCGACAATTTGGAGCCGCGCATTGCCGACGCCATCGCCCAAGCCGCCGATGATGTGGTCCTGGGGCGCCTTGATGACCATTTTCCGCTGGTTGTCTGGCAGACCGGTTCCGGCACCCAGTCCAATATGAACGCGAATGAGGTGATCTCGAACCGGGCCATCGAGATTTTGGGCGGTGCCATGGGGTCCAAGGATCCGGTCCACCCCAATGACCACTGCAACCGCTCCCAATCCTCCAATGACACTTTCCCAACGGCCATGCATATCGCGGCGGCCGAGGAGATCCACCATCGCCTGGTGCCGGCGCTCAACCATCTGCATACGGCGCTTGAGGCCAAAGCCAAGGCGTGGACGGATATTATCAAGATCGGCCGAACCCACCTCCAGGACGCGACGCCTCTGACCCTGGGCCAGGAGTTTTCCGGCTATGCTACCCAAGTTCGCTATGGGATTGAGCGGGTGAAGACCGCCCTGCCCCGCCTGTTCCAGCTTGCCCAGGGCGGCACGGCCGTCGGCACGGGCCTCAATGCCAAGCCGGGCTTTGCCGAGGCCTTCGCAGCGGAAGTGGCCACCCTGACGGAACTGCCCTTCATCACGGCCGAGAACAAATTCGAGGCCCTGGCGGCCCATGATGCCCTGGTGGAAATGTCGGGCATGCTGAACACCGTGGCCTGCAGCCTGTTCAAGATCGCCAATGACATTCGCCTTCTGGGCTCCGGGCCCCGCTCCGGCCTTGCGGAGCTGCGTCTGCCGGAGAATGAGCCGGGCTCGTCCATTATGCCGGGCAAGGTCAATCCCACCCAGTGTGAGGCGTTGACCATGGTCTGCACCCAAGTGATGGGCAACCACACCACCGTCACCGTGGCAGGCAGCCAGGGCCATATGGAGCTTAACGTCTTCAAGCCGGTGATGATCTACAGCCTGCTCCAATCGGCTCGTCTGCTTGCGGACGGCGCCGTGAGTTTCACGGACAATTGCGTCGCCGGGATTGAGCCGAACCAGGACCAGATTGGCACCTTAATGTCCCGCTCGCTGATGCTGGTGACGGCACTTGCACCCAAGATCGGCTATGACAACGCCACCACGGTGGCCAAGACGGCCCACAAGAACGGCACCACCTTGCGCGATGAGGCGCTGAAGCTCGGCTTTGTGACCGGCGAGGAATTCGATGCCATTGTGCGGCCCGAGGACATGATCGCGCCCAAGGCCTGACGGATCATTGTTTTTGGCTCACGGAGCGCTTGCCATGCCGGGCCCCTCCAAACGCTCCGTGACCATTGCCGGCCACCGCACCAGCATCACCCTGGAACCGGCCTTCTGGGATGCCCTGCGTGACATCGCTGGCGCGCAGGGCCTGTCCGTCGGTGCCCTGATCACCGAGATCGACCGGACGAACTCAACGGACCCGCAAAACCCAGCCCCCAGCCAGGGCCTCTCCAGCGCCCTCCGAGTCTACATCCTCGAGTGGTATCGCAGCAGACCCATTCAGTGACCTGATCGGCGCATCGTCCCCTTCACTCAACCCCACCTTGCCAAACGCCATCCAAGGCATTCAAATAGGGTGGGGTTATATATGGTGAAGGGAATGACGGGGATGACTGGCACCGAAAACGGTTCTCAATGGCGCGTCGAAGACGAAAACAGCAATTGGCTGTTTGACTGGACTGTCGAACCGTCTCGTCGGTTGGTGGAATTAATTTGGAACAGAATCAATGAGCTGTTTCAGACACCGCCATTCGATGATGATGATCTTATCCATCACGACCAGTATACACCTGCAGATGCAGCGAATGTTCTGGCTGTTCGCACAAAACTCTCATGTTATCCAAACCTATTTCTCTACAGACTCCATTACCAGGTAGATGAGAAGATCTTTTACTGCTGTGCTCTCGTTCACAAGGATTTTTTCGGCGTCGACCACGACCGTGAAAAACACATTATTGCACTTGATGGAACCAACTTTCTTCTGCTCAATCAAGAAAGCCGCCTGATCCGGGTCAAAGTTCCAGGCCTGGATCAAAAAGAGCTTGCGCTCCAAGAAGACAATCACAAGACGATTACAGACTATATCAAGGCCTATTTCCTCACGGTCGCGGCAGCCGAACCCCTGACACTTCTTGACAATTGGCAAAACTGCCGACCGCAGGAAAGTGAGTTTATTCAACTTGAGGAGCGTAGCGCAAATCCGGACAACCCCATCCGCTCCATCGTCGACATGCCCCGGCCGGCAGAAGCGTGGGAGGAGATCGCCAATACGAGCGTGGGCATCTGCGGGCCACGATACATTATGAGCTATGGGCGACGCAGAGAGCGCGTCCACCGGGTTGAAGCCTTCATTCACGCACGCGAGGATGTCTTTCGGGTCACGATCGATGTGCACCAAGACGGTGTCCTCGACATCATCAGTCAGATTTCTGTCCTTAGTCGGATCGAATTGCAACCGAGCTGGCAGGACTGGATTCACCCAAAACTGCTGTGGCGAGGCGAAAAATGGGACCCGGTTGCGGTTCCGATATCAGCCGCAAAGCTCGTTGGCTATCTGACGAAGGCCAATGACCAAGAGCCGCCAGAACCGGGAGATCCCGACACCCTGGAAGACTATTTCCAACAAACCGTCCAGCAAAACCCTGAGAGGTTCAGACGAGACAACAGGCGGTTCTTCGTTGTCGGATCCCTTCAATGCCAAAGCTGTGAGATCCACCATGGCATTCGCGATTTCAAGTTTTTCTTCACGGACGACGTGAACTTCGAGGGTGCCCGCTTTCGCCGCCATGTGGACTTAGAAGAAAGCATCTTTCGAACCACCTGCGATTTCACAAATGCCACCGTGGAAGGCTTCTTGCGGCTGTCAAAATCCGAGGTCTGGGCGGGAACCCATTTCTATCCGGAGCGTCCGCGCCTCAATCTTGACCATGTGCGGATCGAAGGCCCATTGATTGCCGATACGGTGACGGTTCTGTCCAATGGCTTCGTCGGTATGCGACAGGCCATGGTCAATGGTGAGGCGGATCTTCGTGGCTTGCGTGCCGGAAACGTGTCTCTGAGAGGTGCCTATGTCAAAGGGCGCTTGTCGGTCGGGTGCCGGCAGTTGAGCGCCCGTGAAAGCAGCCGTCTTGAACGACCCCTACCATTTTCGGAAACCCATATTGATGGGCTAGAAGCGGAATTTGCCCGGATTGAGGGCGACTTTGATTTGAGCGGCGCCCAGATGCGCCACGCCAATCTTCGCGGCATTACCGTCAGTGGCCATATCGATTTTCGGCCGGCTGAGAAGATTGCCCAGCCCATTCGTATAGAGCACTTTCAGCAGACCGTCATTGATCGATATGTATTTCTTGACCACGCAATGATCGGCGGTGGCCTCAGAGTCCGCGGAACAGAAATTGGTTTCGGTGATAACAACAACCAGCGGAGTGAGGGAGAGCCGAACCGTGGACTGAGTTTCAAATTCGCTAAATGCTCCTGGGTCAACCTTTCAAGTTGGGATGCCGGCCCACTTGACGCCCCGCGTGGCAATCACGGAGAGTTCCTGTGGTCAGCCGTGACGGGGGAAAAGGACAAGCCTGCAATCGCTGGCGAAGGGTGCGAGGTTGCCGGTGACTTTCGGCTCGACGGTGTGAAAGTCAAAGGAGACTTCATCCTCACAGAATGCCGCGTCAATGGCCGTGTCACCATAGAACCCGTCTATGAACGTCATACAACCGTATGCGGAGAATTCAGGATCAGTGGGCTCAAAAGTCAGAGTCAAATCGTTATCCATGGCCTACATGTTACCGGACGGTTCCGCGCCATCGGTGTAGAAGCGGCGGACTTTTATATGCGGACAACGGTTCTGCCGAAGAACCGCAAGGGCTCTCCTGCTCAATATAAAGACTTGATCCCGTGCCGCATTGAAGGCGATGTCTGGGCGCGTGGGCTTTCGGTAAGGGGACGCGTTGACTTCACAGGCCTTCACGTTGGTCGTGTTGCGGATCACTCCGGACAGCTCGACATGCGGCACGCGGTTATTGGCGACAATCTGACTTTCTTCAATACAGACCACATCGATCAGATTATCGAATGGAACGATACCAGCACCGACACCGGTACCCAAGGCTCGGAAGAAAAGAAGCGCTTCCGACGCTACGCATATCACGCATGTCGCAGCATCGTGTGGAACGAGGTTGTCCTGGACAACACGTCCGTCGGTGCGGAGGTGACACTGACCAACCTTTATGTTCAGCGGCAGCTGTCTCTCGACAATTTGACGCTTGATAGCGATGTCAAATGCGTCTGGAATCCTCCGCGGGGAGACGAGCGGATCAGCTATCTCGACGCCATTCCTTTCGATCCGGCCCCCTCAGACCAAACACCACTTGGCAATGACCCCTTGGACCAGCGACCCTGGCCCAGGGCCATGCTTGACTATCCCATGGGAACAGTATGCGGACGACTTACCATGGTGGATCTTGTCTGTCGCGGTGATGTCGATATGACGGATCTGCACATCGTGGACCGCAATCCAACTTTGCCACTTGGCACACGGGTTTCTGCTCGAGAGTATCTTGGCCAGCTGCCAGACCGGCTGTACAAGCGGTATCAGGGTGAATCATTCCGCACCCAAAATAAGATTGGACGCCGCGTGGACTCGAGCCATCCGGATCTCTATCCGGACTTGTGCGCCCGCCAGGTCACTATAGAAGGTCGGCTCCGCCTCCATCTGCCGGCACGCTACGCCTCCCAGTCCAATGCCTTGGACAATAAGAATGGCCGGAACGCGGGATTGACTCTATCCCCAGCGAGTCTGAGGGTCGCTGGCCGCATCATGGCTTTCTTCCTCAAGATCATCACGGATGTCTTCCGGCCGGATTCAGCGTCCCAGAATGGCAACATCGAAGTCATACAAGATACCATTCCTTATAAGGAAGAAATGCGCCGTTACGCACATATTGATGGGGCGCTTGACCTCTCCTTTTCGAAGATCAACCATCTCGTCCTCTCGGCAAGCAGCTTCCAAGTCTGGAGCTCCCAAAGCGAAAGGGCGCTGGCTGAGGATAACCCAGAAGCACAGCAAAACGACCTGAACACAATCAATTGGATTCGCTGGGTTGAAGAAGGCGTTTTGGAGTTTGCGCTGGTTTTGACGGGCCAAATCCGTAAGCAGAAGCGCAACTGGGAAGTTGATTGGGACGGCATTAGCCTTGAAAGGGCCAAGATTGATTTCCTGGAATATCATCTTGATGAAAGAGGTGCCTACAGAGCATTCCCGACGGCGGTTCGGTTGCACGGACTTGAAGTTCAGCGCTGGGACCTTGAGGCTCGATATTTCCTCCGCCTCCTTCAGAGGGATAGGGAATATCAGCAGGCGACTTATCAGACGGTGCGCCGAGAGCTGCTGGATCAAGGGCTCGATTGGGAGGCCAAGCGAGTCTATACCGCTATGCGCAAAGCACAGAGGAAACGGACCCACTGGCTCGATCCTGGCTGGTTGAAGGATCTCTTAATTGAAGACACTCTATTCGCCTATTTTACGAAAGTGGGCAGCACCAAACTCAAACTCGTTCTCGCCGTGTGGTTCTTTACCTCAATCGCGGCTTTTTCCCTCCACCAAAACATCGTCCTGGCCCCCGAAAGTGGGGAAATCCTTGTCAGCGCACGGCAAGACACGGACATACCGCCGCGCCCGGATCAATGCACGGCGCGCATCGTCCCCGAGACAACGGGAGATGGGGAAACAGGTTCTGACCAGGATGGCCCAGCGGCCGCGCCGAAGGCGTCCTGGGCAACAACGCCCTGTGATACCCGGCCAGAACTCGGCGTTTGGACCTGGGCGGATGGGTTCTGGATGGCAATGCGATACCATGTTCCCATGGTCTATCTGTTTGCCGAGGAAAAATGGATCGCGAGCGATAAGGATGAGACCATTCTCTTTGATCTCAATGTGATTGCACCCTTTGACCATGCAAACCAGACGATGCGCCCCTATGTAGTGCCCCTTTACAACGGCATGACGTCCATCTTGCACACTGTTACGCTGGGCCTGTTCAGGACCAACGATCCTTCGGAAGCGTTGCCTTTTGACCCCAACCACCCAGCCTGGAACACGGTCGAGCGGCGCTTGTGCCAAACTGGCAGAGCGGACATGGCGGACACCGAAGAGTTGAGCGGACTTGGCCCCATGGATCCCGACAGACCCTTTGAGATTTGCATACGGCCTTCCCAATATGCCACCGTCACCGCACTCATTCATTGGGTGCTTGTGTCAATCTTGCTCACGATTTTCGGGGTTGGTGTGATCCAACGGCGTATCGGTGCGGGGACGTCAGGAAGCTGACAGGCGAGGCAGGACCGGACCATGCCTCACGGGAGGGGTGTGGTCATGGTTACGGCACTGATCAGTGTGTTCATGATGATCGCTCTGGGGGCTCTTCTGAAGCGGTTTGCGTTTCGGGAAGAGCCCTCTTGGCAGCTGGTGGACCGGCTGAATTACTTCGTGTTTTTCCCCTCCCTCCTCGCCTTTACCCTCGCGACATCGGATCTGTCAGAGATTGAGGTTGGGCCGATCGCGGCCGCGCTTCTCTCCGGTCTTGCCTGCGCCGCCGCACTTGTCCTGGGTCTGCGTATCGTGATGGCTGTACCGGGACCGCAATTTTCAAGCATGTTCCAGGGAGCCTTGCGCTGGAACGGCTTTGTGGCCATTGCGACGGTGGCGGCACTGGTGCCAGGACAGGGCCTGCCGCTTGTGGCCATCGTGGTTGCCGTCCTAGTCCCACTTCTGAACATCCTCTCGGTGATTGTCATCACCCAGACAACCCAGCATGGCCGCACGCCCTGGCGCACCCTGCCCGTCACCCTGGCCCGCAACCCTCTCATTATCGCCTGCCTCGCCGGTCTCGCCCTTAATGGCCAGACGCCCCTCTTGGAAAGCCCTGCTGGCGTCACCCTGGGCGCGCTCGGCCGGGCGGCGATGCCGCTCGGCCTTATTGGCGTGGGGGCCGGGCTCGATCTGGCAGCCTTGCGCGGCCATACAAGCCTCATCACGGTGACGACCCTGATCAAGCTCGTGTTCATGCCGACGCTTTTCGCCGCGTTCGCTGATCTTTATGGGATCGAGGGCATGGCGCGGACCGTGATGGTGATCTGTGGGACCGTGCCCGGCGCAACGTCATCCTATGTGCTCGCCCGCCAGCTCGGCGGCGATGCGACACTCATGGCCGGCCTGGTGACCGCCTCGACCCTTGTGGCCCTTGCCACCATGCCGGTCATGTTCTGGCTGCTCACCTGAAGGCGCACCGGCGCAGCTCCGTTGCGCGACGAAGCGCGGAGGCGTATATCTCGCGCACCTGTCACATGGGCATGGTGTTCCGCGGCATCGTGTGCCGCAGCATGGTGTGCCGC
>CAYUYV010000027.1:2944-17489 GCA_964449455.1 uncultured Alphaproteobacteria bacterium | reverse complement strand
CTGTCACATGGGCATGGTGTTCCGCGGCATCGTGTGCCGCAGCATGGTGTGCCGCAGCATGGTGTGCCGCGTGTATCGCGCATGTAAGATCTTCTGAGCGCTGAACCATTTGAGAGAGTGCCATGACGCCCCCTGACGCTGGCCCCCAGAGCGCGCCGGCCGGCCTCATGCCAAATGAGCCGAACCAAGAGCAGAGCGCGCGGCGCCATTTGCTGGGCATCCAGGATATGGCTCCCGGCGATGTCACCGAGCTTCTTGATCTCGCCGACACCTTTGTCGAGTTCAATCGCGGCGCGGACAAGAAGCGATCCTCCTTGCGCGGGCGCACCCAGATCAACCTTTTCTTCGAGCCGTCCACAAGAACGCAAAGCTCCTTTGAGCTCGCCGGCAAGCGCCTCGGCGCCGATGTCATGAACATGGCCGTGAGCAGCTCGGCCGTCTCCAAAGGCGAAACGCTGCTCGATACAGCAACCACACTCAATGCCATGCGACCGGACATCATCGTGGTGCGCCATGCCATGTCCGGCGCCGTTGAGTTGCTCGCGCGCAAAGTCGATTGTTCCGTGGTCAACGCAGGTGATGGCTCAAACGAGCACCCGACCCAGGCCCTTCTCGACGCCCTCGCCATTCGCCGCCGTCTGGGGCGCATTGATGGGCTGACCATCGCCATTTGCGGGGACATCCTGCACAGCCGGGTGGCGCGCTCGAATATCTATCTTTTCAACATGATGGGCGCGCGCGTGCGCATCATCGCACCGCAGACCCTCCTGCCTCCCGGGGCAGACCGGCTCGGCGTGGAGGTCTACACGTCCATGGCCGAGGGGCTGCGCGACTGTGATATTGTCATTATGCTGCGCATCCAGTTTGAGCGCATGGCGGGCAGCTTTATCCCCTCCGTGCGCGAATATTTTCGCTTTTTTGGGCTCGATGATGCCAAGCTGCGGGCGGCAAAACCGGACGTGTTGATCATGCATCCGGGCCCTATGAATCGCGGGGTCGAGATTGACAGCCTCGTTGCCGATGATCCTGAACGCAGTCTCATTGCTTATCAGGTCGAACTCGGCGTTGCCGTGCGTATGGCGGTTCTTGAGTCCCTTGGCGTGCAGCATGATGACGCCACGGATCCGGCGCTTGGTGCCCAGGGAGAAGCCCCATGAGCGCGTTGCGGCCCATCCTGTTCGACAATGCCCAGATTGTTGATCCCGAGACGGACTACCATGGCCCCGGCGCCCTCTTGGTGCAGGACGGGCGTATCGCCAGCTGGTCCAAGGGCGGCCTGCCAGGCGTTCCGTCCGATGCCGAATGGGTGGACTGCAAAGGCAAGGCGCTGGCTCCAGGCCTCATCGACATGCGGGTCTTCACGGGCGAACCTGGCGCCGAGCAAAAGGAAACTCTGGCCTCGGCAAGCGATGCGGCAGCGGCCGGCGGCGTCACAACCATGATTGTCATGCCCCGGACGGACCCGGTCATTGATGATGCCTCCCTGGTTGATTTCGTGCAGCGCCGGGCCAGGGACACGGCGCGGGTTCGGGTTCACCCCATGGCGGCCCTGACCCGGGGCCTTCTCGGCACTGAAATGACGGAGATGGGCCTCCTGGCGGAAGCGGGCGCAGTGGGGCTCACGGATGCCGGGCGTTCGGTCGCCGATGCGCGGGTGTTCCGGCGCTGTCTGTCCTATGCCAAGACCTTTGGCACTTTGATCATGCATGACGCGTTGGAGCCGGGTCTTGCCCATGGGGCGGTGATGAATGAGGGGGAACTCTCCACGCGCCTGGGCCTTGCCGGCATGCCGGACGCGGCGGAAACCATCATGGTGGACCGGGATATCCGCCTTTTGGAACTGACCAATGCGGCCAGCGAGCGCGGCCGCTATCACTTGGCGCAAGTGTCCTGCGCTGGCGCCGTTGAGTCCCTGGCCCGTGCCCGGTCACAGGGGCTTGCCATCACCTGCGGGGTGGCGGCCCATCATCTGACCCTCAACGAACTCGACATCGCCAATTACCGGACCTTTTTCAAAGTCCTCCCCCCGTTACGCGGGGAAGATGACCGTCAGGCGCTTATCGGGGCTCTGGCCGATGGGGTCATTGATGTCATCGTGTCGAGCCATGAACCTCAGCCACCGGAAGACAAGCGCTTGCCCTTTGGTGAGGCGGCGTTCGGGGCCGTGGGACTGGAGACCCTGCTGCCGGCAGCATTGGAGGTCTATCACAACGGCCAGATGAGCCTACCCCGGCTGATGGCCACGATGACCTTCAATCCAGCCCGGATCCTGGGGCTTGGCACCGGACGCTTGGCGCCTGGCAGCCCGGCCGATCTCGTCCTGTTCGACCCGGGCGCCCCGTTTATTCTTGATGCGGAGCGCCTGCGCTCACGCTCACGCAACAGCCCCTTTGACGGGCGCCGGTTCCAGGGCCGCGTGCTGCGCACCCTGGTCGGCGGCCAGACGGTCTTTTCCGCCTGAGGCAAAAAATGCCCGCGGCTCAGAACCGCACACTGAGTTCCGCCCCATAGAACCGGGGGCGGCCTGTGACGCAGCGCTGTACGGATTCATTGGTCTGCGCATTCACGGCGGCGAACAGCCCGCCAGCAACCAGATTAAAGGTCCGTACACAATACCCTTCGTCAAAGGCATTGCGCACAAACCCAACCAATTGCCATTGGCCCTCCAGACCGGCGAGACCGATACGGAAATTGGCGAGGCTGAAACCCTCCTGCAGACTCTGCGGATTGAGATTGGCATCCAGAAATTGTTCTGACGTGAACTGATATTCACCGCGAACGAACCAATTGGCCTCCGTGTTCGGTATTTGATCGGTCCATTGGGTCGCAATGGAGAACTGCCATTTCGGCGAGTCCTGGCGCCGCCGACCTGTCAGGTCCTGGGGCATGCCAGCGGGCAGGCTGGGGGCATTCGCAAAATCCGTGAACTCAGAATCGAGATAACTCAGCCCCATGAGAATATCGAGTTGTTCCACCGGTGCGGCCTGAAGGTCGAGTTCCACCCCCTGTTGGCGCAGGCTGCCCGCATTGTCCACAACGAAGCCAAGTCCCTGGAACTGGCGTTCCTGAAAGTCATCGATGTCGGTGCGGAACAAGGTCACATTCGCCACGACCTTCCGGTCGAACAGGGTGCTTTTGAGGCCAAGCTCATAGTTCTTCGCACTCTCCTCGTCGAAAATGCGATCGCTGGCCCCCGGTTCGGAATTGAATCCACCAGACTTGAATCCGGTGGAGGCCGTGGCGAAAACCATCACATCATCCGTCAGGAAATAGCGCACATTGGCCAGCCAGTTCACGGCTGACGCGATCTGCTCCAGACCCTGAACATCCTCATCAATGGGTGCGAGCACGCGGGCGGCCGGGTTGAACACGGTCCGCTGGAACATGCCTTCCGTTTTCTCGTCCCGGGTCCAGCGCAATCCGGCCGTGAAGGACAGCCGGTTGGAGATATTCATGGTCGCCTGACCGAAGGCGGCATAGCTGACGAGTTCCTGAGAGAACAGATCAACAACCGCGTTTAGCGGCGCCGCGTTACACGTGTCGGCAAGACCGCCGGCCCCAACACTGGCCAAGGTGGCATTACAATAGTCCGGCCCAAGATCGAAAAAGGTGTCAATGACATAGTCTTCGCGGTAGTAGAAGAGGCCTGCCACATATTCGATGAACTGTCCTGTTGGGGATGCCAGCCGCACTTCCTGGGACAGGTTTTCAGTGGTGGACAGACGATCACGCGGCAGGATGTTGGCCGGCAGACGGATCACTTCTTCATCCCTGTAATCGTCTTCCCAGTCGCGATAGGCGGTGATGGACGTTATGGTGTGCCCCAGCACATCCCAGTCCAGGGTCAGGGTGGCACCCCACTGGGTGTTCAAAGCATCGTCCGTGTGGATCTGGTTGATGCGGTTGTCGAAGGTGTCGCTGTCGTCGACCCGCTCACCATAAACGGTCAAGAAGCGGTTGATGAAGGTGTCGGTCACCGTTTCAGAGAGCAGCTCCACTTCCGCGCCGGCATATTCAATGCGTTGGAAATCAACGACCAGATTGGCCGAGACCGTCTCAACCGGGTTCCAGGCCAGGCTGCCCCGGATCGCGAAGTCTTCCCGGTCGAGTTCATCCTCGCCGCTGAAGGCGTTTTCGACATATCCGCCAAAATCGTCGTAATTGAAGGCCACCCGGGCGGCCAGGCTGTCACTGATGGCGCCGGTGATATGGCCCTGGAAACCAAAACTGCGGAAGCTGCCGGCTTCGGCCCTTAAAGAGGCGCTGAATTCGTCTTCCGGCCGCCGTGTGGTGATGTTCAGCGCCCCGACGGGTGTGTTGCGGCCGAACAGCGTGCCTTGCGGCCCGCGCAGGACTTCCACGCGCTCCACATCGAACAGATTGCCGATCACGGCCCCGGGTCGCGGCACATAGGCCCCGTCAATGAAAACGCCCACACTCGGCTCAATCGCGCTGTTGCCGACGGATGTAACGCCCCGAATATTAATTCGTGTATTGATGAGTTGGTTCGACTGGACGAACTGGAAGTTTGGCACGAGAAACGCAAGGTCAACAAAATCCCGGGCCCCCGACTGCTCGATCACCTCACCACTGATGGCTGTGATCGAAATGGGGACATCCTGAATGTCGGCTTCGCGCTTTTGCGCGGTTACGGTGATGGTTTCAACCTGGGCCAAAGCAGGCACGGCAGCCGTGACAACAGCGCCCACAAGAATGCCCAAGCCTGGCAATGCTCTGGATACTGTGTTTGCCGTCCCCATCGCAAACCTCCCTCTTTGTTGGTGATCCGCGCAGCGGACCTTTTTTCATTTCTTAGGCGCTGGCACTCGCGTTTTTGCGTAATGCATCTTTTCTTTTGCCGTTACAATAAACTCAGGATCCATCGCGGCGGTCAACGCCAATTGGTTGATCGCCGGATGCTGAATCGCGCTGCCAATGCAATGCACACACACTATAGGGCAATGCACACACCATAGGCTGCCCGTCTTATCTTGGAGGAGCCCAAAACATGCGGCAGCGCAGAAGTCTTTTTGCATCGCAATACTTAAGAAGGCGCAATCATGAGTAAGATTCATGACATGGTCGTTATCACACCTTTCGATCAGGGCCTGACCGAGTGCTCCTGGTGCCCACAGTCCTGATGCTCAAAAGAGAGAAAGAGGCCCGGCCATGGCGCCCCCCCACCTTCCATTCCATTCGTTCCATGCGCTGATTGCCGCCATCTGCGTGCTCACGGCCTATCCGGTCAAGGGATTTGATGCTTCGGCGCCACATGATCCGCCGACGGTTGCCGATACGCCAAGCGCGGCGAGGACGCCAGATGGTCAGTATATTTCCTGGGCGGAGCATCGAATTGATGACGAGGATCTCAGTAACGGTGTGCGCCTGCGAGGCGGAGATGGCCTTGTCTTTGCCGATATGAACCGTGATGGCATCCTGGATGTGGTTTCCGTTCACGAGGACTCAGACCACCTGCGCATTGCCTTTGGAACCACGGACCCGGATCGGTGGCATCTGATCACGGTTGCAGAGGGCGAACGCGTGGACGCAATCGAGGACGTTGCCGTCGGCGACCTCAACAATGACGGCTGGCCCGATCTGGTTGCGGCCTGCGAAGAGGCCCATCTTGCCTATTTTCAAAATCCGGGCAAATCGGCACGGACAGCGCCCTGGCCCCATCACATTCCAAAGCTCACCAAGGGACGTGGATCATGGCTGCGCGCCTTCCTGGCCGATATGACAGGGGACGGACGGCTTGAGGTGCTTGCGGCGAATAAGGGCACCGCGGACGTGGTCCGCATTGATGCCGGGGACCGGGCCAATGGTCCCACATCCCTGTTCACCATCAAAGGCAACCCATTGACCGATGAGGCCTGGCAGGAACAGGTTCTGTTCGAGCAAGGCGTTCCCAACACGGCCCTGCCCGTTGATGTGGACCAGGACGGTGACATGGATGTCCTGGCGGCAAGCCGCGTCGCCTACCGCATGTTCATTCTTGAAAATGCCGGGCTCGGAGAAACAGGCACCCTGGAGGTCATACCCCATCCGATCACCCTTGCGCCCGGCGCCGACGCTCCGGATGGCTGGATTGGTCAGGCCAATGCCTTTCAGGCGGTCTTTGCCCATATGAACGGGGACAACCGCCCCGATCTCCTTGTGAATGTCATTGAACGAACCAAAGACGGAAATCCGCGACACTTCCGCGCCGGACTGGCCTGGTTGGAGCAGCCCCCCAGCCTTTCGGAGCCCTGGCGCGTCCATCGGATTGGCGCCATCCTGCCCGACTGGGTGATTGGCATTGCCGTGGCGGATATCGATGGGGATGGTGATACGGATGCCATTGTGGGCGGATATTCCGGGCTGAACATTCTGGCCGGCGGTTATTCAGGGGCATCACGCCAAGAGGACGACCCGAGCGTTACTGCGGCATCATCGGTTGGACGCATCGCCTGGTTTGAAAATCCGGGACGCGGCGCGGGCCCATGGACCCGCCACGATGTCTCCCGGCGCGTACGCGGCATGTATGATGCCTTCATCCCCCATGATCTCGATAAGGACAGTGATGTGGATTTCATTGCAACCCGCGGCAATAGCGGCGCCTTTGATGGCGTGTTCTGGTTGGAACAGGTACGCAGCGCCGAGCCTTTGGCCGCGTTCACGCCAGCACGCGCCGTTGAGAGCCGTGCCCTGCCTTTGCCACCTCCCAATTGGCAGGCCCTGTACGATACGCGTGCCACCTCCATCGCGCCTGAGTGAGCAAGACGCACGATATCCATCCGTCGTGAGAGAAAATGGCACATCCGCCGCTGGATCTGGCGGCGCTCAGTCCGTATTGACTTGCGCCAGCGCGCTTTCAAGGCAGTAGATCCGGGAGGGGCCGAAGCCGCGGATGTCATGCTCCCCCCTGTCCGACATGCGGAAGGACGTTTTCAGAAGATCGTGGGTGGCCTCGCTGACCATCACCTCCATGGGACCGCACAGGGGTTCAAGCCGCGCAGACAGGTTCACGGCGGGACCGAAAATATCGTACAGGAACTTTTGAACGCCCACGACCGAACCAATGACAGGCCCTGTGGCGATGCCGATGCGGCAACGCCATTCAAACTCGCTCGCCTGATTGCGCCGGCGCAGATATCGCACGAAACGCAGTGCTGCGACGGCAACATTGCGGGCATGATCTGGATTATGCTCCGGCACGCCCGAGACGGCCATATAGGCATCGCCAATGGTCTTGATCCGCTCACATCCCGACTGGTCAACAATACGGTCGAAGGAGGTGAAGATATCGTTCAGCTCAGCAATCAGTTTCACTGGATCATGGGCTACGGACATCTGAGTAAAGCCAACGAAATCAAGCATCAGGACCGTGGCCTCGTCGACCCGTTGCGGAGTTGTAATACCGAACTCTTTCCACTCGTCATAAATCGTCCGAGGCATGATGTTCAGGAGGAGCCCCTCAACCCGCTCCTTTTCGCGGCGCAGATCCCGATTCTGCCGCTCGATCATTTTCGAATAGCTCTCGATCATGAACTCCAGTTCTTTGATCTTTGAGATGTTCTGGAACTGGAGCAGGATCGCGGGCAAGGCCTCGCCGGCGGCAAGGCTGGCCTCAACGGCAAGGGTATAGGGGCGGCGTTTCGGCTTGACCTCAATTTCCGCGCGCCGTGTTTCGCCCGGCTTCAGGTCCGCGATCAATTCGGCGCCACCCGCGGCGTCCAGAAGGGTGTCCAGGGAATGGCCCGCGTCCTGAACGTTCGGAAACCATTCGGCGAAGGTCGGATTGTAAAGCCATTTATGGGGCGCCCCGGGGCAATCGTCCACAAGATGGCGCGCCCGCTCTGCCTTAGTTGGCCCAGGGCGTTCGCCAAACCATAAACACTTCGCCACACCATAAACACAAAGGGAGGCCGCCCATGCGCCACATCCTTCTCATCGCTGCCTGTTGCCTCAGCCTGTCCGTCCTGTCCCCGCTCAGGGCAGAGGGGGAGGACACCAATCGGCCCCAGGAGACGGACCGGGACAAAGCGGTGATGGCCGTCCTCGACAGCTTCATGAGCACATTTAATTCCCAGGACATAGAGGCGCATCTGGCGACCTATCATTTCCCCCATGTGCGCCTCGCCGGTGGACAGGTCTCCGTCATGATGTCCCCGGACGAGTATCCGCGCGATCTCTATGAGAGCCGGCTTATCCCGTCCGGCTGGCACCACAGTGCGTGGATTGAGCGCAAAATCGTTCAGGGGGGCGCGGACAAGGTCCATGTGGCCACGACCTTCCGCCGCTTCCGGGAAGATGGCAGTACGCTTGCGACCTATCAGTCGCTTTACGTCGTCGAAAAGGTTGATGGCAAATGGGCCATCCGGGCACGTTCAAGCTTTGCGCCCTGACGAGGCCGCATGGCCCGATGGCAGTCTCACACCTCTGCGGAGAAAGTGAGGCTGTCAATGCGCTCGCGAAGGTCTTTAGGCAATGGCCCTGCAGCCTCCGCGGCAAGGCATTCGGCAAGCTCCTGGCGGTTCTTCACGCCCAGAACCACCGTGTCGACGCCATCCATGTCGAGGGCATAGCGATGGGCCAAGGCGGCCGCCGAAACACCGAGTTCGGAGCATAGGGCCCGAAAAGGCGCCGCGCGGCGATAATCCATCGCCTCTGGATGGCTCTCTTTCAGGGTACGGTCAATTGCATCGGTCAAGGCCCCGGCTTGGACAGCGCGAATACCCATGACACCGATGCCCTGATCCACGGCCTCGGCAATAATATCCCGCGGCCGGGCAGGCTCGGCGTAGAACCGCATGCCACCAGCTGAATCAAGCAAATTGCTGACAGCCTGAACCACGACCGGCTTCACATCATGCCGCAGCGCTTTCAGGATCGTCGACGGAATGCCAGTACCAGTGATCCCCCAGGCACCAATCCGATCCCTGTCCCGCAGAGCCTCGAAGGCCGGAACGACCTCGTCCACATAGAGGCTCCACGGGGTGGCAAAAAGCGCGCGGTGATCATTGCGCAGAGCATAGACCGCATCATCCTCACAGATATTGCTGTGCAGGAAGAAGATATCCACACTGTCGAGGCCCATGGCGTTCAAACTGGCATCGAGTGAGGCCTCCAGCCGATCCGCAATGGTGCCCCGCTCCGGCTCCCCCAGCTGGCATTTGGTCGTGATCCGCACACCCTCAGGCAACCGCCCCGCGAAGGCCTCGGCGATGACTGCCTCGCAGGAGCGATACCGAGGCGCCGTATCAATGAGCGTGATGCCGCCCTCGACCGCCTCGTGCACAGTGGCGATCGCTTCATCTTCGGTGGTCTTGCCCCAGATCTGGCCAAGGCCGCCACCCCCAATCGTCAACCTGCTGATATTCTCAAAAGGTCCGAGAGCTGTGGTCTGCATGGTTCACGCTCCTCCTTCAGCGGCGCTTACGTCATCGACCACAAAACCCTTCCATCCCCGCAAATAATTGACGAAGGCCGGGCTGACACCTTCGCTGCCCAAATGTGCGACCGTTACGGGCAATTCGGGTGACCGGTAGTCCGGATCCGCTTTCGTCCGTTCCGGGAAGTCATGGCGCAGGATGGCGGCCCGTCCAATCAGGACAAAGTCGAGACCGGCCCCAAGGGCGGCGTGCACATCCGCCGCATTGCGGATCTTGCCTGCCCCACCCAGCTTCACCGAATGGCGCGGAAGATCGGAGAAATGGCCGAGAAGGGTGCGCTCCTGCAAGGTCTCGTCATCGGGCAGCTTGCGATAGTCCCAAAGCGACAGGTCGAGATAGTCGACCCGGTCCGTCCGCATCACCTCACTGACGAACTCCACATTCTCCAGAAGCGGCATGCCGAAGCGTTCCGGCGAAATCCGCAGGCCGAGCTGAAAATCCGGCCGGCAGGCAGCCCGTATGCCATCCAAGATCTCAAAAATCAGCCGGGTGCGATTTTCAATTGACCCACCATATTGATCGTCACGCAGATTGATCTGCGGCGAGAGAAATGCGGCAAGGATGTAGCCATGGGCGCCATGCACTTCGACCCCGTCAAAACCCGCCGCTTCGGCCCGCTTGGCCGCCGCAATGAAATCGTCCCGTAGGGCCTCGACTTGCGCTGTCGTCAAACCGCGCGAGCCGCTCTGCGCATGGTCAGATGGGCCCACGGGCTGCGCGATGATCGATTTTTCGGCGCGAATGCCCGCATGGTGGAGCTGGGCCGATGAGACGGACCCGTTGGCCTTGATTGCCGCCGCTAAGCGCGACAGGCCTTCCAGATGGCGATCATCGAAAATGCCGAGTTGGCCCGGAAAGCCCTGGCCGCACGCCTGGACATGGGCAGCGCAGGTCATGGTCAAACCGAATCCGCCTTCAGCCCGCATGGTCAGCCAACGGAATTCCTCGTCTGACAACCTGCCATCGGCATGGCTTTGCTGGTTCGTCAGCGGAGCGAGCGCCAGCCGGTTCTTCCAGCTTGGACCATGCGTGAAGTCCAGCGGCGCAAAAAGATCTTCATGGGTCATGGTCCCCACCCCCGATGGCCGGCCGGATCATGCGCTCAAGGCATGTGTATCCGGCCGTCAATGATGCCGTCATGATTTATGCCGCCCAGCCATCGGCCGGGCGATGCCTCCACCCAACATCAGCACGGATTGCGCGGGAACGGAAACATCCTTCATCCCTTGTGGCTTGTTATTTAAGTGTTGACTTAATTAAGTGAGAACTAAAAAATTAAGGCATGGATGGATTTGCGGCCCTTGGCGACCCGACGCGACGCCGAATTGTCGACCTTCTGGCGGTGCAGGACCGGGCGTCCGGCGACATCGCGGCGCATTTTGAGATCAGTGCGGCGGCGGTGTCACAGCATCTGAAGATATTGCGCAGCGCACGCTTGGTTCGGGTGCGGACCGACCGACAGCGGCGGATCTACAGTCTTGATCCGGACGGTCTTGCACAGATCGAGGACTGGGTGGGACGAACCCGGCGTTTCTGGGAACAGAGCCTCGACCGTCTGGAAGCAGCCTTGCATGAAGACAGTCAACCGCCAGAGAAGGAGAAGGAACCATGACCACACACGGTACACTGATCGCTCCGGACACGCTGCGTTTCGAGCGCGTCCTGTCTGCATCTCTGGAGACCGTCTGGGCCTATTTGGTGGAGCCGGAAAAGCGGGCCCTCTGGCTGGCTGGCGGAGAGACCGATGGGCGGCTTGGCGGCGCTGTCACGTTGGTGTTCGAAAACGCACGCCATTGCCATCCGGGTGAAGAAACACCCGAAAAATACAAACATCTCGGCGAGATCTCCACCATGGTGGGAACCATCACGGCCTTCGACCCGCCGCGCCTCCTGAGCTATACCTGGGTCGAGCCCGATGAGGGCATTGCCGAAGATCAGCCTTCGGAGGTCACCTTTGAACTGACGCCGCAGGGTGAACAGACCCGATTGGTCCTGACCCATCGCCGGCTGCCCAAGGGCGAGGTCATGAAAGGCGTTGCCGCGGGCTGGCACACCCATCTTGATATTTTCGTGGATCACCTGGCCGGCACACAGCCCAAATCCTTTTGGTCAACCCATATGGCCCTTGAAGACGTCTATCACACGAAGCTCGGGCTGGGCTGACCCGTCTCTACCCTCGTTTTTGTCCGTGCATAGACGGATGCGATTTCGCTAATCAAGGCATTGAGATCAATGGGCTTGGCGGCATAACCGTCAAGCCCCATGGCGAGGTAACGCTCCCGATCATCGCTCATGGCATCGGCGGTCAGGGCGATAACCGGGACAGTGCGCCATGGCGCATCTGGCTGCCGGATTGCCGCGATGGTTTCCGGACCATCCATGTCCGGCATGCGCATATCGAGCAGCACCAGATCGAATTCTTCCCTAGACAGAAGATCGAGGGTCTGGCGTCCGCTCTCGGCTTCCCATATGTTCGGCCCGAAGGGTTTCAGAAACAAGGCGGCGACCTGCCGATTGACCTTGTTGTCATCGACCACAAGAATTCGGCCGCCTTTCATCCAGGCAAGATCCGTCTGGGGTGCGCCGATCCTGCCTCCGCTTGCGCCAGTCCCGCGCAGCGCGGAGGGTCGTTTTGCCACCAATGTGAAGTGAAAGGTCGATCCCAGCCCCTCAGCGCTTTCCACAGTCAAATCGCCGTCCATCATGCGCGCAAGTGACCGACTGATGTTAAGGCCAAGCCCCGTGCCGCCGAAACGGCGCCCCGTCGAGTTGTCAGCCTGACTAAAAGCGGCGAACAGCTTGGCCTGCACCGCCTCGGACATGCCGATGCCGGTGTCAGCAACAGAGATCATGACACGGAACGCCGTTTCATCACCCTCTGTGGGCACACAATCCGAGCGCACCTCAATACTCACCTGCCCCCGCTCGGTAAACTTGATCGCGTTGGAGAGGAGATTGCCGACACATTGACGAACACGGACCGGATCGAACTGGCAGTGGGTCACGGTGCCGGGCGCAAATCTGAGTGTCAGTGCGAGGCCCTTTTCCTCAGCGATTGGTCGCCACAGGGCCACCAGACGCTGAAGCGTATGGTGCAGATCGCCATCGCTGGGCGCGATATCCAGTTTGCCGGCCTCAATCTTGGACAGGTCCAGCACATCGTTGAGAATGGTCAGCAGTGTCTTGCCGGACTCCAGAATAATGTCGATCTTCTCCCTCTGGTCGGCCGGCAAGGCCTCCCTCGACAGGGCTTCAGCCATGCCCAGAATGCCGTTGAGCGGTGTACGGATCTCGTGGCTCATATTGGCCAGGAACTGGGATTTGGCCTCGCTCGCCGCAACGGCCGCCTGTTGCGCTTTCTTAAGGGCCCTTTCGTTGCGCTTGAGTTCCGTAAGATCGATGCTGATGCCAACAATACCCGTTTCACCCAGGTTTTCATGGTGCGTACGGACGGATTTGTTATCCAGCGTGGTGATTTCGCGGGCTTCCCCCGAACTCATCGCCGCATAGGCATATTCCGTGAACTCATCGATTTTCGCTTCGGGCGCATCAGGATACTGGGCCAAGATCTGCTGGCGCATGGCTTCTTTCCGGGTAACCCCTGCCTCCAGCTGTTCATACATGACCGGCCACTGCTGTCGGGCAGCCCGGTTCACATACAGGAGCTCGAATTCTCCGTCATAGACCGCAAAACCGCTTTGCAGGCGATCGATGGCCTCCAGCAGCAATTCCAGCGTGAGTGTTTTGCGGCTCGGCATGGGCGCCCCGGTCTAAATCAGCCTCTCTGCTCTTTCTTGGTTTTCGCCCGAGAAGCCTTAAGGATCCTTTGGTCGTCTTGAGCCGCCATGATGACTGGGTCCCATGCGATCGGAAATGACCATGCGGCAAGCAGGGAGTTTAGCGCGACCTAGACTGATCGACCAGGCAAAACCGCGTGTTTGTCGCCCCTGAAGCGGCAACGCGACAAGACACACAACCAAGGCGCGCACAGGAACGGCACAGCGTCTCACGAAAAGCGGCGTTTACCGCAGTCTCTTTTATTGAGTCACCCGATTTTGCAGTCTTTATCTCAGTCGTGTAGGGTCACGACACTGATTTGGTGAGAGAGTGGAAGATAAATTCCACGCAAACCATGGAGCGTCCCATGTCTTACAAAATAATCGAGATCGAAGGAATTGGTCCAACCTATTCTGAAAAGCTCACCGGCGTTGGCATCGAGACGACGGACGCCCTTCTGGAGGCCTGTGCCACGCCAAAAGGCCGCCAGGACCTTGAGGAAAAGACCGGGATCGAAGGCAAGCGGATTTTGCGCTGGGCCAATATGGCAGACCTGATGCGGGTGTCCGGCGTGGGCGAAGAGTATTCAGACCTGCTTGAAGCCGCCGGTGTGGACACGGTCAAGGAACTCCGGACACGGAATGCGGAAAACCTGCATGCCAAGATGGTGGAAGTGAACGAGGCCAAGAACCTCGTCCGCAGCCTGCCTGCATCATCCCAGGTCGAAAAGTGGATCGAGCAGGCCAAAGATCTTGAACCCAAGCTGACCTATTGAGGAGATCCCGATATGGACACCCAGGCACTTCTGGGCCAAGCGGCTCAAACATTCATGGCCAATGCGGGCTCCTCCGCAGGCGGACTGAACCTGAACACGGTCATCTCGGCCTTGGGCGGCCTTTTGCAGAATGCAGACGGCCAGATGGATCTCGCCGGGCTGCTGTCGAACCTGCAAGGCGGTGGTCTTGCTTCCATGGCAGCCTCCTGGCTCGGCGACGGCGCCAATGAGGGGATCAGTGCCGAGAGCATTATGAACCTGTTTGGCCAGCAGAAGCTGAGCGGCTTTGCCCAGCAGCTCGGCATTGGCGAAGGCGATGCCGTTTCTGGCCTCCAGGCCGCCATTCCCGACCTGATCGACAAGGCAAGCCAGGGCGGTAACCTGATGGACAGCTTTGCCAGCCCCTCGGCCCTTGGCGGCCTGGCTCAGAACCTGTTCGGCTGAGACGGGGGGCAATGCCTCTCGTGTCATCCACGATGCCGATCTGGCACGATGCCGATCTGGCACGATGCCGATCTGGCACGATGCCGATCTGGCCGATGGCAAAGCATGGGCCAGA
>CAYUYV010000027.1:0-2844 GCA_964449455.1 uncultured Alphaproteobacteria bacterium | reverse complement strand
CACGATGCCGATCTGGCACGATGCCGATCTGGCCGATGGCAAAGCATGGGCCAGATCATTCAATGTTTGAAAAAGACCAATCGTTTGAGAAAGACCAATCCGCAGATCATGCGTGAGAAGACGCTATGGCGGATCAAGACCGAACAGGACCTGAAATTATGTCTGGGGACGCACCAAAGCTGAGCTGGGGCCACATCAATATCAATGTCCGGAACCTGGATCGCTCCATCGCGTTTTACCGCAAACTGGGCTTTGAGATTTTCATTCCAAGCATCCCCTATCTCGACCTCGACCATGGTCCCAAAGCGCGGCCCCTGCCCAGTGACACGGCCGTGGCGCTCGGAGTGCCGCAAGGAACCCAGGGCCGGGCCTGCATCATGCAATTGGATGGCGGCTTCCCCAAGATCGATCTGACCGAATTTCGCGACCTTGAGCAGGCCGAACCGCTGGGCAATGGGGATGTGGGCCTTGTGCGGCTTTGTCTTGTGACGGAGGACCTGGAGCGCGACGTCGCCGGTCTTGAGGCAAACGGCGTCGTGTTCCTCACGGACCCCCAACCTGGCCACAATGGGCTGGCTGACGTGGCGGTGTGCAAGGATCCAGACGGAACATTGATTGAACTCCTGCAGGTGCATCTCGACCGCTGGCAGCCTTATTTGACCGCAGACTGACGATCGCGCTGTATGCTGCCTTCCCTGGGGAGACCGGATGGCATTATCGTGATCCCCGTGCCCCCTGCGCCATGACAACGGATCCCGGACCAAGGTGAACGAGCGAGCGGGATATGCCTCACGGCGATTGCGGCATCTCCAGACCTTGAACCATGCTATCTCAAGAACATGTTTACGGCCCGGCTGAGATTGTCTAAAAGTGGCGGTCAAGCACGAGTCGTGCCCAGCCGGGGTATGCGCAGTTGTTTAACCACTTTCGGTTATGCAAATTTGTGCAATATTTCCAACGATCTTCGATTTTTGGTTTTGCTTCCGGAATTGGAAGCGATGCCAAACCTTTCAACGCTTTGAGGTCAATCATGACATTGAGGCACATCAGTGAGGCTAAGATGCGACATCCAGGAAATGGTGGTGGAGGTGGTGGTTGACCTCAATATGGTGGTTTGGGGGCTACCTGCTTAGTGATTTCGGTGAGAGTTCAAACGCCTGCACATCTGATTATACAAATGTATTTTCGCACTGCACAAATTTGAACTCTCACCCACTGTGATTACGCCACTGTGATTATGAATGTCTCATTACTCGTTTGTATCTCCCGATTGCCCTACCCATTTGGCGCCTCAATGCTGAATTTAAGCTGGTTTTCATCCACTTTTACAGACGGGTTTGCGTAACGCCACGTAATGTACTCGTCACTATCGACCCGCTCAAGATTGTCCGTGTCAGGGTCTTGTTTGGGATGGACGATGCCCATATGGATCTGCTGCCAATCCGGATGAAAATTCATCGTGATTTCGATATCGCATAACTCGTTTGGTTTAAGCACATTGTAATCAAAGTAAAACACTGCGACATTGTGCTGTACCAATTCTTTCAATAAACCAGGCCAACGATATTCGATGTCTACTTCGACAATATCCCCTTTCTTGGCAGGGGGAGTGAAGAAAAAATAGACCCGCTTTCTCCTTGGCCAATCATCCAAGGCAACAAACTCGACACTTTTGCCGTCATTCCTTGCACTGACGACAAGGCCAAGATCGTATATGGTGTTTGCCTTGTCGGAATCATTATCACCACTGATATTGCTGTACCAGAAATTCAGAACATCACTCAGTACCTCAATCTTGTAGTATTGACGAACGAGTGTATCCCCGTTGGATTCGATGAAATATTCATCTCGTATTTCCAGAAAGTTATAAGCGGCATCCTCTTTTTTGATCTGCGCATCAACGATCCGGCTCATGGCCTGCAATACAGTCAGGTAATCCTTCCTCTGAATTTCAGGACCTGTATCATCCTCCTCCTGCTCACGGCGGATCATCAATATCGTCAGGGACGTCACGGTGACGAGCAGAACCAAAATCGCAATGAGGAAAATCAGGAACTGAATGTCGCCGAACAGGTCCAGAAACTCCTGAAAGTCCTTAAAGACGTCGAACAAGCCAAGGGCGATACCCAGAACACCCACAGTGAAAACAAAGACCTGCCATGCCGGGTTGCTCCAAGGTCCTATAAACCTTGAAATCCGCTTCGATCCAGATCCGTTTTTCCCTTTAGCCACGCATTCCCCCCCGCACGCCAAAAATCAATGTTGTATCAATGATGGCATGCACGCCAGATCGACGGCAAGCCACCTCAAAAGCATGCACGAACTGGATGCTGTTCCGTACAGATCGAAACAACAAAAGGGTCAGATCGCGCTGCTGTGTGCCGTTGTCTATGGTGACATGCACAATTGACATTTCAACGGATTAGCCCGTCAAAACACGCTGCATGGTTGATTGAACCGCAATGGGTTGGCGTCTTGTTTGAATGGGCCACGAGAGCGCAAACAAATGCCGTATGCCAGACCTTCGAGCGAGCCAGACACGGGCGATCGCGCCTCACGCCGCGACATCTCTTGACCTACTTTGACTTGAACGATTCCAGCCGCGCAATCAGGCTTGAAGTGTCCCAGCGGCCGCCGCCCATGGCCTGCACTTCGCCATAGAACTGGTCAACAAGGGCCGTGAGGGGCAGACGTGCCCCCGTGATCCGCGCCTGATCGAGGCAGATACCGAGATCCTTGCGCATCCAATCAACAGCAAAACCGAAATCGAAATCCCCGCGTGCCATGGTCGCCGCCCGGTTTTCCATCTGCCAGGACTGGGCGGCGCCCTTGGAAATCACCTCC
>CAYUYV010000026.1:35957-38261 GCA_964449455.1 uncultured Alphaproteobacteria bacterium | reverse complement strand
ACACTAGACCCTATTTCAGCTCCTCACGGAGGAATGCCGCAATCCGCCGATAGGCTGCGATGCGGTTCTCCAGCTTGCGGATGCCGTGGCCTTCATCGGGGAAGCGCAGGTAAACCACCTTGCCGCCATTCGCCCGGATCGCCTTGACGAGGGCGTCGGACTCCTCAATGGGGTCACGCGGATCATTGGCACCATGGAGCACCATCAAGGACGCCTTGATGTCCTTGACGAAATTGATCGGCGAGATTTTCGCGTGGTACTCGCGCACTTTCGGGTCCGTGATGTCGCCATATTCGATGCGGTCGCTGGCCTTGAGGGCCGGAGAAGCGGTCTCAAGCGCACGCACCCAGTCCGACACACCCACAAAGGACACGCCGGCCACGAATTTGTCCGGGTACATGCCAACAACGGCATTGGTCAGATAGCCGCCATAGGATCCGCCCATCACAGCCGCCCGGGACGCATCGACCCGACCCGTGGAGCCCAGCCAGTCAATGGCGTCGGCCACATCGCGCACGGAGTCGGTGCGATTGAACTGGTTATCAAGGTCCGCGAATTTCCGCCCATATCCGGTCGAACCCCGGAAGTTCAGGTCAAAGACGGAAATGCCCTGGGCCACCAGATATTGCGTGACGGAGCGGAAGCCGGGACGGGCCTGGCCCGTGGGTCCGCCATGGACCATGACCACGACCGGCGGTTTGGCTTTGCCCGTCGTCGCGGTGACGGTCCGTGCCGGGTAGAAAAGGCCATTGAGGCGCACGCCGTCGCTGGCGTCGAAGAACAGCGTTTCAGGGGTCACGAAACGGCTGGCGTCGAGGCCCGCAAGGTCCGAGCGTGCCGCATGGACGAGGCTGCCCGTGGCCAGGTTCCACGTGAAGATGTCGCCCGGATTGGCCGGACCATTCAGGCTGACCGCCACGACCGGTGCCATTTCCGCGCCGTCGAGGCCGTAGATCCCCACAGGCAGGCTTTCCGGCACCTTGATGGGTTGACCCGTTGCCCGGTCAAGGCCATGGATCCGGCCATAGCCGCCCTCATTGGTGGTCCAGAGCACATAGCGCCCATGATCCGCCAAGGTGACGCCTTGCACATCGTGGTCCGGGGCCGCCACGACGGCCATGCGCTTGTCCGCCCAGCTATAGAAGGCAAGGGCGCTGTAATCCCGGTCCTGATTGGTGGTCAGGTAGAAGCCGGAACCGTCAGGGAGCCAGGTAATGTCCTGATAGGCACTCTTCTCGACCGGTTTGAACAGGGTTTCCTTGGCGCCGGTCTTGACATCAATCGCATAGAGATTGTTGCCATCCTCGCCCACGGTCTCTGACACGATCAATGTGTCGTCACCCGGGCGCCAAGCGCGCACAAAGTAACCGAAGCTGCCCTGATAGACGGCCCGGTCATCCCCGGACTGAAGGTCGAGCACATGGATATCGAAATCATTTCCGTTCCGCTGGGTCGTGGCATAGGCGATATACCGTCCGTCAGAGGAATAATCACCGGTCACCACAAAGGCTTTCGAGTAGGCCAGCGCGATACGCTCGGCCGTGCCGTCCGGCGAAATCACCTTCAGACCCAGCCGCTCGTCCCCTTCCCGGTCCGCGCCATAGAGGATCTCCGATCCCGTGGGCAGCCAGCTGTGATTGGAGACCGCGCCGCCGAAAGTGAGCTGGCGCGGCCAGCCGCCTGCTGCGGGAACGGTCCAGAGTTGGGGTTCTCCGGTCACGGACATGCGAAAAGCAATGGTCTTGCCATCGGGCGACAGATCCGTCGCGCCAACGCCGCGCACCTTAAGGAAGCGCACAATATTGGGCGGCTGGCTGCCCGCGAGACCCGGATCGGCCGGAGCGGGGGAGGGGATGTCTTGCGGAAATGGCCAGGGTTTGGCCGTTTCGTCCTGCGCAAGCGCGGCGCCGCTCAACACTGTGCAGGCGGCAAGGATCTGCAAGTAACGCATGGGTCGTTCCCCTCCTGGGCGAAAAAAGACGGCTGACAAAGCCAGTTTAGCCGCCTGTGACGCTGTTTATGGCGGCTGATTGTTGCCGCTCAGGGGGCAGGAGTCGAGGGTGGTGAGAGCCCCGGCGCGGCGAGATGTGGGGGATTTTTCGCTCCAAGGGATCAGGCTGTGCTCCTTGTGTGGCGGATGTAAAGCTCGGCAAGAATGGTATGGAGGACAAAGGCGAACGGGAGGGCGTGGATTGAGAGGGGGCCGTTTACTCCTGCATGCCTGACGGAGACACAATCAGTGATGGGATGAAAATCAGGCGCATGGTGACGACGGCGGAGCCTTGGCGGGGCCGAGGAGCGGGC
>CAYUYV010000026.1:29267-35857 GCA_964449455.1 uncultured Alphaproteobacteria bacterium | reverse complement strand
AGCACAAAGGGCAGGATGGCGTCGAGGCGCGCGCTCCAGGAGGCCTCGTTATGGTCCGTGCCCGGCCATTGGCGAGCCACGAGATCCCCGTCGGGCCGGTAGCCACGCCCGATAATGGCCTCCACGATCTGGGCATGGAGCGGGGCGTAGAGGGCGTCCAGACCTTCCGTGCCATGATCGATATAGAGACGGTGATGGCCCGGGTCCGGCATCTCGCGCCCGCACCAGTCCGCAAAGGCGCCTGCCAGCCTCGCAATACCTTGTCTGTCGGGTGGGTTCAAAAGCGCTCCCGCCACGGTCAAAGGCGCGTGCAGGGACAGGGCTGCCGCTGCCCCGAACAGGTCCGGCCGCTTGCCCAGGGCGTAAAAGGATATGAGTCCCCCCATGCTTGAGCCGGCAATTGCTGTCGCCTCCCGTCCGGGGTTGGTCTTGAAGGTGCGGTCGATATGGGGCTTGAGCTCTTCTGTCAGGAAGCGGACATAACCATCCGACTGGGGCTCACCTGTGAAAGCACGGCTGCGCAATTCCGCGGGCACCGAGCCCAGGATATCTGGCAGATACTCATAAGACCGGTTATCCGTGTTCCACACGCCGACGACCATGGTTGGGCGGACCGTACCGCGATCGATCAGGGCCTGCAGATGTCGGTCCACATCCCATGACACACCGCCATAGGCCGTAGCCGGATCAAAGAGGTTCTGGCCGTCATGCATGTAAAGCACGTTATGGGCCTCGCCATCGCGATAGCCGTCCGGCAGCCAGATCGACAGGGAACGCGCCTTCACGAATTGGGAGCCAAAGCCCTCGATCTGTTGCACCTGGCCCGGCCGCCCCCGAAGCGCAGCAAGCGCCGGACCCGCCGCTGCCACAGTGGCAGCGCCAGTAAGCACGTCTCGGCGTGAAATACGGGAAATAAGCGACATGGCACCCCTTTTGGTTGCCGCGTCAATGCACCGTGTCGCGGCCGATGGCGAGGAATTTGTGACGGCGGTCGCGGCGCAGGTCATGGGCGCTGAGGTCGGCAAGGTCGAACAAGGCCTCTTCGATGCGGTTGCCGGCCTGGTCCATGACGGCCATGCGGTCCCGGTGGGCACCGCCGACCGGTTCAGGCACGATTTCGTCGATCACCTGGCGCTCCAGCAGATCCTGGGCCGTCATGCGCATGGCCGCGGCGGCTTCCTTGGCCTTGTTGGCATCCCGCCACAGGATTGACGCGCAGCCCTCCGGTGAGATGACCGCATAGACGGCATGTTCGAGCATCAGCACCCGGTTGGCCGTGGCGATGGCCAGGGCGCCGCCGGATCCGCCCTCTCCGATAACGAGCGCCACCAAGGGCACACCAAGGGTCAGGCAGCGATCCGTACACCGTGCGATGGCTTCGGCCTGGCCGCGCTCCTCCGCGCCAATGCCCGGATAGGCCCCTGCCGTATCCACAAGCGAAATCACGGGCAGATTGAAGCGTTCGGCCAAAGTCATGAGGCGGATGGCCTTGCGATAGCCCTCGGGCATCGCCATGCCGAAATTATGGGTGAGCCGTGACTGGGTGTCGGAGCCTTTTTCATGGCCGATCACCATGACGGAGCGGCCCCGGAAGCGGCCCATCCCGCCGATAATGGCTTGATCCTGGCCGAACAGGCGATCGCCGGCCAGTGGCGTGAAATCCGTAATCAGACGATTAATGTAGTCAATGCAGTGGGGCCGGTTCGGGTGCCGGGCCACTTGCGTTTTCTGCCAGGGCGTCAGCTTCGCATAGGCCTCCTTCAGGAGCACCGATGCCTTGGTCTCAAGCTTCGCGATCTCATCGTCGATGTCGACGCTCGCTTCCCCTTCGGAAATCTGGCGCAGTTCCTCAATCTTGCCCTCAAGATCGGCGACCTGCTTTTCAAATTCGAGATAGGGCTGCATCGGCGACGGTTACTCCTGAACGATGCGCGCCCGGCATACCGGGCGCGCTTTGAGCTGTCAGATGGTCTGGTTTTGTTTCTGGGCGATGAGGTCAACCTGGCGCACAATGACTTCGGCCTGGCGCACCGAGGCCGCATCGATCAGTGTGCCCTTATAGGTTGCAGCCCCAAGACCCTTGGACTGGGCCTCCGCCATGGCGACGAGGATCTCCTGAGCCTTTTCCACCTCATTGGGCGGCGGCGTGAAGATCTCGTTGCAGATGGCCACCTGCTTAGGATGGATCGCCCATTTGCCTTCGCAGCCCAGAACGGCAGTGCGCAGCGCCTGATTGCGCAGGCCTTCCGGATCTGAATAATCGCCAAACGGACCATCAATGGGGATCACGCCATGGGCCCGCGCCGCGGCGACCATGCGCATGATGGGATAGTGCCACATGTCGCCCCAGTGGACATAGCGGTTCCCGTTTTCATCCGGGTCCGTCATGACCGTGTAGTCGCTGTTGGCTCCGCCGATATTCGTGGTGCGCATATTGGCCGAAGCGGCATAGTCAGCGGCGCCGAAATGAAGGCTCTCCAGGCGGGCGCTCGCGCGGCACAGCTCGTTGACATTCTCGATGCCAAGGGCGCTTTCGATCACCACCTCAAGACCGATGCGCCGCTCGCGGCCGATCGCCCATTCGCATTGGGAGACCAGCATGTCGATGGCATAAAGGTCGCCCGCCACGCCAACCTTCGGGATCATGATGGTGTCGAGGCGCTCGCCGCCCTGTTCCACCACGTCAATCACATCGCGATAGGCATAGTGGGTGTTGAGGCCGTTGATCCGGATGCCGACGCTTTTGTCGCCGAAATCCAGTTCATTGAGGGCCTCGATGATGTTTTTGCGAGCCTCGAGCTTGTCGCTGGGCGCCACGGCGTCCTCAAGGTCCATGCAGATGCAGTCGGCGTCGCCCTTCGCGGCCTTCTCGATGAAGTCGCGCCGGGATCCGGGCAGGAACAGTTTGGACCGGGCCAGGCGGATCGACCGGCGCTCGAAATGGGTAAAGCTCATGGGCGGGCTCCTGAAACGTAACGGGCTATCCTTGGATAAGGCTGATTAAGCCCCCAGGACAGCAGGATCAAGACAACGGATTCAATACGGTGGCATCACGCCGGCCCACTGTCGGGCGCGACGCTTGCCAAAGCCTTTGTCTTGAGCGTTTCCGCCCTGCATTTTCGCTCTTTACCCCTTCTGGCCAAGGGGATGGTGCGTTTGCACGATCGATTTCAGCCGTTCCTCCAGGACATGGGTGTAAACCTGGGTCGTGGAGATATCGGCATGGCCAAGCATCATCTGCACGGCCCGCAGATCCGCGCCATTGGCCAAAAGGTGGCTGGCGAAGGCATGCCGCAGGGTGTGGGGTGACAGGCTGTCCGGAGACAGGCCCGCCCGGTCCGCCAGGTCCTTGAGGAGCTGGGCGAAGCGATGGCGGGTCAGGTGCCCCTGACGGGCACGGGAGGGGAACAGAAAGCTGCTGTCCGTGTTGGTCCTGGGCAGGAAGCGGGCCCGCACATCCTTGTACTCCGCCAGGGCATCGGTGGCTGCGTCATTGAGCGGCACCATGCGCTCCCGTCCGCCCTTGCCGGTGATCATCAGGAAGCGTGGATCGGCAGCCACGGACGAGAAGGGGAGGGCGACCAGTTCCGAGACCCGCGCCCCTGTCGCATAGAGCACTTCGATCAGGCAGCGCAGGCGCTTGCTTTCCGGTGTCTCGGTGTCCCGCCTCGCCTCGGCGAGCAGAAGGCTGACATCGTCCTCGCTCAAGGTTCGGGGCAGGCTTCGCGTTGGCCGGGGGCCATCAAGGCCGGCGCTCGGGTCATCGTCCCGAATGCCTTCGGCATAGAGGAATTTGTGGAACTGGCGCAGAGACGAAAGGCGCCGGGCGGCGGTCGAGGCGGCCATGCCCGCCTGTTCAAGACTGCGCAGATAGGCTCGCAGATCTTCCGCGCCGGCGGTCATGATTTCCTGGCCCTGGCGGGTCACGAAGCTCGCGAAGTCCCTCAGGTCCCGGGCATAGGCCTCGAGTGTGTTCCGGGCCGCGCCGCGTTCCACGCTCAGCATTTCCAGAAAAGCCTCCACATGCCGGTGGCCGACCTGGAGGCAGGATGACAAGCCCGCCTGCACTGTGTCCGTGGCTGAAAGAGCGGTTTCGGAACCTTCGTTTCCAGATCCCGCGTCCGGCGTCGGTTTGCCTTTTTCCTCACATGCACTGGCCATTGCTTCCCCCGTGCGATGTCTCCCTCGTGGTCCGGGTGAAGCACTTGCATCCCACGTGCTGCGCATTGGGAAGCAAATGTATCGGTCAAAAGGACCACTAGACCCATCCTAACAGACTAGGGCCACGCTTAGGGCAAACTATGCGCAACTCTGGGTCCCATCCACCCTAATATGACACCTGCCGAGGCTGTGCGGGAGACGCAGCCTGGGGATCCTTCCGCCTTTGGGGGCGGGAGCGGACCAGCAAGGTCTCAAGGGCGAGCCGGCGTGCCGCATGCTCCAGACCAAGGGCCGACAGAGTCCGGATCGCTGTCAGGATTGGGGTGAGCGAGCTGTCATGGGGGCCATGCTTGCCGGCCATGACAACCGCAAGCGCGGCGGCTTCGCCGATCCGGCCCTTGGCCGCAGCGTCCTGGGCGCGGCCCACGAGTGCCGGCGAGGCATGGGCCCCGGCACCGGCGCTTTCGTGACATCCGGCAAGCCAAGCCCAGGCCCGATCCGTCAACGGATGACCAAGGGCGCTCAGGATCTCCAGGTCGATCTGGACATGGCGTGGGTGAAAGCCGGTCGCCGTGTCCGCAAGATTGTCGTGCCGCCAGGCTTCGGCCCGGCGCACCCAACCTTCAATGGCTTCCAGGGATCCCGGCAGAACAGGAGGCCCGAAGCCGAGTCCGGCGCGCGCCGTATTGGCGCCGCTGCGCGGAGCGGCGACGGCAAGGGCGGCGTCGAGGCGGCGCAGGCGCTCGTGATCGGCGGGATCGGGCGAGCTGCCCAGACTTTGGCTCAGCACATTGCGCCATGCATAGGCCGCGGCGGGCTGGCCGGCGAGGATAGCCGCAAGAGCCAGATCGCCTGCCGCCCAAGCCAGCTCCGGATCGGGCGTGATGGCCTCAAGGAGGTCGCCATAGACCAGGGCCGCTGGCACGCCGGCACCAGATGCCCAGGCACGGACCAGGGCCTCGGCGAGCAATTCGATACGGCTTGCCGGGATCGTTTCATTCTCGATCACCTGGAAGAACAGGGCGTTCACTTCAGGCGGCGAGAGGCTGGCGGCGGCCGTCAGGGGATCGGTCAGTGCAGCATGGCCATAGGGCACCTGCCGATAGGCATGGGCAAGCGCCGCCGGCTCAAGAGCGCCGGTCAAAACGCTGCGTTCCGCGGCGCTCAGGGCCTGGCGATAGGCGGTCCGGTCGGGCGGTGTGCGTTCCGCTGCGGCCGGGTCAGAGGGTGCGCCTTCGGACGCCGGATCGGCAGGCGCAATATCCATGGCAATCGCGCGCAGAACGGCAGGCTCTGCCATGCCGAGGGCCGCGTCGGGGAAGCCGATCCCGCCATGGCGGGCCATGGCATAGGCCAGGGGCGTCAGGGGCCCTTGCGTCCAGACATCGTCCGGAATGGTGGCGCGTCCGGCCAGGGCCAGCGTGAGCGCATGGAACAGCGGGGCTTCAACACCGCGCTCCAGGAGAATATCGGCCGTTAAAAGCGCTGCCGGGGCTGCCCCATCGAGCAGGTAACAGAAGGCGCGCAGTTGGACCCAGAACGGGTCCTCACTCTCCAGGCGCATCCGCAGTCCGATGGCGCAGGCCTCGGCATATTCGTTGTCCAGAAGGGCAGCCATGGCCTGGATCCGGCTGCCCGCCTGATCGCTGCCCCGCGCTTCGGTCACCTGGGCGGCGAGGCCGGCCGCATCCTCCATATGGCCTGCTTCGTGGAGACGGGACAGGCGCAGCACCAGAAACGCCACATCGTCATGGTTCTGCGACTGTTGCGACTGGGCCGGCTGGAAGCGGCTTGAAAGCTGAATGCGCGGGCGGGACCAGCCGGCTTCGCCCGGTCCGGGCGCCGTCAGCAAGGCATGGATCAAGGCGCCCATGGTCGGAGATGGCGCACCGACGGGCAATGCCTCCAAAAGGGCGCGGGCCATGCCTGGCGAGGTCCCTTTCCAGGGATCAGGACCCAAGTCCAGGTTACGGCCCCGGCCCGGACCGCGATAGCGCGGGCCCGAAATGCGCGTGACCTCGATCCGGCCATATCGCTTGATAATCCGGGCATTGGGCGCCGGCGCAGTCTTTTGGCTGGAGGGCTCTTCAACACCAAAACGCCGGGGCGTGATGTCCAGTGGGGCGCGCTCCTGCGCTGGGGCATGGGCTGGCCATCCGGCGACCATGACAGTGATCAGGACAGCGGCTGCGCTCCATCGGATCACCATCCGGGACTCACAGCCGCGGAGGATCATAGGGAATAACCTTTTCAGCCGGTTTGGACGGTGTCTCCAGGGATTCGGCCACATACCAGAGCCATCCCAGGACCCCGACAACGAGAAGGCCGATTGCAAGGATCACAAGGAGAAATCGAACCATCTGCCCGCCTCTTCCAAAGGTGTTCCACCATATTCGCGTGACATCACAGGGACCCGGAACAGGGGACCC
>CAYUYV010000026.1:0-29167 GCA_964449455.1 uncultured Alphaproteobacteria bacterium | reverse complement strand
CAGGGGATCCGGAGTGCAGATCCGGCGGGACGCCAGTCCCTTGCGCGAGGCTCTTCAGGTCAATCGCCCGGCTGGCCCCCCGTCATCCGCTTCTGCGATACCGCGTTTTCCAACACCCTCGTAAATCGGATGATTACGACCAAACTGAGACTAGGTGAGGGCCCTTTGGGCTGCCGCGATTTCGCCGTGAAACCGAAAGAGTAATGGACAAGGACGCGTGGTTTGCGGTGCTTTGCGTCATCGCTGGTGCCTGCGACCTTTTGGGTCATTCGTGCAGGCCTGCCCCATATTGATGAGAAGGCCATGCGCTGGCCGGTTGACCGAGCGTCCGGTCAGATCGGATCATGCAAGCTCTGGCACGATGGACAGCCCCGGCGGGGCGTGAAGGGAGATGATCGGTGAGTGGGGTTCGAGGATCCGGATTGGCGTCGCCCCAACAACTGCGGCGGCTTCAGTCCAAGACCCTCGTCTTGGTGGGTCTCATGGGTGCTGGCAAGACGACCGTTGGTCGGCGGCTGGCCCAGGCCCTCGACATGCCTTTCCGGGACTCCGATACGGAGATCGAGGAAGCGGCCGGATCCAGCATCTCCGACATTTTCGCATATCACGGCGAGGCCTATTTCCGGGACGGCGAGCGGCGGGTGATCGAACGCTTGCTCAACGATCCGCCCCATATTCTGGCCACCGGCGGCGGTGCTTTCGTTCAGGAGCGTACGCGGGCGCTGATCCGCTCCAAGGCGATCTCCATTTGGCTGCGGGCTGATCTTGATCTGCTGGTGCGGCGGGTCTCCCGGCGCGACACGCGGCCATTGTTGCGCAACGGTGACCCGGCCACCATCCTGCGCGGTCTGCTCGAGGAGCGTTCGCCCCTCTATGCCCAGGCCGATATTATGGTGGATACCGATGATGGCCCCCACGAAGTGGTCGTCCGGCGCATCATCTCGGCGGTGGATGCCTATCTCCAGCGCCAGAACGCCCAGCAGGGGGCGCCGGCCCTTTAGGCATATCTGTCCGGGCCTTTGGGACGTGGACGCATGTCCCACCGCTTTGCCGGAGCCGTGATCGCGTGGGGCGGTGACAAATGGGGGATCATCCGTGAAACCAGCAATGGCTGCCTTGAGCGATGCTGAAACCGTCCGTGTGGTGACGGGGGGCGGCACCTATGACGTCCTGATCGGTGGCGGGCTCCTTGCCCAGGCTGGCCCCTTGATCCGGCCCTTGTTGAAACGTCCCAAGACCGTTGTGGTAACGGACCGGGTGGTCCACGGCCTCCATGGCGCTGCCCTGTCGGCCAGTCTCCAGGCGGCGGAAATCGCCCATGACATGGTGGTTCTGCCCGATGGCGAGGCCACAAAATCCCTGAGCCAGACGGAGGCCCTGTGCGAGTCGCTCCTTGCCCACCGGGTGGAGCGTTCGGACACCATCATCGCCTTTGGTGGTGGAGTGATCGGTGATCTGACCGGCTTTGCCGCGGCTGTCCTCCATCGGGGCATGGGCTTTGTTCAGATCCCGACAACGCTGCTTGCGCAGGTCGACTCGTCCGTTGGCGGAAAGACTGGAGTGAATCTCGCCTCCGGCAAGAATCTTGTGGGCGCCTTCCATCAACCGCGCCTTGTTCTGGCGGATACGGATGTTCTTGCGACCCTGTCGGAGCGGGAATATGCGGCGGGCTATGCGGAGGTCGTGAAATACGGTGCCCTGGGGGACGCGGCGTTTTTTGACTGGCTGGAGGCTGAGGCTGTCGCCCTGCGCTCCCGCGCGCCCCAGGCCTTGCTGCGGGCCGTGCGCCGCTGCATTGAGATGAAAGCGGATGTGGTTGCGGCCGATGAGAAGGAAGCCGGCCAGCGCATGCTGCTCAATCTCGGCCATACCTTCGGCCATGCCATCGAGGCCTGTGCCGGATATGACGGCCGCGTGCTCCATGGCGAGGCGGTCGCCGTCGGCATGGTCTTGGCGGCAGACCTCTCGGTTCGCCTCGGCCATGCCCCGTCCGCGGCTGCCAGCCGTTTGCGGGGCCATTTGGACCAGGCCGGGCTGCCAACAACTTTGGATGCGCTTGGCGTCCCGTTGTCCGCCGAGGCGCTGATGGCGGCCATGGCCAAGGACAAGAAGGCCCGGGATGGCCGCCTGACCTTGATCCTGATACGGATGATCGGCGAGGCCTTTGTCACGGCAGATGTGGAGATCGAGCAGATAGACGGGATCTGGCGGGATGCATTGGCTTGCCTGAGGCCTTGAGGCCCGAGACCCGAGACCTTGAGGCCGGTCGGGGCGGCTCTGTTACACCAGATTTGACGCTTGGCGGGATAAAGTACCCGCGCCGGGCAGCCGATCCTGCCCAATGCCATAATCTGGGCCATAGTCCGCCATCGTCCTTTCCAGGGTTTTAGGTTGAACCCGAAAGCTCGTCTTTCGTTTATCCCCGCAATTGGGCATAAAGTCCGAAATCGCCGAGAGAAGGCGATGGGTGGGGACCCGGAAATTCCGTCAAGACCGACAGCCTTAAGGCGGCGTGACATTCGTTTAGGGGTATGGGGGCATGTTGCTCGACCTCTCCACGCATATCGTGCGCGGTGTCCTGTCCAGGGCACTGTGCGCCTTTATCCTCATGGTCTGCCCGGTGTCCCCGGCTGCGGCGCAAGGATCCAAGTCGCGCGCCCAGACCGAGTCGTTTTCCGCCCAAACTGTTGTGGATCAGGCCCGCGCGCTCGCTGAGAGGCCCTTTGTGCCACCACGCAAGGTGGCCGATGCCCTCAAGGCGCTCGATTACGATACCTATCGCCAGATCCGATATCGCCGGGACGAGGCCATCTGGGGCAAGGCACGGACACCCTTTTCGATCCAGCTTTTTGCGGCGGGTTATCTTTACGAGGATGGAGTCGATATTTCCGTTGTGGAGGGCGGGCGCGCCCGGCCCATCCGGTACCAGCCCGGCCAGTTCGACACGCCCAATGAGCGCGTAGCGGCGCTGCTCGCCGATGCCGCGCAGTTCGCGGGCTTCCGCCTTCATTATCCCATCAATAGGGAGGACAAGCGCGATGAATTCATCGTCTTCCAGGGGGCAAGCTATTTTCGCGCTGTCTCACAGGGCCAGGTCTATGGCTTGTCCGCCCGGGGGCTCGCCATTGATGTGGCCGAACCACGCGGCGAGGAATTCCCGGTTTTTCGCCGTTTTTGGATTGAACGGCCCTCCTCCAGGTCGACGGCTATTGTCGTGCATGCCCTGCTCGACAGCCCCCGCCTGACCGGCGCTTACCGATTCGGCATCTATCCGCGCAGTGCCACGCTGATTACGGTGGATTCAACTTTGTTCCCACGCGTGCCTTTGAGCCATGTGGGGCTTGGCGCCCTTACATCCATGTTCGCACACGGTGCAATTGATCGCTCAAGCCAGCCCGATTACCGGCCTTCGGTCCACGACTCACAGGGCCTGGCCATGCATTCCGGGCAAGGTGAGTGGATATGGCGTCCCCTGAACAATCCCCAATCCCTGCAGATCAGCGCCTTTGTCGACGAGAACCCCAAGGGCTTCGGTCTCATCCAGCGCGACCGCAGCTTCGGCACCTATCAGGATCTCGAAGCGCGTTATGAGAAGCGCCCGTCGGGATGGATCGAGCCAAGGGGCGATTGGGGGCAAGGTCATGTCACGCTTGTCGAAATTCCGTCCAAGTCGGAGTTTAACGACAATATGGTGGCGTATTGGCGGCCGCGGGAGCCATTGAGGCCGGGGGAGGCCCACGAGTTCGACTATCACCTGAGATGGCCTGGAGACGCGCCGGTCAAGGCCATGGCGCGCGTGATCCGCAGCGCTTATGGCCGGGCCGTGAACAGCGGCCACCATGAGTTCGTGATCGATTATGAAGCAATGCCCAGGGGCGTAAAGGGGAGCGGCGAGACGGGTGCACGGGCGGGGCAGGGGACGCAAGGCGGCCTCGAGATTGACCTTTCCCTGTCAGCGGGGCGGATCGTCAATCAGTTCACGCAAGCCAATCCGGAGACGGGTGGTGTTCGAGTGGTCGTGACATTCGACCCGGAGAATGAACCGCTGATCGAGTTTCGTGTTCAACCGCGCAATAAGGGACAGGCCGTTGGGGAAACCTGGCTTTATCGCTGGCTCGCGCGCTGAGGATCTGTATCCGGAGCGTTTTTTGCGGGCCCTGCCGCCTGAGCGGCCGATCGCCATGCCCCGGCAAGCCATCGGGGCACGGCGCCAGCGCTTGCGCGCGCGCGGGTCTTGCACCCGATGGGTCGAGACTGGCTTGGCCCGAGTCCTCCTCGCCCTTGCCACGGGGGGGCTGACGGCCTTTGGCCTCCATGAAATCCACGGCGTGATGGTGCCCAATGGGATTACCGGGCTTCAGTGGGTCTTTATCGGACTGTTCGCGCTCAATTTCGCCTGGATCAGTTTCGCGGCCAGCCAGTCCATTCTGGGCTTCTTCCGCCAGATGGCCCTCGATCTCGTCTCGGGCGGACGCAAGGCGCCCGATTTTCCCGAGATTTCAACCGCAATCTTGGTCCCGGTCTATAATGAAAATCCGCACACGGTCGCGGCCGCTGTCCTGGCCATGGCCGAAGGCCTTGCGGCGCGGGCTCCCGGACGATTTTCCTTTTTCATCTTGAGCGACAGTAACCGGCCGACCCCTTGGATGTCCGAGGAGGCGGCGTTCCGCCATGTGATCGAGGGCAGCAATCCGGCCTGTCCCATTTACTACCGGCACCGGCGGTCGAATGAGGAACGCAAGGCGGGGAATATTGGGGACTGGGTCATGCGCTGGGGCGGTGCCTATGATGCCATGATCGTTCTTGATGCGGATAGTCTCATGGCGCCGGATACCATGATCGAGATGGCCCGCCGGCTCGAAGCCGATCCGGGGCTCGGTCTTATTCAGTCCTTGCCATCGATCCAGGGTGCGCGGAGTGTCTTTGCCCGGATGCAGCAATTCGCCAATCGCTGCTATGGCCCGATCTTTGGTAATGGGCTTGCGGTCTGGCACGGCCATGGCAGCAATTTCTGGGGACACAACGCCATCATCCGCGTGCAGGCTTTCGCCGACGCTGCGCGGCTGCCGACCTTGAGCGGCAAGCCCCCCTTCGGCGGTCATGTTCTGAGCCATGACTTTATCGAGGCGGCTTTCCTGCGCCGCGCCGGCTGGGGCGTGCGTTTTGATACCGATCTCCAGGGCAGTTATGAAGAAGCACCGCCGTCCTTTGTCGATCTGATGGTGCGGGACCGGCGCTGGTGCCAGGGCAATCTGCAGCATGTCCGCTTTCTGTTTGCCCGCGGTCTGACGCTCACGACCCGGCTTCATCTGCTCTCTGGCATTCAGGCCTATCTCAGCGCCGTGCTGTGGTTCGCCCTTGTGCTGGTCGGAGTTGCGATCGCCATACAAGCGGCGCTGAGCCAGCCCGTCTATTTCTCCGAACGCTCCTTGTTTCCCACCTGGCCCATTTTCGACAGCGAGCGGGCCGTCGCCCTGTTTATCGTCTCCATGGGTCTTGTACTCACGCCAAAGCTCCTGGGCTGGCTCGGTGTCCTGTTCAATCCGCGCCGTGTGATGCGCTTTGGCGGGCCGATCATGCTAACCGTCAGTGTGGTGACGGAAATGATCGGGTCCGTACTTTATGCGCCGATCATGATGATGGCCCAGGGGGCCATTGTGTTTCAGGTCTTGACCGGACAGGACAGCGGGTGGACGGGCCAGCGTCGTGGCAGCGGCAATATCACTTTGGCCACCGCCGTGAGGGCGCATTTCTGGCATGGGATCGTGGGTGTCGCCCTTGCAGTCGTCGCCTATTTCGTGAATGTCGCGTTCTTTTTCTGGATGCTGCCGGTGACCCTTGGCCTCATCCTGGCCGTGCCCCTTTCGAAGCTGAGTGGCAGTGCCGCCCTTGGTCTGGCGCTGAAGCGGATCGCGGTTCTGCGCACCCCGGAAGAACAACGCCGGAGCCGTCCTGAAATCCTGAAGGTCTATGCCCGGCATCTTGATGCTGTTACGCCCCAGTTTGAGGGACCGCTTCACCGCCTGGCCGGTGATCCGGCCCTGCGTGCTTGGCATGTGGGCCAGCTTGACACGGCCAACGACCATACCATTCGGTTTGATCCCAATGCGGTCATTGCCCAGGCCAAAATTGAGCAATGTGCTGATCTTGATGTGCTTCAGGACTGGCTGATGGTCGATGAGATGATGGCCCTGCTGAACGACCGCCACATGCTGGAAACACTGTTTGAGGACGAGCGGGCAGATGCGGGTCAGGACCTCGGCCCCCATGGGTGATCCCTTGACGCCCCTGGACCTTGGCCCAAAGGTCCTGTAGGCCGCAGGGGCTGGTTCCCTGATGACAGCCGGCGGCCCGTTCTGAGGCCGTCCGGCGATGGAAGTCCGTCCATGACCCTGTCGATGCGCCGTTATCTGGCCAATGCCCTGTGTGGTCTGTTCCCGCCGACGCGAGGCTATCCGGTTAAGGCCTGGATCTGGCGGCGGGCGGGAGTCGATGCCCATCCAACGGCGATGATCGTCTCCAGCGTGCGGATCCAAACCAGCGGCCCGGTGCGCATCGGCCCCCGGAGTTTTCTTGGGCACCAGACTTTGTTGGTCGGCGGCGATGCGGCCATCGAGATCGGCGCGGATGTGGACATCTCCACACGCGTGGTGCTCATGACCGGCAGCCACGAGATCGATGTTGCGGGACCGCGCACGGCCGGAAAGGGGGTGAGTGGCCCCATCACCATTGGCTCCGGGGCTTGGCTCGGCGTCAACACCACTGTGCTGGGCGGTATCAGCATCGGTGAGAAGGCGCTCATCGCGGCCGGGAGTGTGGTCACCCAATCCATCCCGGCACGGACCGTTGCGGCCGGTGTGCCCTGCGCGGTCAAACGGCCCCTGGACCGTGCGGCGCCTGTCGAGGAGGGCCCCGGGCGATGATCGACAGGACCTTGCCGGCATTTCTGGGCATTGGTGCCGCCAAATGCGGAACCACGACGCTTCATGATCTCTTGGCGCTGCATCCATCAATCTTTGTGCCGCCGGAAAAAGAACTGTCCTATTTCTCTTCCGAAGAGAATTTCGCCAAGGGGACGAGCTGGTATGCGTCATTCTTCGCTGCGGCCGGCCCAGACCAGTGTCCCGGCGAAATCACGCCGCAATATCTTTATGCGCCCGGGGCAGCGCGGCGCGTTTATGATCTGCTCGGTCCAAAGACGAAACTGATCGTCATGCTGCGCAATCCGGCCGATCGTGCCTTTTCCCATTACCGCCATATGCGGTATCGCGGCTATGACGATCTCATCTTTGAAGCTGCGCTGAAGGCTGAGCCGGATCGGATCGCCCGCGATGCCCTTTCTCGCGAACAATACAGCTATCTCGACCGCGGCTTTTACGCGCGCCAGCTCAGGCCCTGGGTTGAGCGGTTCGGCACGGACAATCTGTTCACCATCATATTCGAAACCGATTTCAGGGCCAACCGCGTCCAGACCCTGGAACGCCTTCAGGATTTTCTGGGCGTGGCCCGCCATGACCTGCCACGTGAGACCCACAGCAATCGGACCAATGAGGCCGCCTTTCCGCTGCTCAATAGGCTCGTCTACCGCACGTCCCAGCGTTTTCGGCCGCTTTATCGCACCCTTTTGCCCTCCCGGGCCCTTCGCAGGCGCTTGCTTGGGGCCCTGCCCACGGGCGGGGCGGGGGAACAGCTCGATCCGGCGGTTCGGGATCGGCTGATCCGCGAGGATTTCGAGCCCGATATTCGAGATCTGGAGCGCCTGCTCGGTCTTGATCTGTCGCACTGGTGCAACGGGCGCTGAGGCGTTCGCCCGCTCAGGTGCGGGAAATTTCGCCTGTGGTCTTCACGAGGGGGCGTTGACGGGCCACATTCCCGACTGACCTGCTCCCATGACTCCGTTTCCATTGTTTTTTGAGCGTGATCCCATGATCGCACATATGACCGATGTCGAAGGTCCCCTGGCCCGTCTTCTGGAATGGGACAGCCTCATTTCGCTGGGCATCATTGGCTTTCTGCTGCTGCTCTCGGCGTTTTTCTCCGGGTCGGAGACGGCCTTGACGGCGGCCTCGCCGGCGCGGCTGCATCGCTACAAGAGTGAGGGCTCGGCGGCGGCCGGCCGGGTGTTGCAACTGATCGACAACAGGGAACGCCTGATCGGCGGTATCCTGCTCGGCAACAATCTCGTCAATATTCTGGCCTCGGCGATTGCCACCAGCCTCTTCCTGCGCCTTTTCGGGGAGGCCGGGGTGGCGCTTGCGACTGCCGTGATGACGCTCCTGGTGCTGATTTTCGCCGAGGTGCTGCCGAAGACCTACGCCATCATCCAAACCCATCGCATGGCCATGGCCGTGAGCCTGCCCTTGCGGATCCTCGTGACCTTGCTCGCGCCCTTCGTCCATGTGGTCCAGATCCTGGTGCGCATCACGCTGCGCTTGTTCGGGGCGCGGATTGATGCCCACAATCCGGTTCTGTCGGTCCATGAGGAAGTGCGCGACACGCTCGATCTGCATGATCAAAAGCGCAGCGAGGCGGGCAGCAATGGGGATACGGCCGGTCATGCGGATACGGATGAAGAGGACGACGTCCAGAGCGAGACCAAGGACTTGACCATGCTCGGGGCGGTTCTGGATCTGCGGGATCTGGAAGTCAGCGAGGTGATGATCCACCGTAAGAGCATCCAAATGGTCGATGCCGGCCAGCCCCCCGAAGTGATCGTGGATGAGGTGCTGAAAGCCCCGCACACCCGTGTGCCCTTGTTCCGGGATGATCCGGAAAACATTGTGGGCATTCTCCATGTAAAGGACCTGCTGCGCGAAATGGCGCGGGTCAGCTGGATCGCCGCAGATGTGGATTTCCAGACCATCATGCGCGAGCCCTGGTTCATTCCGGACACGACCGTTCTCCAGGCCCAGCTCGACGCCTTCCTTCAGCGCGGCGAGCATTTTGCGCTCGTCGTGGACGAATACGGCACGCTGATGGGGCTGATCACCCTTGAAGATATTATCGAGGAGATTGTCGGCGACATTCAGGATGAGCACGACGAGAAAGTAACCGGGGTGCGGCCCCAGGGCGACGGCTCCTACAATGTGGATGGCTGGGTGCCGATCCGGGATCTCAACCGGTCCTTGGGCTGGCGGCTGCCGGATGAGGAGGCGACCACCATTGCCGGCCTCGTCATCCATGAGGCCCGCGTGATCCCGGATACGGGCCAGATCTTTACCTTTTACGGTTTCACCTTTGAGGTGCTGCGGCGTTATCGCAATCAGGTGACGGCCTTGCGCATCACGCCTCCGGAGCATTTGAAGGGCAACCGGCCGTCGCGGCCGATTCATCCGACCAATGCTCCGAAATAGGGGTATTGTCAGGCTTGATCAGCCTCGGCCGGCGTCTGAAGCCGCATGGACAGGGCATGCACCGGGCCGGCCAGTTCCTCAGTCAGCACCTCATGCACTTTTTGTTGCCGTGCCACCCGGTTCAGGCCTTCGAAAGCGACGGCTGTCATAAGAATGCGAAAATGGGTTTCCCCGCCGGGCCGGGCGCCCATATGGCCTTTGTGGCGGTCGGACTCGTCAATAATCTCCAGGTGATCCGGCGTGAAGGCTGCCTTGAGTTTGGCCTCCATCCCGTTTCTCACGCTCCCGATTTGTTCATCCATGGCACCAAGGCTCCTTTACCGTTCGATGGGCCATGAGTGTTAGCATTGTCAGCCACCAGCGCCAGCACCATACTCACACGAGCCATGACCACTGATTCATTCGACTACAAACCCCCTTTCGGATTTGACATCCGCGTTAAGCCGGCCACGGAGAAACCCGTGCGCGAGGAGAAGCGGCGTGTCTGCGACTGGGCGGGCTGTGACGCGCCTGCGGAGTGCCGGGTGCGGGCCGCGCCCGACCGGCCGAATGAGTACCGTTGGTACTGCCAGGCCCATGCAAGAGACCACAATCAGGCTTGGGACTTTTTCCGCGGCAAGACGGCCGATGAGATTGCCGCGTTCCAGGCCGAGGCCAGCACGGGCCACCGTCCCACTTGGTCCATGGGCGTGAATGGCTGGAGCCGCGACGAGCTGGCCGCCGAAAACCGCCGGCGCAGTTTCAGGCCTGGTCGAGATGCGCCTGGGCGGGCCGGCGTCAATAGTGGGCGCGGCGCGGAGGATGCCTATAATCTTTTTCGCGGCGCCGCGGGCGGCCCGGAGGGGGCAGGCGAGGCAGGCTCGGCCCGCAAACGGCCGCTATCCCGTCTTCAGCGCAGTGCTCTTACGGATCTGGGCCTTGACGAAACGGCTGATGCCGATGCCGTCAAGGCGCGCTACAAGGAGCTGGTCAAGCGGTTTCACCCGGATGCCAATGGGGGCGATCGCGGCGCCGAAGAAAGCTTGCGCCGTGTCATTCGGGCCTATCAGACCCTCAGAGCCTCCGGCTTCCGCTAATCCTCCACCCCCCGACACCGCCCTGCGGGCTGGCGCCATCCGCATCGGTCCTGTCAATCCGTCTTGGCATGACGGGCAGGATGGGCTGTACTCAGCCCGGATATTACGGTGTCACGACAAGAGAGTTTGACGATTTCATGAGCGAGATGCACAGCGCCCTGGAAGCGAAAGAACCTGATACCGCCGTGTCGGTCCGGGAGGCTTTCGGTATTGATGTGGACATGCGGGTGCCAGCCTTTTCACAAGGCAATGATTACGTGCCCGATGTGGACGCGACCTACCAGTTCAACCGTGACACAACCCTGGCAATCCTGGCAGGCTTTGCGTTCAACCGCCGAGTCATGATCCAGGGGTATCACGGGACCGGGAAATCCACCCATATCGAGCAGGTGGCGGCGCGCCTGAACTGGCCCACCATCCGGGTCAATCTGGACAGCCATATCAGCCGGATCGATCTTGTTGGCAAGGACGCCATCGTCCTGAAGGACGGCAAGCAGGTCACGGAATTCCGCGAAGGGATTCTGCCCTGGGCGCTGCAACATCCCACGGCCCTGGTGTTCGACGAATATGATGCCGCCCGCGCCGACGTGATGTTCGTTATTCAGCGTGTGCTTGAGGTTTCGGGTCGCCTGACGCTGCTGGACCAGAACCGGGTCATCAAACCGCACCCGTTCTTCCGCCTTTTCGCGACGACCAACACCATTGGTCTTGGGGACACGACGGGGCTCTATCACGGGACCCAGCAGATCAACCAGGGCCAGATGGACCGTTGGAGCATCGTCACCACGCTGAATTATCTGCCCCATGATGATGAGGTGGAAATCATCATCGCGAAATGCCCCGATTACGCAACCAATGAGGGCCGGGAGGTGGTGTCCTCCATGGTGCGGGTCGCGGACCTGACCCGGGCCGCTTTCATGGCCGGGGATATTTCAACGGTCATGAGCCCGCGCACCGTGATCACCTGGGCGGAAAACGCGCAGATTTTCGGCGGTGACATGGGCTTTTCATTCCGGCTGACTTTCCTCAACAAGTGCGACGAGCTTGAGCGCCCGACCGTGGCTGAATTCTTCCAACGCTGCTTCGGCCAGGATCTGCCGGAGTCCGCAGCACGGGTGGTCATGGGCGGACGATGACAAACGGCCCGTCGAAGACGGAAATCGAGGACGCCCTCGATCGCTTCAAGCGTGCGATCGAGCTTGCGGTGCGGACGATCGCGGAAAATCCCGATATGACCGTATCCTTTGGCCCGGAACCGACGGGCCTGCGCGGCGACCGCATTCGTCTGCCCGATCCCCAGGCCAGCATGAGCGAGGAGGATCTCGCCTGCCTGCGCGGCGAAGCCGACGCGCTTGCGTTGCGCGCTGCCCACCACGATGAGCGCCTGCATGATCGAATGATCCCCCAGGACGGTGATGCGCGGAAAATTTTCCAGGAGATTGAGCAGGCCCGGATCGAATCCCTTGGCTCCAACGCCATGGCAGGGATTGGCGAAAATCTCGCCGCCCTGCTGGAGCGCCGTTGTGACCGGAAAGGCTATGCTCGGGTTGACGACCGACAGGACGTCCCGCTTGGGGAAGTGCTGGGCCTTCTGGTCCGGGAATATCTGACAGGACGGGAGATCCCAGACTCCGCGAAGGGCATGGTCGATCTGGTTCGCCCATGGATTGAGGAGCGGGCCGGCGGCGATTTGCGGCGCCTCGCCGAGAACATCAACGATCAGGATGCCTTTGCTCGCATTGTGCGGGAAATCATCGCTGACTTGGAACTGGGCGAGGATCTGGGTGAGTCCCCTGACCAGGGCGAGAGTGAAGACGAACAGGACCAGGCGGAACAGGACGAGCCCAGCGACTCCTCCGACGGCAGTGAGGGCAGCGAGGCGGAAGGCTCATCCGCAGAAGAGACGGAAATCCGGGAGGGCGAGCCCCAGGACGGGGACGAAGAAGCGGTTCAGGTGGAGCTCGACGAGCGCCTGGAGTCCCAGGAAACCGACGAATTGGGCGACGGCTCTCAACCCTTCCGGCCCGATCGCAAGTCGAATCCGCTGGACCAGTCCAGCAGCTACCGCGTCTATACCTCGCGCCATGACGAGATTATTTCTGCAGAGCAGCTCTGCGATGCGGACGAATTGCAACGGCTTCGGGCCTATCTTGATCAGCAGCTCCATGCGCTTCAGGGCGTGGTCACCCGGCTTGCCAACCGGCTCCAGAGGCGCCTGCTGGCCAAGCAGAGCCGGAGCTGGGAGTTCGATCTGGAGGAAGGTCTCCTTGATGTGGCGCGTTTGAGCCGCGTGGTGACCGATCCGCTCTATCCGCTGTCGTTCAAGATGGAGCAGGACACGGATTTTCGCGACACGATTGTGTGTCTTCTGCTCGACAATTCCGGCTCCATGCGCGGGCGGCCCATCACGGTTGCGGCCATGTGCGCGGACATCTTGGCGCGAACCCTGGAGCGCTGCGGCGTGAAAGTTGAGATCTTGGGCTTCACGACGCGGGCCTGGAAGGGCGGAACGTCGCGGGAAGACTGGCTGTCCGACGGCAAGCCGACCCAGCCCGGGCGCCTCAATGACCTGCGGCATATCGTCTATAAGTCGGCGGATGAGCCCTGGCGCCGGGCCCGGAAAAATCTCGGCCTGATGATGCGCGAAGGTCTGCTCAAGGAGAATATCGACGGGGAGGCCCTGCTGTGGTCCCATGACCGGCTTGTGGCCCGGCCGGAACAACGCCGTATTCTGATGGTCATCTCCGATGGTGCGCCGGTTGACGATTCCACTTTGTCGGTCAATCCGGGGAACTATCTGGAGCGTCACTTGCGCGATGTCATCCGCTATGTGGAGGACCGCTCGCCCGTTGAGCTGCTGGCCATTGGCATCGGTCACGATGTCACACGCTATTATAAACGCGCCGTGACGATTGTGGACGCCGAACAGCTCGGCGGTGCCATGACGGACAAGCTCGCCGAATTGTTCGACGAAGAGGGTCCACTTCCGACCAACCGGCGCAGCCCATCAGGCTCCGGCAGCGGGTCAGTGCTCGCCGTCCGGCCCGTGGAAGTCCGCCCCCGGAGCGATAGTGACGATCACTGAGCAGGATGAAGATGGGCACGGCTGGCTGTCGCCGGTTGCTGCCCCATCCCCATCCTGCGATCACTCGTATCTCAAGGCGTCGATGGGGTCGAGCTGGGCCGCACGGCGGGCCGGGAAGAAGCCGAAAATGACCCCGATCGCGGCCGAGAACACCACGGCCCCCACCACGGCGAACGGGTTCACGATGAACGGCCAGCCCAGGATCTGCATTCCGATCCAGGTTAAGCTGAGGCCGAGAATGACGCCGATAATCCCTCCGAAGGCGGACAGCATGATGGCCTCAACCAGGAACTGAGACAGAACGTCCCGCTCCAGCGCGCCGATGGCGAGGCGGATGCCGATTTCCCGGGTCCGTTCGGTGACCGAAACCAGCATGATATTCATGATGCCGATGCCCCCGACCAGGAGGCTGATGGCGGCGACGGCTGAGAGGAAGATTGTCAGAATACCCGTCACCTGGGACAGGATGTTCGACACCTCTTTCAGATCCTGCACCGTGAAATCATCGGGCTGTCCGACACTGACCTTTCGCCGCTCCCGCATCAAATCCTCAATCGCGGTCTTGACGTCATAGGTGATGTCTTCCGACTGGGCCGAAATCATCACAAAGGCAACATCCTTGTTGCCGGTCAGGCGTCGCTGGACAAGGCGGATGGGTGCAAGAATGAAATCATCCTGGTCCTGTCCGAAAGTGTTGGCGCCTTTGGGTTCCATGACGCCAATGATTTCGCAGGTAACAGATCCCATGCGAATGGATTCGCCCAAGGGATTGCGAAAGCCGAACAGCGCTTTGCGGGGCGTCTCGCCGAGCACGCAGACGGGCCGTCCCCCCCTTACCTCAAGAACCGTGAACTCACGGCCCAACGCGACATCCCAATCGCGAACTCCGTAATAGCTCGTATCCGTGCCCCATATGGTGGTGCCGATATTCTCATTGCCGTAAACAATCTGTACACTGCTGACTGCAATCGCCGCAGCGTCAGCCACACCGGGAACCTGATCCCGGATCGCCTCGACATCCTCCGTCTTGAAGGGTTTGGCGGGAATGAACTGGCCGCCCCGTTGGCGCTGGCCAGGCTGGAGGACAAGCATGTTGCGGCCAAGCCCCTGGATTTCCTCGGTCACATTGGCGGTTGCGGCCTCGCCGACACTGACCATGACAATGACTGCCGCCACGCCGATGATGATGCCGAGACAGGTCAGGACCGAGCGCATCATGTTGGAGGTGATTTCGCGCCAGGCCAGGGTCACATTGGTCCAATTCACTGTGCGTTCTCCCGGCGTTCATCGGCCGTGATCTTGCCGTCGAGGAACAGGACAACGCGCTTGGCGTAGGCCGCGATATCCGGTTCATGGGTGACCAGAACGACCGTCACGCCCTGTTCCCGGTTGATGGTCTCGATGAGGCGCATGACTTCATGGCTGCGTTCGGAATCGAGATTGCCCGTTGGTTCATCCGCCACAAGAACTTCAGGCTGGGTCACGAGCGCGCGGGCGATGGCCACACGCTGTTGCTGCCCCCCTGAAAGCTCCGAGGACGAATGATGTTCCCGTCCTGCAAGGCCAACGAGCCGCAGAGACTCCATGGCCCGGTCGCGCCGCTCGGAGCCGGCAAGCCCGCGATAGATCAACGGCATTTCGACATTTCGCAACGCGCTGGTGCGTTTCAGCAGATTGAAGCCCTGGAAGACAAAACCGATATAGTGACGGCGCAGCAGGGCCCGCTGGCGCCGGTCCAGTTCTCCCACCGAGACACCCCGGAACAGATAGGCGCCGTCCGTCGGTGTGTCGAGACAGCCGATGACATTCATCGCTGTCGACTTTCCGGATCCGGATGGTCCCATGACGGCAACGAAATCCCCATCCTTGATGGTCAGGTTGACCCCGTCGAGGGCCCGGACTTCGGCCTCCCCCTCGCCATAGACTCGCGAGACATCGCGAAACTCGATCAGCGGATCGGAACTGTCGGTCATGATCCGGCCCTTCTGCGTCTATCGTTTCACATCGGTCAGGATGACATCGCCTTCGGCGAGGGGCCCATCCTGAATGACGGTAAACCGGCCATCGCTGGTGCCGGTTTCGACCCGTACGGCATTGGGGCGATCAGCGCCTGACCCGGGGGTCCAGACGCGCACGACCCGTTCGCCGCGTGGCAGCAGCGCATCTGCCTTGATGATTTCCTCGCGCATGGCTGGCGGCGTGAAGCGCAGTGCCGCATTGGGCAGAAGCAGCGCCTGCGAAACGGTCTGCACCGTGATATCCGCCGTGGCCGTCATGCCGGGCTTGAGCGCAAGGTCCGGGTTCTCGACGGTCAGGACTGCCTCATAGGTAACCACGCCGTTGGCTTCCTTGGGGGCGTTCCGGACTGAGATGATTTCCCCTTTAAAGGCCCGGTCCGTATAGGCATCAACCTGGAATCGGGCCTCTTGTCCCGCTTGGACCTTGCCAATGTCCGCCTCGTCGATATCGACCTCAAGTTCCATGCGGGTCAGATCGCCGGCGATGGTGAAAAGATGGGGGGTCTGAAAGCTCGACGCCACGGTCTGCCCCGGCTCGATGAGGCGATCCAGGACAATCCCATCAATGGGAGACTTGATCTCCGCCTTTTCAAGGCCGGATTGGTTGAGCCGCAACTGGGCCCTGGCGATCTCGACCTGGGCGCGGGCGCTCTTCAAGGTTGCCTGGGCCCGTCTGAAATTGGCATTTGCCCGTTCGACTTGCTGGCTCGATGCGGCGTTGCGCTTGTTCAGGGAGACAAGACGGTCCTGCTCCGAACGCGCCTCATCCAAGGTGGCCTCGGCTTCCAGAACGGACGCTTCTGCTTGTTCGAGGGAGGCTTGTGACTGGGTGACCTGGGCTTCCAATTGCTCCGTATCCAGCCTGGCAAGGACTTGGCCTTGCGTGACCGGGTCATTGAAATCAACGAGGACCTCTTCGATCAATCCGGAGACTTCCGCACCCACATCAATGGAAACGGTGGGTCGCAGATTGCCTGTCGCCGTCACATAGACGATGAGGTCGTCCCGCCGGACCGTGCCGGTCTCATATTCAACCGCTCCCCGCGGCGAGAGCAGGACCATCGACCCAAAGCCGATCACCGCCAGAAGAATGACGCCGCCGGTCAGGTATCCAAAGGGAAAGCCCTTTCTTTTCCCACCGGCGCCCAGGGTCTTCTGGACCTCCGCCTTGTTCGCCATGCCCCAGCCTTTCGCTACATCTGATCTTGGTTCAACAGGGTTGCAGTTGGTTCCGTTACATTACGGCGTTTTCCCATGACGGTGACACTTCATGGGCCTGCGGCAAGATCTTAGCGAAAGAAGGTTTCACCCGCTCGCCAGAATTGTAACTGTTTGTGTCAGGCCGGTGGGATAGCCGCGACGGCCGCCTTCGCGTGCCCATCCATGCCGGCAAAGGGGCGGCGCAAAATGGATGAGACACCCAAAGCGATTGGCGCGGTCCGGAAAAGGGGACCGCCGGTGCGTTCCACCATTCAAGGGTTCGAAATCTGGACGTCCGTGCAACACTTCAGACACGGAATGATGGCGGGCCTTAAACTCATCCGAGTGCGGCGCGGTGTTGGACGGACCAAGGCCCGCCCAATCCCGTTCGAATGTGTCGCTTACCCTTTCAGGTGTTGTGCGAAAAAGGCCGTGGTCCGGTCCCAGGACAGCGCGGCATCGGCTTGGTCATAGCGGGCGGAGGTGGGGTTGGCGAAGGCGTGGTCGGCTTCATACCAATGCACGGTCAGGGGCTTGCCCGCCGCGTCCATCGCTGCCTCAAAACCCTTGACCATCTCCTCATTGATGAACCGGTCCTGGGTCGCGAAATGGCCGAGCACGGGGCCTTTGAGGCCGGCCAGTGTGGACGCCTCACGCCGCACATTGCCGTAATAGATGACCGTTGCGTCGACCGGCGTTTCCTGGCTCGCGGTCAGGGACCATCCGCCCCCGAAGCACCAGCCCACTGTGCCGACACGATCCGTCGTGGCGGCATCAGCCCGCAGCCAGTCGATCCAGGCAGCCGTCGTCGCCCGGCCTTGCGCATCTTGAACGGAACGGGCCAACGTACCGGCCGTGTCCCGTGTGTCCGCAACGGCGCCGTCGTAAAGATCGATTGCGAGCGCCATATAGCCTTGGGCCGCGACGTCCCGGGCGACGGCCTTGATCTGATCATTGAGGCCCCACCATTCATGGATCAGCATCACTGAAGGCACTGGACCCGCATTGGCCTCGGTCATGGGGCGGGCAAGGGCCGCTGACACGGTGCGCCCGTCAGCAGTCTCTATGCTGATGGTCTCCAGAGTCTCGGCGGCCGCTGCCGTCAGGCCGGGATCGGCGAGCACGGCGGCGAGGGGCGCGGCGGCGGCCCCTTTGACAATGTCCCGGCGGGACGGGGCGAAGGCGGTGTTCGCGGCGTGTGACATGGCGGTCCTCCTCGGTTGATCCTGGCGCGCATGGTCTGGGTGGCTGGCTTTGTGCGCCGTGTTGCCTTGACCCTGCCCCATAGCGGGGGCATCCCCAAGGCGGCACGGTCACGCCAACAGCATCATCCAGTCCGGATCGGCGAACGCAACGCGGGAGACGCGCGCGATGAATGAACTCTTGGACGGCTTTGGATTTCAAAAGGGCGCCCGCGCCGCCAGTATTGCGGCTGTTTTGGCCCTTGCCCTTGCCTTTGCCGTATCCGGCGCCAAGGCGGCCTCCCGTCCCCTCGCCGTGACGGCCATGCCCGTCCCCCTGTCAAAGGAGGATCCAGGGCAGACGCGCCAGGGGAGTCTGATCTATCGCGGCGGTCTTGAACTCATGGCTGAGGAGCGTGAGTTCGGCGGCATCTCAGGTCTCTGGGTCGACGGTGCGACGTCCAAGGCCGTAATGATCACCGATGCCGGATCCTGGATCGATATGGATCTGATCCTCACGGAGGGTCGGCTCACGGGCGTGACCGGGGCCCGGATCGGTCCCTTGCTCGATGCCAATGGGCGGGCGCTCCGGGGCAAACGGGCAGCCGATGCCGAAGGGCTCGACCGAACCGGGGACGGCTTCATTGTGACCTTCGAAAATGACCACAAGATCTGGCGCTATGCGGCCTTGGGCTCGGGCGCGCCTTTCGAGGCCAGCGCGCAACCACTGCCCTTGCCCGAGGACTTCACCGGTGTGCCCGGCAATGGTGCCCTTGAAAGTGTCGCCGTGGCTGGTGAGGCCGTCATTCTGCTGACGGAACGGGCTCTTGATGCGGGGGGGAACACGCGGGGCTGGATTGGGGCGAGCGCGGATGGTCGCTTGGCCTGGCGGCCGTTTTCCCTGGCCACAAACAAGCCCTATGGGCCGACGGATCTGGCTATGGTGGGTGCTGGCACGGCCATTGTTCTGGAGCGCGCCTATTCGCCTTTTACCGGCGTGCAGGTCCAATTGCGTCGATTGGAAGGGGCGTCGTTGCGGCCGGGCGGCGTTGCACAAGGCGTCGTGCTCGCCCAGTTCGACCGTGCTCAGACCATCGACAATATGGAGGGTCTGGCGGTCGTCGCTGGCCCTGATGGTGGGACACGGATTTATCTGGTGTCCGATGATAATTTCAATCGGGCCAATCAGAAGACCTTGCTGCTTGCCTTTGATCTGGCGCCGTGACAGCGCCAGGCAGGATCAGGCTTCGGCGGGCTGGCTGCGGGCGCGCTGGAGCTCGCGCTTCATTTTCTGGGCCCGGTCGGACAGGGTTTCGGCGCGCGCCTTGAGTAGAAAGGCGTCGAGACCGCCCACGTGATCGACCGAGCGTAGGGCATGGGCGCTGACCCGCAAGCGGATCGCCTTGCCCAGGGTCTCACTCATCAGCGTCACGGTGGATAGGTTGGGCAGATAGCGGCGCTTGGACTTGTTGTTCGCGTGGGATACCCGGTTCCCCACCATTGGGCCCTTGCCCGTCAACTCACACCGGCGACTCATATCACGTCTCCTGATTGCTCCGGCAAGGTCATACATCAATGGGGCCGTGGGGGTCCACGGCGTGGCCAATCGGAGCTGGTTCCGGAAGTCATCCGCCGTGTCGCCACTCTCTCTTCATGGCCGATAATGGCCGAAGGGCTGCACACGCGGGTTTAACCTGAGCGGCAAGTGATAGGACTGGGCGGCACCGGGGTCAAGCACCACGTCGGGCCAGTCCATGGTGACACGCCCGACAGGGCACACCTGACACGATCATGGGAATACCGTATTCCGATGCACAGTGCCGATGAAAACCGGCCGTCTCCCGGCCGGACCTCCTCCCTGGTGAAGTGGAAGCCGATGACGTCTATGCGTGTGTTTGGGATTTTGTTGGCGGGGCCACGTGCCCTTGGTCGAACAGGTTTCGCAGGCCTCGCCCTGCTTGCCCTGGTCTTGGCTGCCCTTGAGGCGCCGGCTGTGTGCGCTGAGGAATCTGTGCGCGCTGAGGAAACTGAGGGCACGGCAGAGGCCTTCGAAGACGAAGCGGTTCTTGACGCCGTTGAAGAGGACGGCCCCGAAAAGGCCAGTGGCGGCGAGGAAGGACCCGTTGAAGACGCTGAACCAACCGATGCTGAACCAACCAATGCCGAACCGGCCAATGCTGGTCCGGCCAATGCTGGTCCGGCCAATGTTGCCTTGCCACCGCCGCCCGTCGTTCCGGCCAATGTCACCGCGGTCTATAAATTTACGTTCCTGGGCCTGAAACTCGGCGAAGCCCGCCTGGAGGTGAAGGTCGAGGAGAACCGGCGCTATCAGGTCCAGACCAGCATGAACACCGGTGGGCTCGCCTCGGTCTTCTTCAAGTCCGACTATACCGTGATGGGGCTTGGCAAAATTGACGACACCGGCGCGATCCTGCCCAGCCGCTACGACAGCCAGTTCATTGGCCGGGACAAGAAGACCCTGGTCAGTCTGATCTATGATCCGGATGGCCTTCCAATGCCGGCCGCCGTCGACCCGCCCTATGGCGAGCGGATTCTCAAACAGCCCGTGTCCCTGGAGCAAAAGCGCAATACGGTCGACCCCATGGGCGCCTGGGTGCACATGATGACGGGGGTGAGCGTCATCAGGGACCAGCCCTGCGGTACGAGCGTGCCGATTTTCGATGGCCGGCGACGCTACAATTTCGAACTCAAGCTGCTGGGCGAAAAGCGGATCAAGGTCGGCGGCGGCAAGATTTACAAAGGCAAAGCGTATTATTGCAGCTTTATTTACAAGCCCGTGGCCGGATACAAGGAATCCCAACTGGCCGAGGACGCTGTCCCCGTGCCGCCCATGAAAGTCTGGATCATCCCACTGAAAACGCCCACTGGTCGCACGCTGCTTGTGCCGGCCCGGGTTGACGCTGAAGCGCCGGTTGGGACATTGAGGCTGAGGCTGTTGCGGGCCGGTTTTGCTCCTATCGAGGACCGGCTTTTGTTCGCGCAAGCCCCCTGAGCGGCGCAAAAGTGGGTTCATGCTCCACTGATATGCGCCGCGCCTTGCAAAAGGGCGCGTAAAGCACGAAGGTGCCCGCGCGGTTCGGCTGAACAACCGTGCCTCCCGGGGCGTCCGGGACAGGCCCGCTGGGGCATGCGGATTTCACCTTGGCGGCGGGCTTGCGGTCTGCCGGCGCAAGGCCGCAATTGAGACCCCACCGTTCCACATTTCTGAACAGCACGCGCCCTGAACCCATGACAACCGCACCAGAGCCCGCCATTGCCGCGACACGGGGGAAAGTTACCGCCGTACTCGGACCGACCAACACGGGCAAGACCCATTTCGCCCTGGAACGGATGCTGGGGTATCAGACGGGCATGATCGGTCTGCCCCTCCGACTCCTGGCCCGTGAGATCTATGACCGGATCGTCGGTCTGAAGGGCGAGAGAGCCGTCGCCCTGATCACGGGGGAAGAAAAGATCATCCCCCAGGACGCCAGCTATTTCGTCTGTACGGTTGAATCGATGCCCCTTGAGCGGGATGTGTCGTTTCTTGCTGTGGACGAAATCCAGCTCTGCGCCGATCCGGAGCGTGGTCACGTCTTCACGGATCGCCTGCTCCATGCGCGCGGCTCCGAAGAGACCATGTTTCTCGGTGCCGAGACCATGCGCGGTGTCATCCGGACGATCCTGCCCCAGGCCAAATTCGTCACCCGGACGCGCTTTTCCGAGTTAACCCATGTGGGTTCGCGCAAGCTGAGCCGTTTGCCGCGCCGCTCGGCCGTGGTCGCCTTTTCCGCGGAAGCCGTTTACGGGCTTGGAGAACTCGTCCGCCGTCAGAGGGGCGGGGCCGCTGTCGTGATGGGCGCCCTGTCGCCGCGCACGCGCAACGCGCAGGTGGACCTTTATCAGTCGGGCGAAGTGGACTTTCTCGTCGCGACGGATGCCATCGGCATGGGCCTCAATATGGATGTGGACCATGTGGCCCTTGCGTCCTTGCGCAAATTTGACGGCCATTCCGTCCGTCCGCTGAAGGCCCATGAGATTGGTCAGATCGCCGGGCGCGCCGGGCGCTATATGAATGACGGCACCTTCGGTACCACGGGGGATGCGAGCGACATCGATCCGGCCCTCGTGGAGCAGATCGAGGGCCACCGGTTCGACCCTGTGCGTGTGGTTCAATGGCGCAGCCGCGATCTGGATTTCAGCACGGTTGATGCCCTCATTGAAAGCCTTGAGGCCCCGCCCCCCGTGAAGGGACTGGCCCGGGCCCGGGCTGCGACGGATCTCCTGGCTTTGCGCCGGATGGCCGAGGATGCCGTGGTCCGAGAGGCGCTGGAAAGCCCGGCTGACCTGCAGCGCCTATGGGAGGTCTGTCAGGTTCCCGATTTCCGGAACATGACCGTGGACGAACATGTCCGCCTGCTGATGTCTGTGTTCAAGAATCTCCTGGACAACGATAATCGCCTGCCGACGGACTGGCTCAATGGCCATCTGGAGCGTCTCGATCGCACCGACGGGGACATCGATACCCTTGCGACCCGGATTGCCCATGTCCGGACCTGGACCTTTGTCACCAACCGGTCCCATTGGCTTGAAGATGCTGCCCATTGGCAGGAGCGCGCCCGGGCCATTGAGGACCGCCTGTCCGATGCCCTCCATGAAGGGCTGACCCAGCGCTTTATTGACCGGCGGACGAGCCAGCTCATCAAGAGCCTGCGCCTTAAGGATGATCTCATTTCGGAGATTTCCGCCGAGGGCGAAGTGATGGTCGAGGGCCATTATGTGGGCCGGCTCCAGGGCTTCGAGTTCGTGCCGGATCCCCGCGCCCATGGGGTGGACGGCAAGGCGCTGCGGGCTGCCGCGGCCAAGGCCTTGCGGGCCATGATCGGTGCCCGCGCCGCCCAGCTCGCCGGTGCGCCTGACACGGCCATTGAATTGTCCGACCACGGCCGGCTGTGGTGGCAGGGCGATCCCGTGGCCCGGCTTATGCCGGGGGCGGATGGTCTCTCGCCGCGGATCCATGTTCTCGGCGACAGCTATCTGGAAACGGTAGAACGGGATGCCATCGAGACCCGGCTTGGCAAATGGCTGAATGCCCATATTGCGCGGATTGTGCCGCCGCTCCTCGATTTGCGGGAAGCCGTGACTGCGCCGGGGGCGGACGGGGCCAGCGTTTCGACCGAGCAGATGGTTGGTGGTGTGGCCCCCCTAACGGGTCTTGCCCGCGGCATCGGCTTTCAGCTTGTCGAGAATTTTGGCGTCCTTGATCGGCGGGACGTGAGCGATCAGGTGCGCCAGCTTGATCAGGACGGACGGGCCCATTTGCGCCGGTTCGGCGTTCGTTTCGGCCAGTTCTCCATCTTCCTTCCGGCCCTTCTCAAGCCAACGCCGGCCCGGCTGTTGCTGACCCTTTGGGCTGTGCAGAATGATCGCTTCGGGGCAGAGCAGGACCCGGATCGTCCGCCTCCGGCGCCGCCCCAGGCGGGGCTTTGTTCCGTTCCGCTCGATGCTGCGGCCGACAAGGCCTTTTATGCGGCCGCGGGTTTCCGGGTGTGCGGCCTGCGCGCCGTGCGCGTCGACATGCTGGAACGCCTTGGCGATTTGATCCGTAGTGCCCGAAGTGGCCCTCAGACCAGGACCGGCAAAGGCGCCGCCGCCCAGACCCGGCCCGGTGGAGCTCAGTCGGCCGAGGCCCAGCCAACCAGTGTCCTGCCAACCGGCGACCAGTCGTCCGACACCCTGTCGGGAGATGCACAGGCCGGCGTGCCTGGTGCCACCATTGAGGTGGCGGACAGTCAAATCGTCACTGAGTCTGATGTGCCGGCTGCGGATATTCCCTCTGGTGACGAAGCCCAGGCCGGCGCCCCAACCGCCCCGCAGAGCGAGGGCGGCGAGCAGGCCGCGGCAGGTGAGGCCGATCAGCCTGCCGAAGATTCGCCGGGGACCGACGCCGCTTCACCGGTCGCTGGTGATGCGGGCACCACGGCGTCGGCGGATATGGGGTCGCCTGCGACGGCTGAAACAGCCTTGGCCGATGGGAGCGCGTCTGCGCGCGAGGCCGATGGGAGCGCGTCTGCGCGCGAGGATGTTGGCGAACTTGCGGTCGACGGGGCCGATGAAGCTGCGGCAGAGCTGCTGGATGCGCAGGCATCGACCCCGGCACCGAAAGAAACAGCACCGGAAGAAACAGCACCGGAAGAAACAATGGTGCAGCAGGAGGCCGGGCCGGCAGAAACTGAGCCGGCCAGCCCGGATCAAGCAGGGTCTGCGGAAACGGAAGCGTCGGCGCCGACTGATGAGCCCGCAACCGCTGAGCCCGCAACCGGCGAAGCCGCGGGCGCGCCCATTGCGGACGTGGCTTCTGCGCCGGCCGAGGAGACGACACCGGCGAGCCCATCAGCCGATGGGACGGGAGCGGAGGATTCGGGTACCGCTGAAGAGGGTGCCTCTGGATCAACCGATGGCGAGGCCAGATCAACAGGCAATCCGGCAAACGCATCTGAAGAGGCCGCGGCTGAACCGGAAAAGCCAATGGGTCCGTCCGTACCCGAAGGGTCCTTCAAGGTGACGCCGGATATGATGTCCATTGTGGGCTGCAGCGGCGAGGAATTCGAGAGCATCCTGCGTGCCTTGGGCTACCGGTCACAGACCCTGCGGGCTGAAGCGGAAGGCGAGGAAGATCTTGTGGTCTGGCGCCTGCCCAGCAAGCGGGATCGGGAACGCGAAAGATCCCGGCCAGGTCCGCGTCGCGATGGTCAGGCCCGCCCAGGTGGAGCGCGGGGCCGTCAGGACGGTCAGCGGGCGGGCGGCCAGCGCGCCGGTCCCGGACAAAGGGCCGGCGGTCCGCACCCATCCGGTCAGCAGGCGAATGGTCAGGGTGCTGGCGGACAGGCCAATGGTGCCGAGGCCCATGCCAATGGCGCGAATGCCCAAGGAGACGGACGGGCCCATGGTGAAGGCAGGGGCCATGGTGATGCTCGCGGCCGCCCCGGCGGCGGCAAGAAACGCCATGGCGCAGGCGGCGACCGGCGCGATGGTGACCGGCGGGGCGGAGGCAAAGGCGGACCGCCCGGCGGTGATCGTCGCCAGGCTGGCAACAAGGGTGGAGGCAAGGGATCCTATTCCAGTGCCCCTCCGGGCAAAGGACCCGGCCGCAAGGACGCGCCTTTTGATCCGGATTCACCCTTTGCGGTTCTTGCGGCCCTTAAAAACAAGGACTCCTGATGGCAGGTGGTGATACCACCGATCAGGGTGCGGAAGGATGCCAGCGCCTCGATAAATGGCTTTGGTATGCCCGGTTTTTTAAGACGCGGAGCCTCGCGGCCCGCATGGTGACCGATGGCAAGGTGCGGCTGGCCGTGGGTGACGCGCGCCCCGAACGGGTGACCAAAGCGGCCCAGACCGTGCGCGTCGGTGATGTGCTGACCTTCCCCCAAGGGGCCGGTGTCAGGGTGGTCCGTGTGCGTGCCCCTGGAACGCGCCGCGGTCCGGCTGCTGAGGCTCAGGCCTTGTATGAAGATGTCGTTTCGCCAACCGGCGCCGGTGAGACCGCGGGCGATCCATCGGCAGCCGGCGGCGCGCAGGGTAGCGCGGCGCAGGCTCCGGAGAGCGGGCCGGCGCGCGATCCGGGCGCGGGCCGTCCAACCAAACGCGAGCGCCGTGCAATCGATGCGTTCAAACGCGGCAATCTCCCGTGACGCAGAAGGGTTGTTGGTCGTGTGGGCCCATGCTACCTCCCGATCATGATCAATCGCCTGAAAGAGCTTTTCGCCGGCAGCGAGACGGCACGTTCGACCGGGAGCACCGGGGCCGAGGCGTTCCATGTGGCCGCTGCCGCTTTGCTGGTGGAGGCGGCGCATCTTGATGCGCACTATGGTGCCGTGGAGCGTGAGACGATCCTGAAGGTCCTGACCAACCGCTTCGACCTGTCCGGGGAGGACGCGCAAGCGCTGGTGGCCTCGGGGGAGGATGCGCAGGAACAGGCCGTGGAGCTTTACGGCTTTACAAAGAAGATCAAAGAGGCCCTCGCGCCGGAAGAGCGCACGGCCATTATCGAGATGATGTGGGAGGTCGCCTATGCCGACGGTGTCCTCCATGACTATGAAGCGCATCTGGTCCGGCGCGTGGCAGGCCTTATCTACGTGACTGACCGGGACCGGGGCGAGGCTCGCAAACGCGTGCTGGAGCGCCTGGGGCTTGGTGATGACGGGACCGGATCGAACGCCTAATGGAGTTGGGCCGCCCAAGCGGCTCGGCTCGCCGATGACAATCTCTAACCGCCGTTGTCCTGTGTAGGACGCGGATCGTGGGCCGTTGATGTGCTGTCTTTCCGGCCCGGCAGCTGTGGGAGCCTTTGACTATGACATACATCGTCACCGACGCCTGCATCCGGTGCAAATTCATGGATTGCGTCGAGGTGTGCCCGGTGGATTGTTTTTACGAGGGTGAAAACATGCTCGTCATCCATCCTGACGAGTGCATTGATTGCGGTGTGTGCGAACCGGAATGCCCCGTGGACGCCATCAAGCCCGACACGGAAAGCGGTCTTGACCAGTGGCTGGAGATCAATCGCAAATTCTCCGAGTCCTGGCCCAATATCACAGTCAAGGGCACGCCACCGGAAGATGCGAAACAATTTGAAGATACGCCAAACAAGTTCGAGCAATTCTTCAGTGAGAAGCCGGGCACGGGATCCTGAGCTGCGCGCTCTTCCCACCCTGGTTCATGAAAAGCAGTGACATGGCGGTCGGCCTCCATTCGGAGCGTCGACCGTTTCGCTTTATGGTTGGTGACTTGCCCGTCACCTCACCGCGTGATTAACCAATTGGTTACCGAGATCGTCTTTCCATTTCTTCAGTTTTATGATAGTCCTGTAAAACCTTGTCGAAAAGATCGGGGTGATTTGAGAAAGAGGGCCATGGCGGTTTTCAAAGAACCGCTGGACAGTCCTCTTTTTGGCCGGAGAACGGAGGGCAGATTTCATCTGCATCATCCGTAATCCGATTCGGCTCAGCACCATCCCCCGACCGGCGGCAAGTGAGCCTCGTGCAGTCGGTTCGGTCGCACTGCTGGCATAGGCTCCCGGTTCCTGGGTGATCCAGGAGGGGCTCGGCGAAAGCGCCGGCAAAGCCCTTCGGTCATCGCATCGCGGGGCCGGGCAGCCCGCCCGGAATGACATTGAAAGGTCCTGCAACGCGCTTTGCAAAAGCGTGACGGGACATTGACCCCCGGTCCCATCTGCGCAGCGGAGCGGGACGCGTCTCGGCTCTGCCCCCCATCCCGCCCCTGGCCGGTGGTTTGGACTGGTCTTGAGCCCGAATGCTCCTCGGGCGCCGGTGTCATGAGGGTCGCCTGAACTCTGCGCCCGGTCCGTTCGGGCGTGAACTATTCGGATCGCTTGGCCTGTCGGAGCGGTGCAGCACAGCACGACCGGACAGGGCCCTCAATGCGGGGTTTGGATCTGGCAAAACGCCGGTGGTGCGATGTCGGGATGCGGCCGAGTGCGGATGCCAAAGTGCAGATGGTTTTCAACCTGAGAGTGGAACATGGCGAAGACACAGAAGAAAACAGGCAAGCAGGACTTCAAAGCGAACGACTTTGTCGTCTATCCCGCCCATGGCGTCGGTCAGATCGTCGCGGTTGAGGAGCAGGAAATTGCCGGTATGAGCATGGAGCTCTTCGTTATTACCTTCGAAAAAGACAAGATGACCGTGCGGGTGCCCACGGCGAAGGCAAAGACGGTCGGCATGCGTCGTCTCTCCACCCCTGATGTGGTCCGTGACGCCCTCGATACCCTGCGCGGTCGGGCCCGCATCAAGCGGACCATGTGGAGCCGTCGGGCCCAGGAATACGAGGCCAAGATCAATTCGGGTGACCTGATCTCCATTGCTGAGGTCGTGCGTGACCTGCACCGCAGCGGCGGCCAGCCCGAACAGTCCTACAGCGAGCGCCAGCTTTATGAGGCCGCTCTGGATCGGATGGCGCGTGAAGTCGCTGCCGTTGAGTCCATCGACGAGCGGGCTGCCATTGAGCGGGTTGAAACGGCTCTTCAGCGTGAAGCGGCCTGAGGGGCCGGTCTCACCATCTGCCCTTTGAAAGCTGAAATGCGCGATTTGTGGGGCCGCCGGGACTGCCGGCGGCCCTTTGCGTTGACAGAACCGTGACAGCGGCGCCACCGGTCCCTCGGCCGGCCTGACATCCACTTCGCCGGCTTGGTCGTAGATCCTTGTGTGAGGACAAGGAAACGGTTGCATCATGCCAAGTATTGACACTGTCGAATCCCAACGCGCTGACCGCCGCCTGTTCAAGCAGGCCATGAAAGTTGCCTTGCTGGATCCTGAGCGGGAACGCGCACTGGCTTATGCATGGCGAGAGCATAAGGACGAGGCGGCGCTCCACGAGTTGACGACCGCTTATATGCGCCTCGTCATCGCCATGGCATCCCGCTTCAAAGCCTATGGCCTGCCCATGGGCGATCTGGTGCAGGAAGGTTGTGTCGGGTTGATGCAGGCCGCCGCTCGCTTCGAGCCGGAACGTGAGGTGCGCTTCTCGACCTATGCGACCTGGTGGATCCGGGCCTCCATCCAGGATTATGTACTGCGCAACTGGTCGATTGTCCGGACCGGGACGACGGCCGCGCAAAAGGCCCTGTTCTTCAATCTGCGCCGGTTGCGGGCGTTGATCGCCGATGGCGGCCAGCCCCACTTGTCGCCGGAAGGGCGCGCGGCCATTGCCAAGAAGCTCGATGTGAATGTCCAGGATGTGGAGATGATGGAATCCCGGCTTTCCGCTGCGGATCGGTCTCTCAATGCGCCTGTCGGTGAGGATGGGGAGTCGGAGTGGCAGGATCTTCTGGTTGATGATGATCAGGATCCGGAGGCTGATGCCATCGCCAGTGAAGACCGTCGCCGCCATTCCAAATTGCTGGGCGTCGCTCTGGAGCGCTTGAATCCGCGCGAATTGGAGATCATCCGGGAGCGTCGCTTGGGGTCTGAGACGGTGACTCTGGAATCGCTTGGCCGCCGCATGGGCATCTCCAAGGAGCGCGTGCGCCAGATCGAGCACCAGGCCTTACGCAAGCTTCGCCGCGCCCTGGTTGATCAGGTGGGCGACCCGGTTGCCGCTGGCCTCACGGACGATCGTTCCACCCTGTCGGACCTCTAAGCGCCCTTGCCCCGCCCCCAGGTTGAAGGCACAGTGCGGCCGGCGTCCCCGTAGCTCAGCAGGATAGAGCAACAGATTCCTAATCTGTAGGTCA
>CAYUYV010000025.1:34206-38512 GCA_964449455.1 uncultured Alphaproteobacteria bacterium | reverse complement strand
CCTGACCCGCCACACGAGCCTGTGTGGATGCGGCGGAGGAGCCCCATGATCCTTGATCTGTCCCGGCGGCCTTCAAGGGTCGGACCGTGCATGAGTCTGGCTGCGATTGGGCCGGTTCTGGTCCTGCATGCCCTGCTTGGCGCCTGCGCCACCCCAAAATCGCCCACCCACGCCGCGCCGGACACCGAGACGGCGGCCAGTGTTGCAAAACAGCAAGACGCTGCACCGACATCGGGTCCGACCCGCGACCCCTTTGCGGATTTTTCAGGGCTGCGGTCCGTCACAACTCATGCCGCGGGCCTTGTGGTGGCCGATGAACCCCAGGCCGCTCTTGTGGCCCGTGATGTTCTCGAGGCTGGCGGAAATGCCGCGGATGCGGCCGTTGCCCTGGCGCTCACCCTGTCGGTGACCTATCCGGCGGCCGGCAGTCTGGGTGGCGGCGGCGTCTGCCTTTACAGCGACCCTCCGGCGCAACAGGTGCTGAGCATTGACTTCCTGCCCCGCAAGCCATCCGGCCAGGCAAATGCGGCTGTGCCGGGGCTGCTCAAGGGGATTGGCCTTTTGCACAGCATTGGTGGCAGCCAACCCTGGGCGCCGCTCGTGGGGCCCGCGGAGCGTCTGGCGTCTGAGGGCTTTGACGCCTCCCGCGCCCTCGCCTTACGCCTGAAGCCACCAGCCGCTGGGGTGGGCGGGCTTGAGTCCGGCACGGGTCCCACGCTGACAGTGTCGGCGGGCGACCGCCTGGAACAGCCAGCCCTTGCTGGGGCCCTTGCGCGGATCCGGACCGGCGGTCCCCTGACGCTTTATGGAGGGGATGTCGCCCGCACCCTCACGGTGGCTGGCCCCAAGGAATCGGATGCCATCAGCCTCGCCGATCTGGGCGCCTATCAGATTGAGCCGAAACCTGCGCAATCGGTGGTTCTTGGCAAAGGGATCACAGCCTATCTGCCGTCGGGCGAGATTGGTGCCGGCGCTCTGGCGTTTGATGGGCTTAAGGCGCTGCGCGGTGGCGGGGCCGGTCCCTCGGCCATGGCAGGCGTGCTGGCTGATTACGGTGTATCGGGCCTACCGCAACGGGATTTTGGGTCCACTGGGTTCATCACGGTGGACAGGACCGGGCGAGCCGTTGCCTGCGGCCTGACGATGAACGGTGTTCTGGGCCTGGGGCGCACGGGACCCGCCGATGGGATTGTCCGGGCCCGCGCCCCGAGGCCTGAAGAGCCGTTGAGCCTTGCCGGAGCATTCCTGGTGCCCGCTTTTGTGTTTACGGGAACCGAGCCATCCCTCACCTTGGCAACCGTCGGCACGGGCGGGCCTGCGGGCATGGGTGATGCGCTTCAGGCGGTCGCCCGCTTCGCGTCCACGCCCGGCAAGCCGCAAGGCGATCGGAACAACGCCGACCTTGCCCCTCCGGACAGCGGCCATCAGGACCGCCATCACCTTGTTCTGTGTGCCGAGGACAGCCCCAGGGCGGGCGGGGTAAGCGCCCTTGCCTCCTGCCGCCTTGGCCTTGATCCGCGAAGTGCGGGGCTGGCCCTGGCCGCTCTCAAACGCGCACACTGAAACTGGACCGTCGCCAAAAACGCGACCCCTGGCTGAAAAGATGACACCGATGACCGATTTTTCCGTATCCGACCGTGCCCAGGTGGCGCCTTTCCTGGCGATGGATGTCATGAGCGAGGCCAATCGGCTGGATGCTCAGGGTCAAGATATTCTGCATCTGGAGATTGGCCAGCCATCGGCACCGGCACCCGAGCCTGTCCGCGCCGCCGCCCTTCGTGTTCTGGAGACGGGCCGGGTTGCCTATACGGAAGCCCTGGGCATAAAGCCCCTGCGCGCGCGTATCGCGCAGGCATACGGCGAACACTATGGGATCGATGTGGATCCGGAGCGGGTGGCGGTGACGGCCGGCTCTTCAAGCGCCTTCCAGTTCTTGTTCTTGGCCCTCTTCGAGCCGGGCGCCCGCGTAGGCCTGACCAGGCCCTATTATCCCGCCTATCCCAATATCATGGCGGCCATGGGTTTGCGGCCGGTCTTCATCGATACGGACCCCTCCCAAGGCCATGCGCTCAATCCTGATGCCCTCGCCGCGGCCATTGAACAAGGGCTTGACGGGGTCCTGCTCGCCAGTCCTGCCAATCCTACGGGAACTGTTCTGCCTGCGGAGGACCTTGCGCGCTGTGCGGCGCTGACCCGGGACGCCGGCATTCCCTTCATTGTGGATGAGATCTATCACGGCCTGGAACATGATCGGGCGCAGACCGGCGCGCGCACGCCGTGCGCCCTCGCCGCGGGGCCTGAGGCCATCGTCGTCAACAGTTTTTCGAAATATTACTGCATGGCCGGCTGGCGCATTGGCTGGACGGTTGTTCCGCCCCAGCTCACCCGGACCATCGAATGTCTGGCCCAGAACATGATCGTGGCGCCGCCCACGCTCGGCCAGCACGCCGCCGTAGCAGCCTTTGAACCGGAGTCCATTGCCGCCTATGATGCGGTTGTGAAGGATTACACCCGTGCCCGCGATCTGCTGGTGGATGCCCTGCCTGGTCTCGGGTTCACGGATCTGTCCCGGGCGGATGGCGCCTTCTATATCTATGCCGGCATCAGCCGGTTTGGCATGGAGTCGGTTGAATTTTGCCGGCGTCTCCTTCAGGAGAGTGGCGTGGCAATCACGCCGGGTCTCGATTTCGACAATCGCCGTGGGGCGGCTACAGTTCGGTTCTCTTTCGCCGGCGGTGCAGCCCAGGCAGAGGACGCGGTTCGGCGGCTGGCGCCATGGTGTGCCCACCATGTGGACGGGGTGCCGGACAGGGCATTTGAGGGTTCGGCGGCCCGTCCGGAGATGGAGTGAACAGGCATGGGGCGACCCGGCAGGAAATGGCGCGGCAGTGCCGTAAAACATGTTCGTACACGCATTTTTCTGGTCATTCTGGGCCTTGTCTATGTGGCCGCCGCGCCAACCCTCGGCCTCTTCGAAGAGCTTGAGCGCGATGAGGCGACGATTGCTGGCGGTGTGCCCCTCCATGGCCAGTCCTGGTGCCTGAGCCGCAGTCTGGGGCTTGTCTGCACCACCCATTTCCAGCTCAAGATCGCCCGCCGCGTTTTTTCCCACACGGAATTTTTTGACGCCCGTGGCCCAGAAAGCCTCAGCGTCCTCGTTGAGCAGGGTGCGCCGATCCAGGTTCAGTACAACAGAAAGGCCTGCCGGGGCATCTACTGTACTATTCTGGGGGCGGAACACCAGGGCGCGACTCTTGTGCCCTTCGCCCCCAACGGCACCCATGACGCCCTGATGATCTGGCTGCTCATGATCGGCGGCGGTCTGTGCTTCTGGACCGCGACCCGCTCCACCCGGTAGGGGCGCAACTTGATCGCCACGCCGGATCAGCCGCGCTTGATCCACAAACGCCGGCCGGGCAGATCAATGGCGAAGCTCTGGGTCCCCAGAAGGTCAATGCCGAGAATGGCGGACTTTCGAAATGCCCTGTTCAGATAGGTAAAAATCTTCAGATCTCTGACCGTGAAGGCTGGGCCAAACCAGCGTTTGCGTCCCAGGCGCAGGCTTTCGACGCGCACCCGATAGACGACACGGCGCCGCCCGATGACATCAGTCAAGACCTGCTGATCGCGGATGAATGGGGGCGGGACGGCCCCAAGGGATATGGCGCCAGCCCGGTCGAGGAAACTGCTATTGGCGCCAGTGTCGATCAGCCCGGTAAAGGGCAGGGCGTTGATGGAAAGATCCACCGCATAGAGCTTGGTCTCCAGGCTGCCCACCTCGACCGCGTGAATGCGCGCCGCTGTCCAGCGGCCGGTCCCAACACGCTGCGGCCGTTCCCGGCCCATGGACAGCGTCATGGTCTCCATATCGAATTTGACGAAATGGTCTTGCAGAAAGTCCATGCCCAGAAGGCCGGCTGGCCTGTCTCCCGCCACAACGAAAAAATCCGGCACGATGACCGTGCGCAGATTGCGCCGCTCAAGCGTGCCCAAGGACAATGATCGAAGCTCATGGACCTGAAGGGTGCGTTCCTCAAGGCTGAAGATCACTGTCGCCTTGGTGTCGCCCTGTTGGGGCAGAGCGAGGATCTCCTGGCCGCTCGAAAAGAGGATGGTGTTGCTCGCCGCTGTATCGATCACGAATTGGAACGGACCCTGACCATTGACGAGGACCGGGACGGCAAGCCAGCGCCCCTGGACCCGGGTCAAGGGCACTTCAACCAGATCAGCCCGGGTGTCATTGGCCGTCAGAGCCAGCAAGATGAGGATCCAAAGGCCGAGTCCGACACACCGGTCCAAGCGCGGG
>CAYUYV010000025.1:19158-34106 GCA_964449455.1 uncultured Alphaproteobacteria bacterium | reverse complement strand
GCACCCGCAGGTGCCCATGGTTCGGATTCTGTGTCATTGCGCGGACGGTCCGTGCCGGCCGGTCGGGCCGTCCGCGATGCTCCCTAGATCCCGTGAGGGATCAATGCTCCCGATAGGGATCGGGGCGGTGGCTGTTGAAAGCCTTGGAGAAGAACAGGGCATTCATGAACACCTTGGCCGTGCCATACCAATAGGCGCGGAAGAAAGGGTTGTCCGCGAACAGAATGACCGAGCCGCCGCCCACACGGTCCGCCATGACCGCTCCAAGCCCGGCAACACGCTTGCGGTTCTTTTCGCTGGCATAGCCGGCAATAAGGGGATCGTCCTCCCCGTAAGCGACCACCATGGCAAAGGGATTGTCCGTGTGCTTGAAGGCCTTTGTACCTTCCCGGTGCAGCGGCAGGTTCGCACCGTCAAAGCCCCAGCCCAAGGGATGGGTCGTGTCGAGATCACCTTTGTAGATGGCACCGGAGACAAGGCGCTTGGCTTCATATTCCCGCTTGCTGGCATAGGGCAGGCGTTTCGGCTTTTCTTCCTCGTCTTTTTTCTCGCCGTCTTTGGCGGCCTTACCGGGCTTGCCTTTGCCGCCCGTTTTGCTGTTGTCGCCGCCCTCGTCCGAGGCGCTTTCCAGGCCGAGCATGGAGACCTCCATGATGCCTTGGGACACGGCCCATTCGGCCCCGCCTTGAGTCGCGATTAACGTGCCGCCCCGGCGGACCCAGGAGGAAATGGCGTCACTGCTGACGGCGCCATATCGGCCACCGGCCATGATGATGTGGGTATAGTCATCAAGGTTCGTACGGGACAGATCAGCCATGTCGACCATGGTGACGGGCATGTTCACATGCTGGTCCAGCAGGAACCACAATTCGCCCACGTTATATTGGCTGGTTCCGCGGCCTGTCACGATCAGGACCTTCGGGGCGGTCAGCGCGCTGACTTCGAAGCCACCAAGATCGGATCCCATGGCCGTCACGGATGTGGTCGCGGCATGCACCGTAATGCCGTCTTCCTTGGCAATGACCGACATCAGCTCATGCAGGGCGTCTTCTTCGAGGGCATCCTGGGCCACCGGAACAATGATCGCGCCCCGGTCCAGGGTCGCTTCCCCCTTCGTGGTCTGAAGTTTAATCGGATCAGGCACCACCTTGGCCCGCAGATCCTGTTCCAGAACGCGGTAGAGGGCCTTGGCACCGGTGAACTCACCCCAGGCAAAGACATAGGCGAGGGGCGCTTTGTCCGGAGCCTCCGCGGCGGTCGTAAGGGAGGTGACCGCATCTCCGACCAGGGCGCCGGCAAAATCTCCCTTGCCGATTGGCGACATGGTCAGGCCATAGGCCAGCGGTAGGGTCCATCCGGACACGTCGTAGAATTCCACCTTGTCCTTGATGGGCCGCACCTCGAAAAGGCCCTGGATCAGGCTCGTGTAGGCCTGATCCTCCATGGCGACGAGATAGGCCGTGTCTGGATCAAAGCTCTGGCCTTTGACCGTAAGCGGCTTGGCCAGCTTGTTCACACGGACATTATGCAGGGCCATCAGGTCAAGGAAGGCGGCCATCCGGGCTCGATCCGAAGACTGGAACACGAAAGCCTTGGTGTCGCTCTGGGTGCCGCGGCTGCGTTCTTCGGTCAGGTAGCGGCGCTGGTAGTCCCTCAGGGCTGTACGCTCCCGTGCGGAGGAATGGGAGAGGGCGAGCGCCATGCGGAATTGCTGGCCGATCTTTTGCGCATATTGCTTGAGGCCATTGACGGTGTCGATCTGGATACCGTCCGAACTGCTCTGTTCAAAGAGGATACCGATTCCGCCGAGCAAGGCCGGATAGCTCGAACCATAGCCAAGATAGAAATCGTCAAAAACCTCTTCGCTCACGGACAGGGCCTTTTCGCTGTCGAGCTGGCGGGCAAGGTCCTTGTTGACCAGTCGCGTGAGGGCCACGCCTTCCGGATCGAGCAAGGGGTGCAGATTGTCGGGCGGTCCAGGGCTGTAGAAATAGGTGCTGTTCGAGCCCATTTCATGCAGATCCGTGACGATCTGGGGCAGCCAACGGTGCGTCTGAGCCACAACGGCCTTGCTCTCCACCTGAGTCGCAGGCAGCCATTGTCGGTTGAGGTCGAACCAATAGTGGTTCACCCGCCCGGCCGGCCAGGGATTGCGATGCTCCCGGTGCGCCCGGTCCGGATTCGGCCGCTCCGCGAGATGCAGATTGATCCAGGCACCATAGCGGTCAAAGCCGTCCGGGTTCAGGCTCACCACCTGGTGAATAATGGCATTGTCGAGCAGCGTCTTGGTTTTCTCGTCCTGTGCTGCTGCCAGGTGATAGGCGAGCAGCATGGCGGACTCGGTGGCGGAGATCTCGTCGCCATGCACGCCGTGCACAAATTGCACAATGGCCGGAAGATCCCCATTAGCCGCACCATCCGTCTCCGGATTGACGGCTGCGAGATGGGCCGTCCGGATCTCCTCCAGCCGGGCCTGGTTCTCAGGGCTCGTGGAGGTCACCAGGAGGATGGGACGGCCTTCCCAGGTGGTCGTGAGCTGCTTGACTGAAATGCGATCGGAGGCGGCGTCGATGGCATAGATGAAGTCCACCAGACGGTCGAACCGGGTCATCCGTGCACCGACCGCATGGCCGATGATATCGGCTGGCTTGGGAACGGCCGGGTCATAGGCGACGCCCGTGCCCATGACGGCGTCAAAGGCTGGCGGCTCGGTCGGAATGGGCTTTGCGGCCGCGCCCATAGCGCCGGCCATGACACATGCGAACGCGGCAACGCCCATAAGGGCCAGGAAAAGCCGGTTCTCCCAACGCTGTCGCACCATGCTTCAGTCCCCCATGTCGGAAATGGATTGCAAAGCGCCATCTTGCGGGCCCGATGCCCCCATTGGCAAGGCCGGGTCCAGGATCCAGGCTGACCTCTAAAGCCCCGGTTGTTTCACAGCCAAACGGATAGCCCGTGCTGCAACGCTCCCAATGATGATGGTAAGGCCCCACAACCAGGCGACCTCATCCACCCACGCGGCCAGCCCGAGGCACAAGGCAAGACCGGTGAGGGGCACAGCGGGTGTGTAAAGGCGCTGATCCTTCCTCAGGCACAAGGCCGCGCCATTCATGATCGCGTAATAGATGAGCACCGTCACGGCGCTGAAGCTCCAGACCGCCTCGAACCCGCCGGAAAGGGCGATGAGCGCCACGACGCCTCCCGCCAAGAGTGTTGCCATCATGGGTTGGCCGCGCTGGTCCAACCGACCGAAAATCCCGGGCAGGTCGCCCTCACGCCCCATGGCCAGGATCACGCGCGACAGCCCCAGGATCAGGTTCAACAGAACGCTGGCGAGCGCCGTCGCAGCGCCAATGCCAATGGCCAAGACCAGACCGTCACCGCCCAGGCGCTCCGCGAGCGCGGAAAGGGGCGCTGCCGTATCGCGCGTCGCCCGGGCGAAGGCCTGTGCGCCCAGTACGGTGAGACCGGCCCAGAGCACGGCGGCATAGAGAAGGGCGGATAAAATCAGTGTTGCGACGATGGCGCGGGGGATCGTCCTGTGCGGGCTGCGCACATCCTCTCCCAGAGTGGCGATACGCCCATATCCGGCAAAGGCGACGAACAGCAGCGCGGCCGCCTGCGCCATATCCTTGATCCCTGGGGCGTCTGAGGGAGCCGCAGGGGGCGGGCGGCCATCACCTGGCGGAACAATCAAGGCCAGCGCCGGCAGGGTCACAAGCACCGCCACGGTGACGGTCACAAGCGCGGCGTTGAGGCCACTCGCGGAGCGCATACCCAGCAGGATGAGGACCGTCATGGCTGCAACACCGCACAGGGCAAGCACGGCTTGGGGCATGCCCCCGGCCACCGGAGCGAGATAGCCGGCAAGGCCCAAGGCCGCCGCGGCAGCGCTTGCCGTCTTCGCACACAAAAAGGTGACACCGGCCACAAAGCCCGCCATCGGCGACAGGAGCCTTCGGCCATAGGCATAGGCGCCGCCACTGACGGGATGGGCGGCCGCCAATTGGGCGCTCGACAGGCCATTGAAGGTTGCGGCCGCCACAGCGATGGCCAGGGCCGGCGCGGCCAGAGGCCCCGCGATGCCCGCCGCCAGCCCCAAGGCAACAAACGCGCCCGTGCCCAGGATCGATCCAAGGCCCAGCAAAACGGCGCCCGGCAGGCTGAGGGTGCGCGCAAGCGCCTGGGGGGGATGGTTCATGACCGGGATATCTTTAAGTGATCAAGGGATCGGCCCCCGTGAGTGCGGGGAGCCATGATTTGAAGGACAGCCCATCACGGCATGCGTGTATCCGCCAACCGTGACCATGGCTCGGCGCCGGCCCAATCCAATGCAGGACCTTGGGCTATCCCCTATGGATGACAGGCACGCTCGCTGGCCGTCTCGACCGTCCGCTGGCGGATCTTGGGTCCCATACTCTGCGCGGGCCTCGACCACTCCATGCCCCTGTTCGGCGCGGGCCGGTAAATGACAGGGTCCGCCTAAAACCCGTTGCTTCGCGATTGCCACGGCGGCGAAGCGGTCCAGAGCCGCACGTTCCTTATGTGTGGCCGAGAAGGGCTTGCCTGTGCTCCTCGCAATGACGGTCCGCATGCCCCCAACACTCACTGGCCCAGGGGACGGAGGATGGGGATATCGCCGCCATCGGGGGAGGGCAGCGAAAGCGGTTTGCTCCGGTGAACAAGGCGCCAGTCGGTGATGTCCGTCATCATGATGCGCGCCACGTCTTCGGTCAGATTGGACACCCGGGACAGGCTGGGATGGGAGCCATTGCTGCGCCACAGACGCTCCAGCCGGTCGGCGGTAGCGCGGGCCCGGTCCCGCGCATTTTCGATACCGTCATGGCGGGCAAGGGCGGTCAGTCCGGCCCCGATCGTGGGCAGAAGAGCCGCAAGCAGAATAATGGTGCGCATGGCATAATCTGCCAAAGGATCAATCAAAGCGTCCCGGTCCCGGGCGATAAACAGCACAAGATAGGTCAGTCCCGCCACCAGCGTGGCCATGAAGGCGGCTCGTGCCAGCCATTCGAGCCGTGCGCCCAGGTGATCCAGCTTGCGGGCCCGTGCGCGAAAGCGCTCGATCTGGCTGCGAATCTCGCCATGACGCATAACCGACGCGATATTGTCGAGATAGGTCTGGTCCATGGACACATGGGGCAGGGGCAGTTCCCGGACCGTTGCCCGGTAGTACCAGTTCACCCAACGCGGCCCCGGCTGACGGTCGATGTCCGGCGGCGGCACCTGGGCCTCCAGCGACCGCGATCCGGACAGGGACAGGAAGCGCAATTGCCGCAGTTCCTCCGCCAGAAGACGATAATCGAACCAGCGTTCCTGCCAGCGCTCCCGCCGCGACTTGAGCCCGGACACGATGATGCCGAGCACGGCCAGGATTTCGCCCGCCATGAAGAGCGGCTGCAGGAGGCGGTCCCAGCCATCCCATTCGGGCAGAAGAACAAGACCAATGGCAAAAGCGACAGCAAGGGCCGTTAGTCCGTGGCGGCGCAGGGGGGCCGCTCTCGCTTGGGCGCCGTAATATGCCGCAAGACCCTCCGCCCACGCATAACGGGGCTTCAGAACCGCCTGATGGGCTGGTGGCATATGAAGGCCAGCCTCGGTCATCGCCTGGTCGAAGGGGGCCCAGCTTTCCCTGGCCAGGGCGAAGTAGCGCGGCAAGGGCCCAGGCCGCCAGGGCGAGGCCATGCCAAGAAGGCGGAGCATCCAGCCATAGATCTGGTCGGGAAAGCGGCGCTCCGTCTCCTGAAAGAAATCCGCCAGCCGTGTGTGCGCACAGCCGTCCTCGTTTTCTGGTGGGGCAACCAAGGCTGTGACCAGCGTCTTGACCGCGATCTCATCAAGTCGCCCATTGTGCTGGGCACGGACGATGAGATCACGGGGGTCGACGGTGGCTGCGGGGTCGGCGGCGAGCAGGAACGGGCCGTCCCCATTGGGCAGGAACCACAGGGCCGGAATGCCCGCATTGAGGGCCCGGTTCAGAATGTCGAAGGTGCCACCACGCCCTTGGCTGTGTTCCTTGTCCCAGACCACGATCATGAGATCGCTCTGGCGGGCGGTGATCAGACCGACGGCTTCATAGGATGCTGCTTCGCGCTCCCGGCTGCCGGGCAGTTCGAAAACCGCGGACGCCTGGTCAAGCAGTGCCCGATAAGTGCGTTCCTCCACCGGGCCGTAGTCATGGGCCGTCTCGTCCCGGGAGAATGGCAAGGGGACGTGGAGCTCAAAGCCATGTGCCAGGGCGGATTGGGCGGCAATCGTGTCCGTGCCTTCGGCGAGTGCGCATATCAGCTTGGCGCGCACCGGCTCCGCGGCAAACACGCGAGCCCCGTCCCGCTGGCGGTCGGCGTCAAGGGCGTCCTCAAGGGCGTTTTTGATCTGGCACAGGCAGGTGCCCAGAACCTCGGCCAGGCGATCGGAGGCGAAATTCTCCCGATTGGGCCGATGGCCTGTGACGCCAACCCTTAATGCGAGGCCCGGGTGGGGCGGATGCGGACTGACGGGCGCTGTCATGGTGTCCCTTTGATCATGCGCAGCGGATGGATCAGCGGTGAAAGTCCTCTTTCGATCTTTACTACAGACCCCCAAGGCCATTGTCACGGCAGGTGGCGAAATTGGAGCCGCGCCTGCTTGAGCCCGCTTTTGGGAGCATCTCAGCCGGTCTGCGGAGGCATGCCGCCGTCTTGAGCCTCGTCATTGGCGGGAACGAAGTGAGGCAGCATTCCAGAACCGAGGGATCAGAGCGTGAGGCTCTGGAATGCTGCATGGTCCTCCCAATGACGCAAAGGGATGGTTTATTTATTCCTGTGCAGAACTATCGCCAATCACTCCCGGCCATGCATCATGCGGTAGAGGACCGGGGAGGCAAGCCCCATTGCCGCAGCGGAGATGAGTGCAGCGATACCGAGCCAGAAATAAACGGCGTTGAACTGCGCAAGTTCCACCGCCCGGTCCGTGCCTTCGGCGACCACGGTCGCTTTGGACACAAGGGCCGTGGCCACTTGGGCAATGGCAATGGCCATATAGAACACGCCCATCATGAAGCCGAGAAGGCGGGGCACGGACAGTTTGGTCACGGCCGACAAGCCGACCGGCGACAGGCTCAACTCTCCGGTCGAATGGAGCAGGAACAGAATAACGATCCAGAAGATTGAGATGACAAGATCTGCGCCATCAAGCCAGATGCCCAGATTGAGGATCAGATAGCCAAGCCCGATCTGGGCAAGGCCAAGGGCGAATTTGACCGGGCTTGACGGATTGCGCCGCCCAAGACTGTGCCACAGCCCCGCGAAGATCGGTGCGAAAACCAGGATGAAAAAGGGATTGAGCGAGGCGGTTTGCTGGGCTTCGAAGGGGCCGGTGTCGACAAATTTGCTCTGGAACAGGATGAGAGAGGTGGGCGCCTGATCGAACAGGGTCCAGAACACCACCGAAGACAAGGTCAGGATGGTCAGCACGATCATGGGATCGCGTTCTTCGGCGCTCAAAGTCCGGATGGAATAATATATGACGCCACCCATGGCACCGGCGAAGACAAAGCTGATGACGACCTCGAACAAGGTGAACTCGCCAATCAGTCCAGGATCGGTGACACCGATCAGGGCCAGAAGATCGCCGGGCCCATAAAAGCTCAGATATTTCACGATCAAGAAGGTCAGGCCGACACTGGCAAGGCCACTCAGATAGATGGCCCATTCAAGGGGGATGGGGCCGAAAACGGGCCGGCGCAATTGGGCGGCATCTGGCGCTTCCACCCGGCCTTCGAACCAGGACTGGCCGATCAGGAAAATCACAAGACCCAAGGCCATGCCGATGCCAGCAAGCCCGAAGCCATAGGCCCAGCCATAGACAATGCCGAGATAGGCGACGGCAAGCTGGCCCAGCAGCGCGCCCACATTGATCCCAAAATAGAAAAGTGTGAAGCCGGAATCCCGGCGTTTGTCCCCTTGCGGATAAAGCGCGCCGACAATGGCCGCAATATTGGCCTTCAAGAAGCCCGTGCCGATGATGATGAGGGAGAGCGCCAGGAACATCATGTTCTGGCCGAAGGCATCGGGTGTGCGCGTGATGGTGCCGGTCACGGTGGCCGTGCCCCCGTCGAGCGTTTCGAATGTTGCGGTTCGGCGGGTTTCGTCGCCATCATCGGCCAGGGCCAGATCGATCACGGGACGCTCTGTCCCCTCGATCCTGATGGTGCGCACGAACTGGTCGCCCGTATCTTCCGTGTTGCGCAGGACCGTCAGGTTGTAACTCTGTCCGTCCACGGTGAGTGTTTCCACGGCCGGCTGGCCCTCGAACGCCATGGCGAAGTGGCCGAGGGTGATCAGAATACCCCCGAACAGCACGGCCTTGCGCGCGCCCAGATACCGGTCGGCGAGATAACCACCGAGCAGCGGCGCCAGATAGATCATGCCCGCATAGGCAGCATAAATTCCGTAGGCGGCCTTTTCATTCTGCAGGAAATGCCAGATGAGATAGGTGACCAGGAGCGCCCGCATGCCATAATAGGAAAAGCGCTCCCACATCTCGGCGAAGAACAGCACCACAAGGCCGCGCGGATGGCCGACAAAGGCATGATCGCCCGGGGCCGGGATGAACTCGGGGGCCGTGGAGGGGCTGTCGCTGGCCATGGCGCTGTCTCACTCGCTGGTTTCGGGGAATGAATGGGTCCAAGTCCTTGACGGTGTGGGATTTCCACGATCCTGGCAAGGGCATGACCAGCCGAAGAACGGAAAGGACGGGGACTCATGGAGTTTGTGGGCATTATCGCGGGCGTCTGGCTCGTTCATCTGGCAGCGGTCATCAGCCCGGGCCCGAGCCTTGTGGTGGTTGCCCGCACGGCGCTCGCGGGCTCGCGTGTCGCGGGGGCTTGGACCGCGATTGGCCTTGGCATCGGAACCTTTGTCTGGGCCAGCGCGGCCCTCTTCGGCTTGAAGGCTGTCTTTGCCGCCGTGCCCTGGCTCTATGCCAGCATGAAACTGGCTGGTGCCGCCTATCTTTTCTATTTGGCGATCCAGCTATGGCGGCACGCGGACGCGCCCCTTGATGTCGCGGGGACCCAGGGCGGCACGGCGCTGGCGCGCGGGGCGGCTCTGCGCCAAGGGGTTTTCACCCAGCTTTCAAATCCCAAAGTGGCGGTGTTTTTCGGCTCGATCTTCGTCACGCTACTGCCCGCCGACGCCTCCTGGGGCCTGACACTGACCCTGTTGGGCATTGTCTGTCTCAACGAGACCGCCTGGTACCTGTTTGTCGCTTATGCCATCACCACGCGCCCCCTGGCCGAACGCTATGCGCGGGCGAAGGCAACCGTCGACCGTCTCACAGGGGGCGTACTTGCTGGCCTTGGGCTCAAGCTGGTCCTGGATCGCTGAACGGCGGGGAGGCCCCGCGGTGGTTGACAAATCCCGCCGCGCCAAGACGATCCTAGGGGGCGGCCCAGTCATGTGCATCGCATCGGAGCTTCGCTTAAGTGCACCTGTCTGGGCCAAAGAAACCGTGAACACCGGATCGGTTCTCGTGGCGATTTTGGCTCTGACGTTTGAGGAACGAGCGCGCCGCAAGGTGGGCCTTGACCATCAGAACCGCTCTACGAGGATCTGAAATTACATAACGAGCAGGGCCGGTCGCCGACGGCGCGGCCCAAACGGCATGAGGGAGAATGCGCGATGGCTGGTCCTTTGACGGGTGTCAAAATTCTGGAGTTTGCGGGCATCGGTCCGGGCCCCTTCTGCGCCATGCTGCTGTCGGATCTCGGCGCCGAGATCGTGCGTATCGACCGGAAGGGCGCGAAAGGTGGCTCTAAATACGATGTGACATCCAGGGGCCGGCGCTCGATCGCCATTGACCTGAAGAACCCAAAGGGTGTCGAGACGGTGCTCGGGCTCGTCGATCAGGCCGATGCCCTGCTTGAAGGCTTCCGGCCTGGCGTGATGGAGCGCCTGGGCCTTGGGCCGGATGTCTGCCTCGGGCGCAATCCCCGCCTGGTCTATGGCCGGATGACTGGCTGGGGCCAAGACGGGCCGCTGTCCCATGCCGCGGGCCATGACATCAACTACATCGCCATTTCCGGCGCCCTGCACGCCATGGGCCGGACGGACACGCCGCCACCGCCGCCGCTCAATCTGGTGGGCGATTTTGGCGGTGGGGCCCTTTATCTTGCCTTTGGCATGGCAGCGGGTTTGTTCGAGGCCCAGCGCTCCGGCCAGGGTCAGGTGATCGACGCCGCCATGACAGACGGAGCGGCTTCCCTCATGTCCATGTTCTACGGCATGAAGGCCGCCGGCATGTGGAATGACAAACGCGATGCCAATCTGCTCGACGGCGGCGCCCATTTTTATGACACCTATGAATGCGCCTGCGGAAAATTCGTGGCCGTTGGATCGATCGAACCCCAATTTTATGCCCTGCTGCTTGAAAAGGGCGGGATCAATGACCCGGACTTCCAGCACCAGATGGATCGCATGCAATGGCCGTCCCTGAGCCAGAAGCTCACCCATCTGTTCAAGTCCAAGACCCGGGACGAGTGGTGCGCGATCATGGAGGGTACGGATATCTGCTTTGCTCCGGTCCTGACGCTCACGGAAGCGCCGGCCCATCCCCATAATGCGGCTCGCCAGACCTTCATCGAGGTGGATGGTGTGGTTCAGCCCAATGCCGCCCCGCGCTTCAGCCGCACGAAGGAGGCTGTCCAGGGCCCGGCGCCGGCTATCGGTGAGCATACGGAAAGTGCCTTGATCGATTGGGGCTTCAGCGCCACGGATGTGGCCAGCCTGCGGGCCGAAGGGGTGATCTGAGCCATGACGGTTTCTGGCCTGCCCGGCACGAATGGGCGCCGCCGTCTCTATCTCATGCGCCATGGTCATGTCGATTATTTTTCCGTCCCGAGACGGATTGGCGGGGCAGACGCCGTGCCGCTCACGTCGCGGGGCCGGGAAGAGGCCACCGCCACCGGCATTGCCCTGTCCCATGTGACCTTCGACCGGGCGGTGTGCTCAGGGCTGCCGCGGGCGCGGGAGACGGCCGAGATCGTCCTGTCCCACCAGACCGCCGCCGCGCCGGCGCTTGTGGATGATGACCGGATCCGAGAATTGCGGGGTGGCAGCGCCCGGCTGCGCGCCCAGATCTTCAACATTCCGGAGTTGTCGCGCCAGATCTATCAGGCCTTTGTGGATGCGGACCGTCCGGGTGCGGCTATGGGCGAAGGGGGAGAGCCCTTTGCGGATGCCTATGCCCGGGTCTCGGACTGGGCGGAGAGGTTCCTGATCGAGCCCGGTTGGGCGACGGCCCTGGTGGTGGCCCATGAGGGGGTCAATCGCCTGCTCCTGGGCTGGGCCACCGGTGCAGGCCTTGCCGCTGTTGCGCCGTTTGAGCAGGACACGGCCTGTCTCAATGTCATCGATGTTGATGTGGGCATGGCCCAAGACGGGGCCCAAGACGGGGCCCAAGACGGGGCCCAAGACGGCGGACCTGTCATCACCCGGCGGATCATTAAAGCGGTCAATCTGACGCCCTACAATTATGTCAAGCACGGCATGAACCAAACCAGCCTTGAAGCCATTTTCTCCCGGTCTTAAGGGGCTGCGAAGGCCAAAGACCGTCGTCATAATGGCGTCGTCATGATGGGGCGGAGGCGGTGCGGGGCGCGCTGGTGCGGGTTGCCTGATATGGCCGCGAAACGCACACACCGAACGCGGGAGCTATGGATGCTCTGTCGCGACGCTCCTCACAATGACGACTTGTGAAAATGACGACTTGTGAAAATGACGACTTGTGAAAATGACGACTTATCCATCCGGATGCCCGCGCGCAATCCGAGGCGTCCGGACGAACCCTGAACGGATTAACTCTCCAGGATGATATTCTTGAATTTGCGGGTCACGACGTCCCGCATGACATTGGCGATTTCCTTGTAGGCGTCGGCGCGGCCGGCACTCTTGCGCCAGACAATCCCGATGGAGCGCGTAATCTGGCGTCCCTGGATCGGGCGCACGACCACTTCACTGCGCGAGCCGATCTCTGAGCGGACATAGAGGGCTGGCATGAAGGTGGCGCCCATGCCCATGCCGACCATCTGGCGCAGGGCATCGAGACTGGTGCCCTCATAACCGCGCAGCATGACCGCGCCGAATTCCTGACACAGAGCATTCACCTGGTCGTGGAGGTGGTAATGGGGCTCCAGGGACAGGATTTCGAGGCCCTTCAGGTCTCGCGGTGCGATGGTCTCATGGCGGGCGAGCGGATGGTCGGCCGCCAGCACAACGTAAAGGGGTTCCCGGAACAGCCGCTGGGCCACCAGTTCCGACCCAATAATGGGCAATTGCGCCAGAATGACATCGTGGACGCCCCGTGACAGTTCGCTTTCGAGGCTGCGCGGCGCGCCTTCGCGAATATGCAGGCTCAACTCCGGATGTTCCCGATGGAGGCGGGCCACAACGTGGGGCAGAATATAAGGCCCTAGGGTCGGTTTTGCCCCGAGGCGGATCGTTCCCACAAGGCCGTTCTGGGCCGTGGTGGCGAAATCCACCATTCCCTGGACATCCTCAAGGATCAGCCGTGAGCGTTCCACAATATCCCGCCCGATCGGGGTCAAGGCCACGCCCGACCGGCTGCGCTCTACTAGAAGCACGCCGAGGGACTGCTCCAGGCTTTGGATCTGGGTACTGAGGGACGGCTGGCTGATTTCACATCGCTCTGCCGCGCGTCGAAAATGACCCGTGTCTGCAAGAGCCACAAGGTAATTCAGTTGCCGCAGCGTGATCGTGGGTCGTGCCATTCGAACTTTGAACCTACGTCACAGGAAGGGGCCAGCCGCAAAAGGCGTGGACAAGGCCCAGTTTAACCGCCGTACATAAGTGATGTCAGATGCTTCGCCCAGTTTGTCCAGGGGGCAATTGGAGGCGATTGACGACTCCAATGGGGTCATAGCAGGTCAAATGCCGGTCCGGACGAGGGCGAGGCTTCGCGGGATCTTAAGGCCGAAACGAAAAAGCGACTTTTTAATCAAAGATCTCATCAATAGGGAAATCCTATTGCAAATTCATAGCCCCCCACCTTCTTATGGCTTCAGCGTGCTGTCAAATACAAGAGGACGAGAATGAGGTGGCACGGATGGATCGCCACACAGAGGAGTTGGAGTTCTGCCATGACCGTGATGTCCCGGAATGCGGCCCCATCAAGCCCCAGGCCGTCAGTCCAGGGCACGCAAAGCGAGTGCGATCTAGTCACTCCGGCCTATGTCGGCAATGAGGTGATCGTTCTGCCCGGTGACGGAATTGGGCCGGAAGTCATGACCTCCTGCTTGCAGATCCTGAATGCCGCCTGTCCAAGATTGGATTGGACCCTGGCCGATGCCGGAGCGAAGGTGATCGAGCGGGGCATCCCATCGGGTCTGCCTAAGGAGACCATCGAAGCTATCATCCGCACACCGGTGGTCCTGAAGGGGCCCTGCGCGACACCGATCGGCCATGGCGCCAAGAGCGTCAATGTCACGATACGGAAATTCTTCGAGCTTTATGGGAATGTGCGGCCCGTCAAATCCCTCCAGGGTGTGGACACGCCCTATACCGGCCGGGATATCGATCTCGTGATCGTCCGGGAAAATGTGGAGGATCTCTACGCCGGCATTGAATATATGCAGACGGCCGATGTGGCTCAGTGCCTTAAACTGATCAGCCGGAAGGGGTCGGAAAAGGCCATCCGTCTGGCCTTCGCCCTGGCCCAGGCGGAGCGTCGGCCAACAATCCATTGCGCAACCAAAGCCAATATCATGAAGCTGACGGAGGGCTTGTTCAAATCCGTCTTTGAAGATGTGGGCGACGCCTTTCCCCGTATTGAGGCGCACCACATGCTCATCGACAATTGTGCCCATCAGCTGGTGATGAATCCGGAGCAGTTCGACGTCATCGTGACGACGAATATGAATGGGGACATCATTTCGGATCTGGCGGCGGGTCTTGTCGGCGGCCTTGGTCTTGCGCCCAGCGCCAATCTGGGAGACAGCGTCGCAGTCTTCGAGCCCGTGCATGGGTCAGCGCCCGACATTGCCGGGCGCAATATGGCCAATCCCACAGCGATGATCCGCTCGGGCATTCTCATGCTGCGCCATATGGGGCTATCCGGCGAAGCGGACCGTGTGGAAACGGCCCTTACCCTCGTCTATGAGGATGGCCGGTCCCTGACAGGCGATATCTGTCAGGATGGGGATGGTGTGGGGACAGACCAGTTTACCGGCGCGGTGCTGGAGGCCTTGGAGTCGGTGCCGATCCCCCGGTCTGGGCCGAACAAGTCAAGCCTTCCCGGTCCTGCTGGCGCGACGGTGGCCAAGCGGAGCCGCAAAGTACAGTTCGAAGGCGTTGATATTTTTGTGGAATGGGCCGGGGTGGTTGACGACCTGGTTGCCCTGCTCAAGGAACTGACGGCCCATGAACCCTTTACGCTGAGCCTGATTTCCAATCGCGGCACCATGGTCTATCCGGTCTCAAGCGGGTTTACCGATACGGTCGATCACTGGCGCTGCCGGTTCACCTATCAGGGCACGGATCGGGACGGAGGCCGTATGGTTGGTGCGCTGCTCGACAAGCTGGCCGTGTCGATCCGCTGGATGCATGTGGAACAGCTCATCTCCGTCGATGGTCAACCGGGCTACAGCCGTGCCCAGGGCGAAGGTTAGGATCAGGCGTCACCTCCCCCTGACGCCTGATCATTGCGAGCGCGGTGAAGCAATCCAGGGAGGTGCGCATCGGCGCATAGGGACTGGATCGCTTCGCCGCGCTGGCTCCTGACCTTGAGCCGCCCTTCTGCTTTGAGCCGCCCTTCTGCTTTGAGGCGCCGCCCGCATTGAGGCGCCCTCTCATTTGGGGCGTCCCCCTCTCATTCGGGGCGTCCCCTCTCATTCGGGGCATCCATGCCGCAGTCCTTCCCGCATTGCAGGCCTTACA
>CAYUYV010000025.1:15678-19058 GCA_964449455.1 uncultured Alphaproteobacteria bacterium | reverse complement strand
CCCCTCTCATTCGGGGCATCCATGCCGCAGTCCTTCCCGCATTGCAGGCCTTACAGGCGCGCCTTGAGCCAGTCTCCCATACGGCGCAGGGCGGCATCACTCGACGGCATGGCAGCGTTGAAGTTGATAAAGCCGTGGACCTGGCCCGTTTCCTCTTCATAGGTCACATCGACACCGGCAGCCTTGAGCGCTTGTGCGTAAGCCTCGCCCTGGGGACGCAGCACATCATGGCCCGCCGTGATGACAAAGGCCGGCGGCTGACCAGCGAGATGGGCTGAGTTTGCCGGCGAAATGCGCGGATCAGAGAGGTCGCCGCCTTCCGGCAGATAGTGGTCCCGGAACCACAGGCACAAGGCCGGCGGCAGGACATAGGCATTGGGAAGATCATCGAAGATCTGTCCGCTCATATGCAGATCCGTCGCCGGATAGATCAGGATCTGGGCTTTTGGCAGCGGGCGCCCGGCGGCCGCCAGATCATGCATCAGAACCGCTGTCAGATTGCCGCCTGCACTGTCGCCGCCATAGGCGAGGCGTTGGGTGTCGATCCCGAAGGTGCCACCCTTGGACTCGATCCAGTCATGGACGGCAAGCACATCGTCCGGGGCGGCCGGAAAGGGCGCCTCGGGCGCTTTGCGATAGGCGACGGCCACGACGCGGGCGCCGGATGCCGCCGCAAGCCGGGCACAGGCGCCCTCATGGGTGTCGAGATCCCCGATGACCCAGCCCCCGCCATGGAGATAGACAAGGGTCGGCCGCAGGGCCGTGGACATGAGAGCATTGTCTTCAGCGTCATAGACGCGGATCGGAATGTCACCGTCAGGGCCCGGAATGACCGTGTCCTGGCGCAGGGCCATGGCCGGTCCCGGGGTATCAAGGACCCGGCGCCCATCCCGATAGGCCGCGCGCATGGTCTCCGGCGTCAGCGGGGCCGATGGATCCCGCGCGGCAAGGCCCATTTCTCCCACGGCCTGGGCCTTGGCCTCTATCTGACGACCGTCATAGACGCGGCGCCGGCCGAGAAACCACAGGGCGGCAAAGGGCGTCGGCAGGCGGGCGAGAGCCAAGGCAAACAGGGCTCTCAGGGCACGGATCAGGGACATGGCAGCGCTCCAGGTGATGGGGCAGGCGGATGATCAAAGGTAACAAGGCGGCAGGGTCAGACCCGGCCCGTGATCGGGATCAGGGCACCGGTGATGGACCCGGCCCGCTCCGAGGACAAAAACACGATCAGGTCCGCGACCTCTTCCGGTTTCACCCAAATGGCTGGATCCGTATCCGGCATATCCGCGCGATTGGCGGGCGTGTCGAGAATGGAGGGCAGGACGGCATTAACGGTGATGCCCGTCGTCTTCACCTCTTCGGCCAGGGCCTCCGTGAAGCGCATGACACCGGATTTCGAGGCGGCATAGGGGCCCATGCCTGCACCGGCTTTGACGGCCGCATTCGCGCCAATGGAGATCACCCGGCCAACCTGGGACTGTTTGATATGGGGCAGGGCGGCTTTGGTGGCATTGACGGCGGTCTGCACATTCATGGCAAAGAGGCGCGTCCAGTCATCAAGGCCACTGTCCTGGAAGGGGATCCAGGTGAAGCCGCCGGCGACATTGACCAGGGTGTCGATGCCGCCCAAGCGGTCGGCCAGCAGGTCGATCCCCTGCTTTGCCGAACCAGGCTCGATGAGATTGACACCGGGCGCCATGGCCACGGGCCGCGAAAAGGGCACATGGGGCCCCGTGGTCATGTCAATGACCCCGACATGGGCCTCCACGTTCAAAAAGGCCTCGGTCACGGCCGTACCGAGCCGGCCATAGGCCCCCGTCACGACCACCTTCTTGCCCGCCAGTCCGTCAATGACCATCTGCGCCTCTCCCGCGTGTCTGCTTTAACCGAGACTGGCGCGGTCATACCATGAGCCCGGGCGCGATGGCGAACGCCAGCTTAAAAGCCTGCCGCTGGCCCAGGCCAGTCAGCCGGGCCGGTCAGCCGTGCCGGTCAGCCGGCCCGGGCCGCCTCTTCCACCTGGCCCAAGCGCTCCTTGCCGTAGAACATTTCGGTACCGACGAAAAATGTCGGAATGCCAAAGGCGCCCCGCTCCACGGCACTCATTGTATTGTCCAAGAGGGTCTGTTTGACGGCGGGATCCTGCGTGCCCTGAAGAAGCCGGTCCGCGTCGAGGCTATTCTCGCGCAGCACGCGGGCGACGACTTCCGGATCGTCCATTTTCTGACCCTCTTCCCACATCGCTTTCATGACCGCGTCCACATAGGGCGCAAGCATGCCCTCGCGGTTCGCCACAATGGCCGCGCGCATGATCAGTAGGGTGTTGACGGGGAAATGCGGGTTCATGGCGAACTGGTGCAGCCCGAAGCGCGCGATAAAGCGTTGGATCTCCAGACGGTCGTAAGCGAGCTTGTTGGGGATATTGGCAAAGGCAATCATGGGCGCCTGATTGTTCGTCGCCTTGAAAATCCCGCCCAGCAGGCACGGGGTATAGGTGACGGACGCGCCTGAGCGGGCCTCCAATTCCGGGATGACCTTGTGCACCAGATAGGCATTGGGGCTCGCGAAATCGAAAATGAACTCGATGGCAGTCATGGCATTTCTCCTTGCCGTCGGTAGTGGTCATTGGGAGGCGGGGGGGGGAGTCACCAGGTTTCGCACCAGGGCCTGAGATCGAGTTCATGGGTCCAGGCCGAGCGGTGCTGGCGGTGCAGCCAGACATAGGTCTCGGCAATCCGCTCCGGGATCAAAAGGCCGTCGCGCTCTCGTTGTTCATCCGCATCCGGCCGATTTTCCCGGATGAAGGCGCTATCGATTGCACCGTCAATCACCACATGGGCCACGTGGATGCCCTGGGGCCCCAGCTCCCGGGCCATGCTTTGGGCGAGTGCTCTGAGGGCGTGTTTGGCGCCGGAAAACGCGCTAAAGCCGACCCCGCCACGCACGCTCGCCGTGGCCCCCGTGAAGATGATCGTGCCAGAGCCGCGAGCGACCATCGGGCGAGAAACCTCCCGGCCCGTGAGAAAACCCGCATAACAGGCCATCTCCCATACTTTGGTATAGACCCGTGTGGTGGTTTCACCGACGGGAAAGCGCACATTGGCGCCGATATTGAACACGGCCACCCGGATAGGCCCGACATCCCGTTCGATTTCGGTCACCAGATCCGCCATGGCATGCTCGTCGCGGGCGTCGACACCGAAGGCGCGGGCTTTGTGCCCGTTTGCCCGAATGTCCGCGGCCAGCATCTCAAGCTCCTGCACATGGCGGGGACGACGCACCACGCAGGCGGTCAGGCCTTGGGCGGCAAAGGCCCGCGCAACGGCCCCGCCCGTGGCGTCGCCGGCGCCGATCACGAGACAGGCGCCGTCTTCATCGGA
>CAYUYV010000025.1:4715-15578 GCA_964449455.1 uncultured Alphaproteobacteria bacterium | reverse complement strand
CCCCGCCCGTGGCGTCGCCGGCGCCGATCACGAGACAGGCGCCGTCTTCATCGGACCCGTAAAATCCTGTTTGCGTGACCATGATCCATCCTCCCTGTGCGCCCCATGGCTGTGCTGCCCGGTTGCGGCCCTTCTTTCGCGGTTTTGCCCGTCCATCCGATCCGGTCCAGGCCGGCCCGTGCATATCCGCCTAATTCAGTGTGCGCGTCTGGACGCAAGGTGCAATCCCCTTTGCGATGGTCATTGCCTTCGGTGGTGATGGTCCGGCGCACTGGCTTCCCAATCCGGTCCCATAGCTGGCTGAAAACGCTACATCTGGTTGTCTCCCCTTGACCGGTTCGCACATCACGACTAGCAAAGATGAGGGTTCGGTCAGAAAACCGACCCCATGCGTGTGCTCCGGCATGGTTCGCGTTTATGCAGTGAGGGTTGCGGGGCTGCATGAGACGGCCGTGTCATGGATGCTCAGCCAGCCGATCATGTCGGATCGGACCGAGACAAAGGATGCAGGCACGCCCTGTGCAAGGGATGGGGTCCTGGTGGGGCGGCGTGGACAGGGTTGATGAGGCGACGGGCAAAGCGGCAGGTCAGCCGGTTGCGTCCCGACGCAGCACCCGAAGCGAAGCTGATCAAGCTGTCCGCCCCCTGAGATCTCAATCCGGTATGCGTCCTCGGCCCGATATCGATGTCAAATCCGCTTTGGGCTGTTGTTCCTGAAGAGCACATGCCGGATAGAAGGCCCCCCGTTTTGAAGGGGCACATGTGCGCAACATCAGGAGTAGACCGCCGTGGCCACCGAGGTGAACCTTTCCGCCCTGAACGGCGTCAATGGCGTCGTGATCAATGGTATCGACGGCAGCGATACAGCCGGCGTGATCTCAATTGTCGGCGATATCGACGGCGACGGCCTTGACGATCTGGTCATCGGTGCGCCGGGGGCGGATCAATCGGGCACACCCGGCACCGGCGAAGCCTATGTGGTCTTCGGAAACTCCAACACTTTCGGGGCCCTGGCAGGCGCGAGCCTCAATCTGTCCGCCCTCGACGGCCTCAACGGGTTTTTGATTGCCGGTTTTGCACAGACGGCCGGGCTGGGCACCGCCGTGGCGGGTGCGGTCGATATCAATAATGACGGGCTTGATGACCTGATCCTGGGGGCCAACCGAGTCGATGGGGACACCGGTGAAGCCTATGTTGTGTTCGGATCAACCAATTTCGGCACAACGGGCGACCTGGACCAATTTGACCTGTCGACCCTCGACGGCAGCAATGGCTTCGTTATCGCTGGCATTGATGCCTCGGACGAGGCGGGGCGATCGGTGCAGGCCGCCGGCGACATCAACAATGATGGTTTTGGGGATCTTATCATCGGTGGCCCCTTCGCAGACCAGCCGGGACATGCCCTCGCGGGCCAGAGCTTTGTCGTCTTCGGCGCCAGCGGCGGATTCCCGGCGACCCTCGATCTGTCATCCCTCGACGGTGACAACGGTTTTGCGATCAACGGCATCGACGGCGAGGATTTCTCCGGCTTCGCCGTGTCCGGCGCGGGCGATGTGAATGGTGATGGTGTTGACGATCTCATTATCGGAGCGCCAGGCGCGGATGGGGGCGGTGCCGAAGACAGTGGCCAGAGCTATGTGGTGTTCGGCTCCAGCCTGCCCGACAGTTTTGACGAGCCCCTGGAACTCAGCAGCCTCGACGGCGTAAACGGTTTCGCCATCAATGGTGTTGATGCGGATGATGGGAGCGGCAGTGCGGTCGCGGGCCTCGGCGATATCAATGGCGATGGTCTGGGGGACCTGTTGATCGGCGCTCCCGAAGCGGACGGCGATGGGGCGCCGAGTGCCGGCGAGAGCTATGTGGTGTTTGGCTCCAGTGGCTTCGGAACAACGGGAGCGTCCTCCGAACTCGGCCTGTCCGAGCTTGACGGGACCAACGGGTTCACGATCTCCGGACTGTCCAGCACTGGGGAATCGGGCAGCGCCGTGTCCCGCGCCGGCGATGTGAACAATGACGGGCTTGATGACCTCATCATTGGTGCGCCCGGCGAGGGCTCAGATGCCGGCAGTGCTTTTGTCGTGTTCGGCTCCACCGATTTTGGCACCTCCGGCGCGCCGGCCACGCTTGATGCAACGGATCTCGACGGCGCGGACGGCTTTGTGGTCAATGGCATCGATGCTGGAGACGGCGCCGGGTCCAGTGTTTCCGGTGACGGCGACATCAATGGAGACGGGGTTGCAGACCTGCTGATCGGCGCGCCGAATGGCGAGGGCTCCGGCGGCGCTGCCTCTGGCGAAAGCTATGTCCTGTTCGGATCGTCCGGCGGCCCTTCGGTCGCCATCGGCGCTGCGGAAGGCATGACGACGGGGGCAAGGCCGTTCACGGTGACCGTCGGCTTTTCAGAAGAAGTCACCGGTTTTGAAGCCTCGGATATCGCGGTGGCTGGCGGTACGGTCGTCGGTCCGCTGACGACCGCGGATGACACGACCTTTTTCGCAGCCATCCGGCCCGATGCGCCGGGTCCCGTGACCGTGGACGTCCCGGCGGCCGTTGCCTCAAACACTCTGGGTGAGGACAACACGGCCGCGCCCTCCTTCGTCACGACCTATGCGCCGGACATGCCCGAGACGGGCCTTGCCGCGATCGAACTTGATGCTCTCAATGGCAGCAATGGCTTCGTCATCAATGGGATCGAAGAGGGTGATTTTGCTGGTTATGCCGTGTCCGAAGCGGGCGATATCAATGGCGATGGCCTTGCTGACCTGATCGTGGGTGCCCGCTTCGCGGATGACACCGGCCAAGCCTATGTCTTGTTCGGCAGGAGCGGATTGGGCAATGGCGGCGATTTCGACCTCTCCTCCATCGATGGCGTCAACGGCTTTGTCCTCAACGGCGTGGATGCCGGCGACCAGTTCAGCCGGTCTCTGGACTCCTTAGGCGATGTGAATGGTGATGGAATTGATGACCTCATCATCGGCGCACCATCCGGCAGTGCTGGCGGCGCCCAATCCGGGGAAAGCTATGTCGTTTTCGGATCAACCGATCTCGGCGTGTCAGGCGCCGCTGAGAGTCTTGACCTGTCGAGCCTCGACGGCCAGAACGGCTTTGTCCTGAATGGGGTGGATCCGGGCGATCAGGCTGGCATCGCCGTATCATCCGCAGGCGATGTGAATGATGACGGCCTTGAGGATTTCATCATTGGCGCCTTTCTTGCCGATCCCAATGGCGTCGATCGGGCCGGTGAGAGCTATCTCGTGTTCGGATCGTCCGAGTTCGGGGCCAGCGGTGCGCCATCCTCCTTTGATCTGGCGTCCCTTGATGGTGAGAACGGATTTGTCCTCAACGGGATTTCCGGCGCCGATCGTTCCGGCCTCGCCGTTTCCTCCGCGGGCGACGTCAATGGTGACGACATTGATGACCTGGTGGTCACGGCCCCCGCTGCCAATCCAGGCGGCGCCCGTTTCGAGGCCGGTGAGACTTATGTGGTTTTTGGCTCCAGCAATCTGGGGACGGACGGCTCTGAAGCCAGCCTGGACCTGTCCACCCTTGACGGCACGAACGGCTTCACCATCAACGGCATTGGCAGTTTCCCTGCCTTTATCGGCAACAACAATCTGCGGGTTGGCGACCGGTCGGGCAGCAGGGTCGCAAGCGGCGACTTGAATGGCGATGGCCTTTCGGACCTCGTCATTGGCGCCTATCGCGCCAATCCGGATGGCCGGCGCAGCGCCGGTGAAGCCTATGTGGTGTTCGGCTCCACGGACTTTGTTGGTCAAGAGCGCTTTGAACTGTCCGCCCTTGATGGGGTGAACGGCTTCCGGATCGAGGGGCTGACAGCCTTTGACCGCTTCGCCCGATCCCTTGATGTGGCCGAGGACGTCAATGGTGACGGCATCCAGGACCTCATCATCGGCGCCGATCTCGCCGACCAGGACGGCGCCGTTCGCGCCGGAGAAAGCTATGTGATTTTTGGCTCAACCGATTTCGGCACCAGCGGCGCGTCTGCGGATCTCGATCTCGCCGCTCTCACCGCAGATGACGGTTTCATTCTTCAAGGCCGTGACGCGGGTGACCTGCTGGGGCGGTCCGTATCCGGACTGGGTGATGTCAATGGCGATGGTGCCGGCGATTTCATCATCGGTGCATATGGCGCAGACCCCAATGAGGTCGGCCGGCTCGGCGGCGAAAGCTATGTCATTTTCGGCACCGCGGGCGAGGTCGTGAACGGCCAAAATGGCGACGATATCGATCTGATGGGATCGGACAATGACGAGGTCGTCAACGGTCTTGGCGGCAATGACGTCATCCGGACCGGCAATGGCAATGATACGGTCAATGGCGGCGCCGGGGACGATACGATTTTCGGCAATCCGGGTAATGACGTTATTTCTGGTGGGTCCGGCAATGATCAGATCTTTGGTGGCCAGAACGAGGACATGATTTTTGGTGACCAGGGCAACGACCTGCTGAGCGGCAATCGCGGCAATGACACGGTCAATGGCGGATCGGGCAATGACCGGGTGCGCGGCAATGACGATGATGATCTGCTGATCGGCGGCTTCGGCATTGACACCCTTGTCGGGGAATCCGGCAATGACACCATGCAAGGGGATACAGGTGCAGATATCTTTGTGCTGACCGATTCGTTCAATCCCAACGGTGTCAATGGCAGTGGTGCCTTTGGCGACGAGGAAATTGTGGACTTTGAAGTCGGTGTCGATGTGGTGGATGCCTCCACCCAAGGCGCGGTGTCCACCGATTTCGATGTGACCATGGACGGGCTGATCAATGTCGACGATGTGGGCGCCAGCGTGTCGATTACCGATGGCGACCTGCTGCTGACCTTCGCCAATGGCACCGTGCTGTTCGACGGCGTCGCCGAAATCAACACGAGCGATGTCCTGTTCTCCTGAAACATCGTGTGCTGATTGAAACTGGAGGCCTGGGGCGGCGCCTGCGCTCCAGGTCTCATGCGCTCCCGGTTGCAGACCCCTGGAACCCCGCCGAGCTGCCTTCGCGGCCTTGCGCCCATGCGGACAACGCCCGCGACTCCGATGCCACTTCCGTGCTGAACTTGCGCCAGACGCGCCCGGCCTGTGACGGTCGGTGGCGCGGGATAGGGGAGGACGGATTATGGCGCTTTCAATGGCCGAGGCCGGCTACCGGCTTCACGGGCTCAAGCTGTCTTACTTCACGGGCAAACTGGAGGCCTATCTCCAGACCAAGGGGATTCCCTTCCGCTTTGTGGAGATGGACATGGCGGATTTCAGGGCCTGCGCCCGGGCAACCGGCATCGCCCAGATGCCCCAACTTGAGGGTGCGGACGGCACCTGGCTGACCGACAGCACGGACATCATCCGCCATTTCGAGGATCAGCGTGGCGACCCGTCCCTGCGGTCGTCCGATCCGGTCACGGCCTTTGCGAGTCTTCTGCTTGAGGATCTGTTTGACGAGTGGTTCTGGCGCCCTGCGCTCTACTACCGTTGGGCCTTTAAGGATGACGCGGCGCTTATGAGCGCGCGGATTGCCAAGACCATGTTGCGTGACATGCCGCTGCCCTTCGTCTTGCGCCGCCGGTTCATTCTGGGCCGCCAGCGCCGGGTGTATCTCAGGCAGGACGGGATTACCCCCAAGACGGCGCCCCAGGTCGAAGCCCTGTTTCACGACGCGCTTGATGCCTTGGAGACCTGTTTCCAAAGCAGGCCCTTCCTGTTCGGTGAGCGGCCCCTGGAGGCTGATTTCGGCCTGTTTGGCCCGATGTTCCGGCACTTTTCCATCGATCCCACACCGGCGGCCATCATGCGGGACCGGGCCCCTCAGACCTTGCTGTGGGTCGCGCGCCTGTGGGCGAGCCGGCCGGCGGACCTTGTGGGCGCAGCCATACCGTCCGTTATTCCGGATGATCTGGCGCCGCTCTTCCACATGACGGGGGCGGACTATCTGCCCTATCTGAAAGCCAACGCGCGTGCGCTCGCAGAGGGGGCCCGGGACGTGCGTTATGAGACTCGCGGCCTGTCCTGGTCCGTGCCCACGGCCCCCTACCGTGCGCGCTGTCTTGGCGATTTGCAGGCGGGGTTTCAAGCGCTGGACGGTGTGGGGCAGAGCCAAATTGAGGCTCTGCTTGGTTCCGGTGCCGCCATTTTGACCGAGGAACCGATCCCGGTGCCGCACAGCCCCGCTCCGAACACCCGCCCCCGGGACCGCTTGTGGCACAACGGGCTTTCCTAACAGGGCCGGCTCTTGACCCGGACGGAGCGCCGCCTCCATCGTTGTGGGCGAATACACCAAAACCGAGGAGGTAGCGATGGCGCCGACCAATGGCCCGCTGAAACTCATGGGCGCACCCGGGTCTCCCTACACACGCAAGATGCTGGCCGTGCTGCGCTACCGGCACATTCCCTACGCCATGATGTGGGGTGGCCATGCGCGCGGCCAAGTCACGGATTTTCCCGAGCCCAAGGTCAAGCTGCTGCCCACCTTCTATTTTCCGAAGGCGGAAGGCGGCCTTGAGGCGGTCGTCGACTCAACACCCATCATTCGTCGTCTTGAGGCGGATTATCCCGGCCGCTCGGTCCTGCCGGAGGATCCGGTCCTTGGTTTCCTCAATGATCTTATCGAAGACTTTGCCGATGAATGGCTGACCAAGGCCATGTTCCACTATCGCTGGGTCTATGAGGACGACATTGCGAATGCGGGGCCTTTGCTGATCTACTGGTCCGACCCGACCCTGCCCGAGGAGACGGCCCTGTCCATTGCCGATCAATTCGCGGCACGCCAGATCAGCCGCCTTTATGTGGTTGGCTCGAACGAGACGACAGGGGAAACCATCGAAGCCAGCTATCGGCGGATCGTGGGTATTCTCGATGATCTCATCACGGATGAAGGCTTTGTTCTCGGCGGCCGGCCAGCGTCCTGCGATTTCGCCCTCTACGGACAATTGACCCAGCTTGGCATCGTCGATCCGACGCCGGCCCGGCTGACGGCGACGACCTCGCCCCGGCTGAGGGCCTGGCTTGACCGGGTGGAGGACTTGTCAGGCCATGAAGGGGGTGGCTGGCGTAGCCTGGAGCATACGGCACAGACACTGCGCCCTTTGCTCACGGAAATTGGCCGCGTCTATGCTCCGTTCCTGATCGCCAATGCCCGCGCCGTCATGGCCGGGGGGGCCGAGGTCGAGGCCGAGATCGACGGCCGGCGCTGGACCCAGCCGGCTTTTCCCTATCAGGCCAAATGTCTGGGCTGGATTCGGGAGGGCTTTGCCGCCCTGGCGCCCGCTGCGCAGATGGACGTCATGCGCGTCATCGCCGGAACCGGCTGCGAGGCCATGCTGGAAGGCTGACGTGCCGCCCAAGGGAGGACAGGTGCCATGACCGGACTGTTGCCGCCGCCCATGAAGGCCGCCCATGTCGTTGATTGAGTTTCTGTCCGCCTACGGGCTTGCGGCGTTCTTTTTCCTCGCCGCCCTTGAGCGTGTCTTCCCGCTGATCCCCTCCCACGCCTTGTTCGCATTTATTGGCGTCATGTCGGCGGAGACGGGAATGGTTCTGGTTCTTGCCGTTCTGGTCGCGGCGGCGGGAAGCACCGTTGGGGGACTCGGCCTTTATGGGCTTGGGCGGGCTGTTGGACGGGAGCGCTCTTTGGCTTTCGCTGAACGCATTGCGCCCTGGGTCGGGGCGCGCAAAGCCACCGCCCGGACCTGGCTGGAGCGGACGGCACAAAGGGGCAGCATGATTGTTGCGACGACGCAGATGATTCCGACCATCCGCCTGCTCACGCCCCTGTTTGCCGGTTTGTTGGCGGTATCTGCCCTCGGTGTAGGCATAGCACTGGGTGTGGGCAGCTTTATCTGGGTTCTGATTTTCAGTGGTACGGCCTGGATCGTCTCTGTCCATTGGCCAGCGCTCGATGCACTTCAGGTCACGCTGGGGGTGACGCTATCCCTTGTCATCCTTGAGATCCTGCTGGGGGCCCTGTGGTCCTTCGCCTGGGTCATGCGATCGCGGTTGAAACGCGCGCCCTAGCGCCGCTTCTCAAGAGGCCGAAGCGGTTCTGCTTTGTTTCGCTCACATGCCGCGAGGGCGGCGCCGGGGCGCCGGGCCCCAATCACCGTCTGCGCGTGATCGGGATTAAGCGCGTCATGCTTCAGGGCTGGAGGCAGTTTGGGCCCATCCGAAAGCGCGCCGACACTGTTCCGCATACGTTATGAGGTATCCGTCATGCTGTCGGTTGAAGAAGCTCATGCGCGTCTTATCGCTGGTCTCACTGTTCTGGCCCCGGAACATGTGCCCCTTTTGGAGGCCCGTGGCCGGGTCTTGCGGGAGCCTGTGACAGCACGGCGCACCCAGCCGCCGACGGCCATCAGCGCCATGGACGGCTATGCGGTGCGTGCGGATGATCTGTCCCCGACGCCGGCCCGTCTGGCGGTTGTCGCGACAATTCCCGCCGGAACGCCGCCGCCGGAAACGCCGCTTCAGCCCGGTGAGGCCGCGCGCATTTTCACCGGTGCCAGCCTGCCCCCTGGCGCAGACGCCGTCGTCGCCCAGGAAGATTGCGAAAGCCTCCGGGAGGGCGCTGCAGTGCAGGTGTCCACCACGGTTGCCGTGGGCCGCCATGTGCGCCCGGCCGGCCTCGATTTTTCTGCCGGGGACACACTGCTTGAAGCGGGACGGGTGATGGATGCGGCCGGTTTGGCGCTCGTGGCGGCCGGCGGTGGATTTCAACTCGCCGTATCGGCCCGGCCTCGCGTCCTGGTATTGGCCACGGGATCGGAGCTCTTGCGGCCCGAAGAGGTCGGCGGCGAACGGGATGGTCCGCACCGCACGGTGGCGTCGAGCCTTTATGGCTTGATGGCGGCCTTGGCCGATTGGGGGGCCGCACCCCTCGACGGCGGGATCATTCCGGATGATCCGGATGCCACGGTCGAGGCCCTGTCTGGCGCGCGGGAGGCCGATCTCGTTATCACCCTTGGCGGGGCGTCCGTGGGGGACCATGACCTGGTTCGGGAGGCGGTGACGGCCGCTGGCGGACGGCTCGATTTCTGGCGTATCGCCATGCGGCCCGGAAAGCCGCTGATGGTGGGCGACATCAAGGGCACGCCGTTTATCGGTCTGCCCGGCAATCCGGTGTCCGCCCTGGTCTGTGCGGTGCTGTTCGTCCGCGCGGCCGTGGAGCGGCTGCAGGGTCTGGATGGTGGTTTGCCTACGCTTGAGGAGGCTATGGCCGGTGCCGCATTGCCCGCGAATGGGCCGCGCCAGGATTATATGCGGGCGCGCATTGATGGCAGGCGGTCCGACCGGACGGTTGTTGTCCCCGCGTCTCTCCAGGACAGCTCCATGCTCCGGCCCTTCGCCGAAGCCGATGCCCTGTTGGTTCGTCCACCCCACGCGCCAGAGGTGCCGGCCGGGGGCGCATGCAAGGTCATTCCCCTGCGGTAGATCGTCCGCCGGCCGTCTCCCGCAGCAGAAGATAGAGCGGCAAGGCAAGGGACAGCCCAACACAGGAGGCGGCGGGCAGCGTAAGCCACCAAAGGCCGACCCCGTTTCGGCGGGCATCAATGAAGGACCAGACCCAGAAGATCGTGATTGAGATCAGCAGATCAGCAACGAACCCACCGGCGGGCGCAGTCACGAATAACGAGGTGATGAACAGCCAGGGTTTGAAGCCTTCAAAGGCGATGAAGGAGCCAAAAAAGGCCCAGGGCACGATGGTGCCGATCAGGGCCGCCAGGGCAAAGAACACGATCAGGGGCTTAGACGGGGGTGTCATAGGCGTTGTCTCCAGGCCTTCGCTACGGGTTTGCGTGTGCCACCGCAGCGAATCCCAGAGTGCGCCGGCGGGCAATTCCCCGCGGGCAATAGAACGGCGGATCAGGAGGCTGACGAAGCGCCGTTCTCTTTGGAGAAATCATAAGGACGCAGCTCGTCCCCGCCGCCCACATAGGCGCCTTCCAGGTGATTGACCGTCGTATGCGGCCCAAGGGGCACGCCGGCGCGATAGGCCGCACGGCTGAGCAGATGTGCGGCAACCGGCGCCGTCAAAATGATGAAGCAGAAGCCGGCGAAGGCGCGCAGGACAACGCTAAGCTCACCGGACTGGATCGCGATGGCAATGAAGATAAGCCCGGCGCCCAGGGAGCCCGCCTTGGTGGAGGCGTGCATGCGAGAATACACATCCGGAAAGCGCAACACGCCAAGGGCTGCCAGCAGGGTGAAAATCGCGCCGGCCAACACCAGCACGGAACAGATGACTTCGATGATCATGCTTCGCCCCTTTCACTGAATGCGGCGATGATATTGCCTTCGAAGCTGCCCTTCACATCGTTGCGCTGATAATCGGGATCGGTCGCGTCCAGAACATGCATGTAAAGGGTCGACTTGTCCGTTGAGACATCGACCGTCATGGTGCCAGGGACCAGTGTGATGAGGTTCGCAAACAGGGAAATCTCGAAATCATCCCGGGTTGCAAGGGGCACGGCGACAATACCTGGGTTGAGCTGAATCCGGGGCCGTATGGACAACAAGCCAACGGCTATCCCGGCTTTGCTCAACTCCCACAGGAACACGGCGAAAATCCACAGCGCCCGAAGCGGTCGCCGGAAGAAGCGGCCCGGATCCGAACCGGCCTCGCCAAGGGAGGTGCGGATCAGGAGCAGAGCCCCGAAACTGAGGATAAACCCAATGATGACATTGGAGAGATTGGCGCTGCCGGTCAAAGCAGCCCACACAACTGTGAGGACGGCCGCATAAACCACGAGATGTGTCGACAATAGCCCCTCCCTGAACTCGGACGCCGTCAACTCGGACGCCGTCAACTCGGACGCCGTCAACTCGGACGCCGTCAATGGGTGCCAGCGCGGGGCGCTGA
>CAYUYV010000025.1:0-4615 GCA_964449455.1 uncultured Alphaproteobacteria bacterium | reverse complement strand
AACTCGGACGCCGTCAACTCGGACGCCGTCAATGGGTGCCAGCGCGGGGCGCTGACAGAAGCGGATGCGCCCCGCCGGCCATGACCGAATCCTGGCATCCCCCTTATCAAGGCCACCCTAACCGATCAAAGGGCCAATGGGCAGCTGGTTTGGGCAGACCACCGGAATTCAAGGCCGTCTGGGACATCAAGCCCTGGCGTCACAATTCGGCCCGATCGACCCACTGAAACGAAGGGCAATGGCCCACGCGGCAAGGACGAAGGAGAGCTGAGCTTTGAGTATTGCCATCAGCCCGGAGATGGAGGGGGCTTTGCCCGGCACCAATGCGGGTGCCGCACCCAGCGCCCCGGCGCGGCGCAGAGCCGCTGCTCAGAAGACCTCGGCGACCATCCCGATCGCATTGGTCATTTCACTGATGATCCCGGTTTACATCATGGTCGGGAGCTTCAACATGTCGGCCAGCCGCATGTTCCTGCTTTTGATGTTTCCCGTTGCCATGGTCACATATTTGTCAAGTGATCTGAGGCGGGGGCGGATATTTGACATGCTCCTGATCGGGCATGTGGTCTGGGTGGCCCTCTCGCTCGCCAAGAACCATGGCCTCAGCTTCATCTATCAGAGTATCGGGACCTATTTCATTGAGTGCCTGGGCGCCTACATGATCGGGCGCGTCTTTGTGCGGAATGCGGAGCAGTTCCGCAAGCTGATCGCCTTCATGTTTCTCAGCATTGCCTGCCTGCTGCCCTTCCTGATCGTCGAGATGGTGACGGGCCAACGGCCACTGCTGCAGTTTTTCGGGATCTTCGGGACTGTGCCCGATCCCAATTACGAGGTGCGGATGGGCCTTGTGCGGGCCTGGGGTGTGTTCAACCACTCGATCCTGCTGGGCGTGTTCTGCGCCAGCCTCTTTAGTTTAACGGTCTATGTGGTGAGCGCCCGCAGCGGCCGCATGCTCACTTTTCTCAATGGGCTGATGATTTCCGTGGCGGCCTTCACGCCCCTGTCCTCGGGCGCGCTGTTGATCCTCGCGTTCCAGATCGGGCTGACCGCGTGGGACTGGTTCACCCGTGCCGTGAAATCCCGATGGCTGATGATCACGGGCGGGCTTGGCGGCATGTATGTGGTGCTGGATCTGCTGAGCAACCGCACACCGTTTGAACTCGTTGCAAACTATGCCTCCTTGAAGACCGCCAGCGCCGTCAACCGGATTCGCATCTGGAACTACGGCACCGCTGAAGTGGGCCGCAATCCGATCTTCGGCATTGGTGACAGGAACTGGGACCGCCCCGACTGGATGCTGAGTTCAATCGACAATTTCTGGCTTGTGGTGGCCATGCGCAGTGGTCTGCCCGCCGTGCTCTTGTTGATGGCAGTGTTTATTGGCCTGTGCCTCGCCGTTTCCCAGCGCCGCTTTTTCCGCCGGGACCTGACCCTGTATCGCAGGGGCTGGATCTTCTGCATTGTCGGATTGGTGATCGCAGGGGGCACGGTGCATTTCTTCGGGACCGCGCTGCCCCAGGTCATGTTGCTTCTGGGCGCCGGGGTCTGGTTCCTGGACGCAGACGGGCGCAATCCCGGCACTGCAGGCGCGGCCGGTCCTGGCGGTGTGGGGGTGAAGCCCGCACCGGCCTTTGAGCCGGCCCGGGTCAGACCATCCGGCATGATCCCTATCGGGTGACCTGCGTCTTGGGTGCGCGCGGATCAGGCCTGCTCGCGCACCCGATAGGCTTCAATGGCCTCGTAATTGGTGATGAGGGAGCGATAGTCCGGCCGGCTCAGCTTGCTGAGCTTCGGTGTTGCGTCAAACGCGTCTTCGACACCCAGCAGATCCGCCACGGCGGACACCGTCCGGGGGCTGAAACGGCTCGCGCCGTCGGCGGTTTTTTCGAACAGATCCTCATAGGTCAGGTCCAAAAACCGGCCGTGTCCTGAGAATTTTTCCCGGATCACCCGCATTTGTTCGCGCACGACGCGGGCTTCCCTGTCGAGTTTCTCTATATCCACCGAGAACGGCTTTGCCTCGGCGGCCGCATCCGTCTGGAAGCTGTGAAACTGTTGGCTGTGTTGGGCGATTTGGCCGGAGAGGAAGCGGGCCACGAGGTCCTTGCGCTCCAAAAGGATGACCGGCGCATTGGTTCCCAGAAGAAAGTCGAACAGGTCAAAGGAAGTGCCCGGCATGCGCCAATTGCCGTCAATCAGGTGCAGCGTTTCGATCTTCATGTCGAAGATGGACCGGCTGCCGGGCGCGCCTTGGGTCAGATCATGCAGATACTGGAAGAAAGCATATTGCATCAGGGTCGGGCAGATATGCTGACTCTTCAGTGTCCGGCCGTTCAGGACCTTGAAGAAGGAGTGGAACGCGTTTTCGTTCAGCACCTCGCCATAGGAGATAACCTTCGGGTGGGACTGCAGGAAATCGCAGAACACGGTGGTGCCGGAACGGGCAAAGGAAAACAGAAAGACGCCGCGCCCATCCATCTTTTCGATCAGTGCGCGGGGCGGTTCCATGTTGGAAAAGTCCGGCGCGCCGCCGAACACCCGTTTGTAGACCGGCTTGAGCGGGCGCAGCACGGACAGGACGGCGGGGTTATGGATCAGGGATTTCATGGACATATCAAAACCGACAAAAGGTGAGGCTTGGAGAGGGAGCCGCGGGGAACGGGGCTTGTCGCCGTGATCAGCCCACCCTTAGCCAAAAATCTCCAAAGGACCCTATCACCTGAGAGTGCGCCGGTCATCTGAGCGATCCTGCCAACGGGTTCTGACCTAGGTCACCGACTCCGACAGAAGGGGCACCTTCTGTCGGCTCGGCGCCCTAGCAAGTCTTTGTTTGTGCAGCGACTTATCCAGACGGATGCCAACCTGCGCCTGAATCATCCGTCTGGGCCGCGGCACGAGCGAGGCTTTGAGCCGCTCCTTTGATACGAAAAAACCCGAGCGCCGCAGGGGCGGCACTCGGGCAGGGGGCGGCACTCGGGCAGGGGGCGGCCTGGGGCAGGGGGTGGCACTCGGGCACGGGTCGGCGCGACAGAGGCCAGCCGATGATCAGGTAACCCTTATTCCGGATGCACGACCGCTTCGAATTCGTCGCGCAGGGGATAGGTGCTGCTCGGGTTCATCTGGGTCATGAGGATGGCGATTGTGTCATCTTCAGGATCGATCCAGAACACGGTGCTGGCCGCGCCACCCCAGAAATACCGGCCCACATTCTGGTGCGGGTTTTGCGGCTCCATGGTAACTGCGAAGCCGAGGCCGAAACCGTGGCCCGGAGCGTTCTCGCCAAATGGAAGCTGATCCTCAGGCAGATGATTGCGGCTCATATCGTCCACGGTCTCAGGCTTCAAGAGACGCACGCCGTTCAGCTCGCCGCCATTCAGCATCATCTGGCTGAATTTCAGATAGTCATGGGCCGTGGAGACGAGGCCGCCGCCGCCGGACATGAAGTTGAAATCCTCTGAGGCAACGCCATAGAAATTGGCCTGTTCATTGACCGTCAGTCCGCCTTCCTCGACCGGCGCATAGACCGTGGCCAGACGACCGAGTTCTTCTTTCGGCGTGTAGAAATAAGTGTCCGTCATGCCGAGGGGGTCGAAGATCCGCTCCTTGAAAAAGACATCGAGCGTCTTGCCGGAATGCACTTCAATCAGACGACCCTGGACATCCACGGAGACGCTGTAGTGCCAATCCGTGCCCGGCTGAAGCATCAGGGGCAGTTTGGCAAGGCGCTTGGTGAAGGCTTCATTCGTGTCCGCCGGATTGAGCACCCCGGCGTCGCGATAGAGCTTGTCCACCGGATGATTGCCGAAAATGCCATAGGTCATGCCGGAGGTGTGGCGCAGCAGGTCGCGCACCGTCATGACCCGCTTCTGGTCCTCGGTCTCGACCGAGCCGTCTTCCTTGGCGGCGGTGAACACCTTCACATCCTTGAATTCGGGCAGATGCTTTGCCACCGGATCATCAAGGCCGATCTTGCCTTCCTCGACCAGCATCATGACGCCCACGGACGTGATCGGCTTGGTCATGGAATAAATCCGGAACAGCGTGTCCTTGGTCATCGGCACCTGGGTTTCCAGGTCCTGCACGCCGTGGGAGGACAGGTGGACAACCTCGTCGCCTTTGGCCACCAGCGTGACGAGACCAGCGAGCTTGCCGGAGGTGACATAGCCTTCGGCCCATTCAGCAATGGCAGGAATGACGGCCGCTTCGTCCTTTTGGGCCGCTGCTTGGGCCTCGGCCGTCTCGGCGATGGCATTTGGCGCCGTCCAAGCCATCAGGCCAAGGACGGAGGCTGCCAGACCGGCCCGCAGACCCGCCTTACCCCCAATCATATCGAACATCATTATCGTCCCTCCCAGGGTGGTTTGAAGGACACGGCAGACGGGGAATGAGAGGCAAGGCAGCGTGGGCCTGCGCCAGGCATTGCCGCACCGTCTTTGGGTGGCAAAGCCCCATCCAGCCGTATCGTCCGCGACAATACGTGAGTTTTTTCAAGGGGAGTAGGCGGGTTGAGCCCCGTTGCGCTCGCGGGTGGGTTTCAGTCCGCCTTCTGCAAGGCGCCAAACGCGTCTGTTTCCGCGCCATTCTGGCCGGCTTACGCCTGGATCTGAGCCGGCGT
>CAYUYV010000024.1:0-39633 GCA_964449455.1 uncultured Alphaproteobacteria bacterium | reverse complement strand
CGGACTTCTGATCCACGACACTAGGGATTGGTTTCCACCCGCCGGCCGCTGGCATTGGGCGTATCCTGCGGCAGCGGCTCGGCCTCACTGCCCTCGGTCGGGCGTATCACGAGAACGTCCGGATCGCGCAGGTCGATGAAGGCGATCTGCCGGGCCAGCAATCGGTGTTCTGCGTCCAGAGCGGCAATATCCTTGATGGCGCGGGCTTCGTTCTTGTCCGGCAAGCGGATCTCAATGCCATTGTCGAGCTTCAGATTCCAGCGCCGATTGCCGACCCGACTCGCTGCTTCAAGCCGGGATGCCAGGGCCGGCACCGCCTCAAGCAGATCCATCAGCGCCGCCGCATGCTGATCAGCCCCCTCCCCCACCACGCGCGGCAGATCGGACAATGCCTCCGGCATCCGGTCGCTCACCGTATTGAGGATTGTTCCGTCCCGCGCGATAACGGAAAAGCGGCCGCGATACTGCCACAGGGCAAAGGCCGCGCGCTCGATAATGTCCACATGCAGACGATCAGGCAGAAGCCGCATGACTGTCGCGCTACGGATCGACGGCAAGGCTTCAAGCCGGGAACGGGCGGCGCCGGGATCGAAGTCGAGCAGGGGCATGCCGGGTTCGGCGCCGAGCAGGGAGCGAATTTCGCTGTCGGGAACCGTGACCGCGCCAATAATCGTCACGGTCCGCACCTTGAGGCCCGCTGCCACCAGGGCCCGCTCCGTGGTGACGGCCGTGAAGGCCACCGCCCGGGTCGCGGCGCCAGTGACCCAAAGGGCATAGGCACTCAAGGTGATCAGGGACAGGATCAGAAACAGGATCAGGGGTTGGAAACGGTCCATTGTCCGACGCAGCCGATGAAGACGTCGCTGGACCTTCTGCATGCGGTGTGATTGCCCCTTCGAGGAGTTGGCCGTGCCTTTGGCCTTTTTTGTTTCGCCGCCCCCCCCCATGAAGCGGGCTGGCAGCCAGGAGCGTGCCTTTGCGTTCGTCTTGCGCCGGGACTTGTTTCGACCCTTGCCGCGCTTTGCGCCCGCGCCATCGGCATCACGGGTCTCAGCATGCACCGCATCCCGGATCCGAAGCCGGTCCGGCGCCGTCAGCACACGGCGGACCGGGCTATCGGCTTCCAGCGGTGGATCATCGGGCTGACTGCGGCGGCCTATCGGGGGCATGAAGCATCCTCAACGATCCAGCGCACGACCTCGTTGAAGGAAAGGCCGCAGGCCAGGGCCTGTTCGGGAACGAGCGATGTGGGTGTCATGCCAGGCTGAGTGTTAACTTCCAGCAAAACCAGCCGGCCCACGGCCCCATCCGCGCCGCTCCTATCCGCCTCGTCGAAGCGGAAATCGGCACGGGTCACACCGCGACAGCCCAAGGCCTCATGGGCCTTCAGAGCATAGGACAGGGCCCTATCCCGGGCCGCATCACTGATTTCGGCGGGCACCACATGGCGTGATCCGCCATCTGCATATTTGGCTTCGTAGTCGTAGAACTTGTTGGTCGTGGGCAGAATTTCCGTCACGCCAAGGGCGCGGCCGCCCATCACGGCCACGGTCAGCTCGCGTCCCGGCACAAAGGATTCAACCATCACCTGATCACCCAGGGCCCAGGTTGGATCGGTCAGCTCCTGGGGCGGACGGTTGTCGCCCGGACGAATCACGAACACGCCGACGCTGGAGCCCTGATTGACCGGCTTGATGACATAAGGGGGCTCCATGAGATGGCGCTCGGCCGCCTCCGCCCGATCCGCAACCAGACTGTCGGCCACCGGAATGCCGGCGGCCCGGAAGACATGTTTGGAGCGTTCCTTGTCCATGGCCAGGGCGGAGGCCAAAACGCCCGAATGGGTATAGGGCAGATCGAGCAACTCCAGGAGGCCCTGCACGCACCCATCTTCGCCCCACTGCCCATGCAAGCCGTTCAGCACCACATCGGGCTTGAGGTCCTGGAGGTGCTGGCCAAGATCTGGCCCCGGATCAATTTCTGTGACCCCATACCCCAAGGCCCGGCACGCCGTTGCATAGGCCGACCCCGAGACAAGGCTCACCTCGCGTTCAGGAGACCGGCCGCCTTTAAGAACAACCACATGGAGCGGATTGGAGAGGGATCGGGACTCGGCCATGCTGCGCGCCTCACAGGCTGGAGGGATTGGGGCCGTGTCCTAATGCGGACGGCCCAGGCGTTTGATTTCCCAGGCAAGGGTGATGCCGCTTGTCTCGGCGACCCGGCGGCGGACCTCCTCGCCCAGGCCTTCAAGATCAGCTGCCGTCGCGGCGCCCCGGTTGATCAGGAAATTGCAGTGGAGCTCCGAAACCTGCGCATCGCCGAGAGTTAGTCCCCGGCATCCGGCCGCATCAATCAGTTTCCAGGCCTTTTCTCCATCCGGGTTCTTGAAGGTACTCCCACCCGTACGGCTCTTTATGGGCTGAGTCGCGGCCCGCGAGGCGGCAATTTCTGTCATCCGTGCATTGATGGCCTCCGGATCATCCGGTGTCCCTTCAAATACGGCTTCGATGAAGGTGAGGTCCTCGGGCGCGGCTGCATGGCGATAGGCAAAGCCCATATCCGCACAAGGGATCACATGGACGCCGCCTGACCGGTCGATAGCCACGGCTTCCACAAGCACGTCCTTCGTTTCGCGGCCATAGGCGCCGGCATTCATGCGCAGGGCACCGCCAATGCTGCCTGGAATACCAGAGAAGAACTCAAGGCCGCCAATGCCGTGATCCTGGGCCGCCTTGGCCACGGTGGCATCAAGGGCGCCAGCACCGACACGCAGGCGCGCTGGCCCTTCAGGCGTGATGGCAGCGAAGGGACGGCCGAGCCGGATCACGACGCCCTCAACACCGCCGTCCCGGATCAGCAGATTGGAGCCCACGCCGACCAGGGTGATGGGCACGGATGACGGCAGGCCCGCGAGGACACTGGTGAGATCCTCCGCGTCCGCCGGCATGAACAGCACATCCGCCGCGCCGCCAACCCGGAACCAGGTGACGGCGGCGAGGGACTGGTTCTCGATGAGCCGGCCGCGCACCGCAGGCAGATGATCAGTAACCCCGCCCATTGCCGTCACATGCCAATGGGCCGGCTCTGGCCCGAGAGCACGCGCAACTGGTCTGGCAGGGCATTGGCCCAAGTGGTGATCGAGCCGGCGCCCAGGCACACCACAAGATCGCCCGGCTGCGCGAGATCGCGGATCAGGGGCGCCAGATGGTCGGGGCTTTCAAGGGCCAGCGCCCGGCGGTGACCGTGATCCCGGAGCCCCTGGACAAGCCCGTCCTTGGTCGCCCCCTCAATGGGTACTTCGCCCGCGTCGTAAACATCGGCCACGATGACGGCGTCGGCATCGTTGAAACAGGTGCAGAAATCATCGAACAGGCTGGACAGGCGCGTGTAGCGGTGGGGCTGCATCACCGCGATCACTTTGCCCTTGGTGCTGGAGCGTGAGGCTTCCAGCACGGCGGCGATCTCCACCGGATGGTGACCATAATCGTCGATGATGGTCACGTCGTTCCACACGCCCGTGCGGGTGAAGCGCCGCTTCACCCCAGCGAAGGTCTTCAGGGCCCGGCGGATCTGATCCTCCGAAATACCCATTTCCAGGCCAATGGCGATAGCCGCCAGGGTGTTCTGCACATTGTGGCGCCCGGGCATGGGCAGGGTCAGATCCTTCAGCTCCCGGGCGTCTTCGCGGCCCCATTGGCGCACCAGCACATCGAAACGGGCGATCCCCTGGTCAAAGGACACATTGCGCGCCTGAACATCCGCCTGGGGAGAAAAGCCATAGGAAATCAGCCGGCGGTCATGGATGCGGCCCATCATGGCCTGGACTTCCGGATGGTCCATGCACATCACCGCAAAGCCATAAAAGGGAATGTTCTCCACAAAGACCTCAAAGGCGTCGCGCAGGGCGTCAATGTCGCCGTAATGGTCCATATGTTCCGGATCAATATTGGTCACCACCGTGACGGTGGCGGGCAGCTTGACGAATGTGCCATCACTTTCGTCCGCCTCCACCACCATCCACTCGCCGGGGCCCAGAACCGCATTGGTGCCATAGGCATTGATGATGCCGCCATTGATCACGGTCGGCCCTTTGCGCCCAGCCTCAAGCACCGCCGCCACAATGGACGTTGTCGTGGTCTTGCCATGGGTGCCGCCAACGGCAATCGACCATTTAAGGCGCATGAGTTCGGCGAGCATCTCCGCGCGGCGCACAATGGGGATCTGCTGCTCCCGGGCCGCCATCAGCTCCGGATTGTCCAGCTTGATGGCCGAGGACACGATCACGACCCGTGCTTCGCCCAGATTTTCTGCCTTCTGACCAATATGGACGGCAATGCCCAGGGCCTGGAGCCGTTTGACATTGGCCCCCGCCACCTGGTCCGAGCCCTGGATCCGGTACCCCAAGGTGTGCATGACCTCGGCAATGCCGCTCATGCCGATGCCGCCGATCCCCACGAAATGAAGGAGGCCGATATCGAAGGGAATGGTCTTCATGCAAACATCCTGAATGGGCCAGCCCTTGGGGCCGGGTGATCAGTCGGCGCCGCGGGGCGCCACGGGGGCGGCAACGGCGGGTCGGCGGGGCAGACGGGCAAGGCGCGTGATAAGGGCGACAAGCCGATCGGTGGCATCGTGCCGGCCCAGGCCATGCGCCTGCTCCGCCGCATGGTCCAGTTTTGAAGGCGTGTTGAACAGTTCTGTGAGCAGCGCCGCAAGAGCCTCTGGCGTGAAGTCCGGCTCTGGAACACGCCATCCGGCACCCGCTTGCTCCAAAAGCTGTGCGTTGATGGTCTGGTGGTCGTCCATGGCGCCGGGCAAGGGCACAAGCAGACCGGGCCGGCCGACCACGGCGAGTTCCGTGATGGTCGAGGCACCGGCGCGCGCGATCACCAGATGGGCGGCGGCCATGCGCTGGTCCATGTCGCCGATGAACGGGGTCAGATGGGCTCTAACGCCAGCGGCGTCATAGGTCTGGGAGACCTTGTCCAGATCCTCTTCCCGGGTCTGCTGGGTCACTGACAGGCGTGCGCGCATGGCCTCAGGCAGGAGGGCCAGGGCCGCAGGCACGACGGCCCCCATGACCCGGGCCCCCTGGCTGCCGCCAAAAACAAGCAGATTAATCGGCCCGTCTGGCTCCGGCGCGCGATAACCGTCATTGCGGCGTGCGGCCACCCGCTCACGCACGGGATTGCCCGTGACCACATGCCGGCGGGAAACGCCAGGCCCGCCACCCTTGAGGGATTCAAAGGCGCTTGCGACCGCCGTGACCCGTCCGCCGATCAAACGGTTGACCCGCCCGAGAAGCACATTCTGCTCATGGATGATGGTGGGGATGCCGCGCAGGATCGCGCCGCCCATGGCCGGCAAAGAAGGATAACCGCCAAAGCCCACGACGATCGCCGGTTTGAGGGTGCCAAGCCGCCGCCAGGCATTGAACAGGCCGGCCAGTATCGACAGGACCGCCGAGACCCGGCCGAACACGCCCCGGTGGGCAAAGGTCGCCGCATCCACGATCATGATCTGGTCCGCCGGAAAATTGGCCGCATAGCCGTAACCCCGCTTGTCCGTGATGAGCACGGTGCGGGCGCCCCGGGCCTTCACGGCCTCGGCGATGGCTTGCGCCGGGAACAGGTGTCCAGCCGTGCCACCGGCCGCCAAAACAACCACCGCGCCGTCAAGCGAGGTGGCGGCGGGCAGGGTCATATCGAGCTTGGCCTTTGCGTCGCGTGCTGACGATATCGCACCTGAACGTGCCATGTGCTCCTCCGCTGTGCGGTATCGGGCCGAACACAGCCCGGTCGGCCGGTCTCCTAAAGGCCCACATGGCGGGGGCTGGCACGGGACCGGGTCAAGGCCAGAATCATGCCGCAGGTGAGCGCGGTCGCCAGCAGGGACGATCCGCCATAGGAAATCAAGGGGAGGGTCATGCCCTTAGCGGGCAAAAGTTGGATGGCCACGCCCATATTGATGGCCGCCTGAAGGCCGATTAAGGCGGCAAGCCCTGAAACGGCGAGCTGAACGAAGCGATCCGGCGTCCCCAGGGCGCGGGCAAGGCCCCGTGCCACCAGGAACGCAAACAGCGCCACGATGATCAGGCAGACGAGAATACCGTATTCCTCTGCTGCAACGGCGAAGACGAAATCCGTGTGGGCGTCCGGGATATGGCGCTTGATCTGCCCCTCGCCCGGCCCCATGCCGAAAAGCCCACCATTGCGAAAAGCGTCCATGGCGGTGTCCACCTGATGGGTGTCGTTCTCGCCCGGGTTGAGAAAGGCATCAATCCGCGCGGTGACATGGGGCACATAGTGATAACCGGCAATGAGCGCCCCGATGGATCCGATGCCCAGGAACACCGTCAGGATGAAGGGGATGCCTGAGATGAAAAACACCATGCCCCAGGTCGCCGTGATCAGGATTGTTTGGCCGATATCGGGCTGGAGGATCAGCAGGCCCGCCGCAATGGCATAAAGAAGGGCCGCAAAAAGGCCGCCCGGCAGGGGACCAAGGATGCGTCCAGGCCGGGCAAACAGCCAGGCCGCCGTCACGATGAGGGCTGGCTTCATGAATTCCGAGGGCTGAAGAGCAAAAGGACCAAGACGCAGCCAGCGCTGGGCGCCATTGACCTCTGGCCCAACGGTCAGGGTCAGCGCCATGCCAAAAAAGGCCGCCAGCAGCAGCAGCAAGGCCAGGCGACGGACATAGCGAACCGGCAGCATGGACACCATCACCACCGTGACGATTGCCGGGCCGACGAACAGGGCATGGCGCATCACGAAATGAAAGGTATCATAGCCCAGACGCTGGGCCATGGGCGGACCAGCCGCCAGGGACAAGGCTGCGCCTGCAAAAACCAGTCCCAGGACCGTGGCCAGCATGCCCCGGTCGATGGTCCACCACCATTCGCTGAAAAGGGTCCGGTCCGTGCGGGCGGTTGCGGTCATTGGGCCCTTGGCTTTGACACGACGGCCTGTTCGAGGGCCCGCACAAGGGTGCGAAACGCGTCACCCCGTGCCTCGAAATTTGGATACTGATCAAAACTCGCGCATGCCGGCGAGAACAAAATCACGGGCCGTTCGGCATTGTTCTGCCGGGCATCGGCAAAAGCCGCCGCCACCGCCCGGTCCAGGGTCTCCAGAACCACCGTCTGGGTATGGCCTTGGAGGGTCTGCTCGAAAGCCGGGCCGGCCTCGCCAATGAGAAAGGCCTTGCGAACCGGGCCCATCTGGCCGGTCAGGGCCTCGATCCCACCCTCCTTGGCGCGTCCACCGGCAATCCAATAAATCGCGTCATAGCAGGCCAGGGCCCGGGAGGCGGCATCCGCGTTGGTGGCCTTGGAGTCGTTGACGAAGCGCACGCCATCAATGGTTGCCACCTGCTCCATGCGGTGGGCAAGGCCCGGAAAGCTTGCAAGCCCCGCGGACAGACGTTCAGCGTCCGGAATGAACCGGCGCAGCGCCCCGGCAGCCACGGCCGCATTCTGCCAATTGTGCACACCCGGAAGCGAGGCCATGCGGGTCAGATCGGCGATGGCCGGCGCGCCCTGTTGGTCCGCATCATGGAGCTGGCCATCCTCGACATAAAGCCCGGACTCAAGCGCGCGGGTGACGCTGACCGGCGTCACGGCCACGCCTTCGGGGGCATATCGTTCGCAAATGAAGTCATGGATGGCCATGGAATGCTCATCATCAACGCCGATGACAGCCACGTCGCCGTCGAGTTGGCCATTGAAGATGCGCGCCTTGATGGCCGCATAGGCACCCATGGACCCATGCCGGTCCAGATGATCCTGGGACAGATTGAGCAGAACAGCCACATCGGGGGACAAGGTGAATGTCAGATCAAGCTGGAAACTCGACAGCTCCAGCACATAGATCGTGTTTTCTCCCGGCGGCTTCATAGAAAGAACCGGCGCGCCAATATTGCCCCCGACCCGGGCATCAAAGCCATTGCGCTGGAGAATATGGCCGATCAGCGCCGTGGTGGTCGATTTGCCATTGGTGCCGGTGATCGCCACGATCTTCGCCTTGCGCCGACCGCGCGGCCCCAGGGCCATGGAAAACAGCTCCACATCCCCGATGATCGGGATCTGGTTCTCCAGAGCCTTTTCCACGACGGGATGGGGCTTTGGATGGGTCAGGGGCACACCGGGGCTCAGAACCAGCGCGATAAAGCGGGTCCAATCCACGTCGATCAGGTCAACGGCAATCAGGCCCTTGGAGCGGGCCAGTTCGCGGCCCTTGGGGCTGTCATCGCCAACGATCGGAAAGGCGCCGCCCTCTTTCAGGGCCAGGGCCGCCGACAGGCCAGTGCGGCCCAGTCCGAAAACCGCGACCTCCTTGCCTGCAAAGTCGGTAACTGGGATCACCCGCTTACCTCAATTTCAGTGTGGACAGGCCGATCAGGGCCAGGACGACAGCAATGATCCAGAAGCGGATCACGACCGTGGGCTCCTGCCAGCCGAGCTGTTCGAAATGGTGATGGATCGGGGCCATGCGGAAGACCCGCTTGCCCGTCGTCTTGAAGGAGACAATCTGCACGATAACCGAGACCGCCTCGAGCACGAACAAGCCACCGATGATCGCGAGCACGAGCTCGTGCTTCGTAACAACAGCGATCATGCCGAGCGCACCGCCAAGCGACAGGGAACCCGTATCGCCCATGAAAACCATCGCAGGCGGTGCATTGAACCATAAAAAGCCAAGCCCGGCTCCGACGAGCGCGCCGCAAATGATCGACAGCTCGCCCGCACCGGGCACGCCCGGCAGTTGCAGGTAATCAGCGAAATTGGCGTGGCCCACCAGATAGGCAATGAGGCCGAAACTCGCCGCCGCAATCATGACCGGCACAATGGCGAGCCCATCAAGACCGTCCGTCAGATTGACCGCATTGGACGAGCCCACCACCACAAGCGCCGCAAAAACGATGAACAAGAAACCAAGGGGCAGGAACAAATTCTTGAAAAAGGGAAAGGCCAGCATGCCGGCAAGCTCAGGCGGGCTGGTCAGGTAAACAACCAGGATCATCACCGAGCAAATGGCAAATTGGAGCCCCAACTTCGCCCGGGCCGAAAGGCCGGCGGAGGAGCGCTTCGTCACCTTGCGATAATCATCCAGAAAGCCAATCGCCCCGAACCCCAAGGTCACCAGCAGCACGGACCAAACATAAAGATTGGTCAGATCCGCCCACAGCAGGGTTGATGCCGTGACAGCCGACAGGATCAAAAAGCCGCCCATGGTCGGGGTGCCGGTCTTGGACACAATATGGGACTGGGGACCATCAGCGCGGATGGGCTGGCCCTCCCGCTGCTTTGACTTGAGCCAGCGGATAAACCGGGGCCCGAACACAAAGCTGAGGATCAGCGCCGTCATGATGGCGCCGCCCGTGCGCAAGGTCAGATAGCGGAAAACATTGAATATTTGGTAGGCTTCGCTCAGCGGCACGAGCAGGTGGTAGAGCATTCCGGTCAGACCCCCTCGTCTTGGCCGCGGGCGGATTGAAGATGCGCGGCCCCGGATGCGGTCGCCGATCCGGGTAACCCTTTTGCGCTTTTAAGACGCTTCGCAAGCAGTTCGTCAACAACGACCCGCATGCCACTGCCCAAAGACCCCTTCACCATGACGATATCGCCAGCCCGTACCGTTTCCACTACGGCCTGCGCGAGGTCACGGGAGGTCTCCCGCCAGGCGCCTTTCAACGGCGCCGGCAAAGCCTGCCACAAATGGTGCATATCCGGGCCGGCGCAGAACACAAGGTCGATACCAGCAGCCTCGATCTGTGGCGCCAGATCGGCGTGGAAGCGGCGGGAGTCCGGCCCCAATTCCAGCATGTCGCCGAGAATGGCAATCCGCCGGCCGCCCGGCGGCGGCGTCGCCTGGCCCAGGGTTTCAAAGGCCGCCGCCATGGAGGGCGGGCTGGCGTTATAGCTCTCATCGAGCAGGGTCAGAACGCCGCCACGGATCTCCACATCATGGCGCGCACCGCGTCCCGCGCCCGCCTGAAACCCTTGCAAAGCCTGAGCTGCGCCGGCCAGATCAGCGCCAAGCGCGTGGATGGCGGCGAGCACAGCCAAGCTGTTCAAGGCGTGATGCCGCCCTGGCATCGGCAGGCTGTAGGTGATCTGGCGACCATCCACCACGGCGGTGATCCGGCTTGCGTTCTCATCCGCGTCGAAATCGAGCAGACGGACACCGGCATCGGCGGCACTGCCAAAAGTCACCACGGACGCGGCACCGGCCTGGCGGGCCCTCTCCTCCAGGAAACTGCGATAGCGGTTGTCGGCATTGATGACCGCGGTGCCGTCCGGCTCCAGGCCCAGAAAAATCTCGGCCTTGGCCTCGGCGATGCCGTCGACACTGTCGAAGAACTCCAGATGCACCGCCTCAACCGTGGTGACGATGGCCACATGGGGCCGCACCAGGCGGGTCAGCGGCGTGATCTCGCCAGCGTGGTTCATGCCGATCTCGAAAACGCCGAAACGGCTCTGCGCAGGCATACGAGCCAGGGTCAGGGGCACGCCGATATGGTTGTTGAAGCTTTTGTCCGGCCCATGGGTCGCCCCGGTGGCACCGAGGGCAAGGCGCAGCATTGCCACCGTGCCGGTCTTACCCACGCTTCCTGTCACAGCGGCGATGCCGGCGTTGCTCTCGGCCCGTCGCGCCGCGCCGATGGCCGCCAAGGCCGTGAGAGTATCCTCAACAAGGACCAATGGCGCATCGGCGCCGACCCCGTCCGGGCGGCGGGTCACGAGGGCCGCCGGAGCGCCGGAGGCGAAAGCACCGGCGACAAAATCATGGCCATCGCGCACATCCTTGAGAGCGACAAACAAATCGCCCGGCTCAAGGGACCGGCTGTCGATCGACAGTCCCGATACGGACCAGGCTGCGGGCCCGTCAAGCGTCCCCCCGCAGGCCCGGGCGAGGGTTTCAGCCGTCCATAGGGAGGGCTTGTCCGAATCACCCATGGCGCCGTCTCCTGCCATTCAACTGTTCCCGGATCACCTCGGCGTCATTGAAGGGCAGCACGGCATCGCCGACGATTTGCCCGGTCTCATGGCCTTTACCCGCCACAACCAAAACATCACCGCGCCCGAGGCCGTCCAGGGCCTCACCAATAGCGGCCGCACGATCACCAATTTCCACGGCGTCAGGACAGGCCGCCAGGATTTCCTTGCGGATCAGGGCGGGATCCTCACTGCGCGGATTGTCATCGGTCACAAAGATCCGGTCAGCTTTTTCGGCCGCCACGGTGCCCATCTGGGGCCGCTTGCCCCGGTCCCGGTCTCCGCCGCAGCCGAAAACCACATGGAGATTGTCACGCACATGGGGGCGCAGGGCATCAAGGACCCGGTCCAGCGCATCCGGCGTGTGGGCATAATCGACAAAGACGGGCGCGCCGCGAGCCGTGACGGCGATCCGTTCCATGCGTCCCGGTGCCCCCTCGAGACTGGCCAGCTGGTCAACCGCCCGCTGAAAATCCGCCCCCAGTGCCAAGGCAAGGCCAAGGGCGACCAGCACATTTTCGGCCTGGAAGGTGCCGAACAGGGGCACAGAGGCATTGGCCCCCTCCCCGCCAAAAGCGATGTCGAGGTCAAGCCCCCGGGCCGTCGGCTCCACGGAGCGCAAGGCAAGATCGGACTGCTCGGTGCCCACGGACATCACCGCCCGACCAGCCTCCCGGGCCACCGCTTCGAAATAGTCCGCCCCGGCACCGGCCCTGTTGATCACTGCGGTACCTCGCTCAATCAGGCGCTCCGTGAACAGACGGGCCTTGGCCGCGCGGTAGGCCTCCTGCGTGCCGTGATAATCGAGGTGATCCCGGGTCAGATTGGTAAAGCCCGCAGCCTGAATCTCGACCGACTCCAGCCGGTCCTGGGCAAGGCCATGACTTGACGCCTCAAGCACCAGATGGGTTGTACCCGTATCATGCAGCGCTTTGAGCACTTGATGGAGGCGCACCGGATCAGGCGTCGTATGGGCAAGAGGCATGGGGCCATTGGGCGAGACCACGCCCAGCGTGCCCATGCTCGCCGCATTGTATCCGAGCCCGGACCAGATTTGACGCAAAACGGTGGCGACTGACGTCTTGCCATTGGTGCCGGTCACCGCGGCAATGGTCTCTGGCCGCCCCGGCAGAAGCCGCGCGGCCAGAAGCGCCAGCGCCTTGCGCGGCTCGCGGGCCGTCAGCACAGCAACGGACCGGCCTTGGGTCAGATCCTCAGGCAGATCCCGGCCCTCGGCCACCAGGATTGCGGCGGCCCCGCGCTCGATGGCAGAAGGCACATAAGCAAGACCGTCCGCCTTGGTGCCCGCCAAAGCTGCGAAAATATAGCCTTCATTCACTTGGCGGCTGTCGGCGGTGATACCCGCGATGTCGATGCCAAGGGGATCATGGTCCGCCGATCCGGGTCCCGGGACGGCATGGGGCGAGGCCACTGTGACGCCCAGGCCGGACTGGATCAGATCTTTGAGGATCATGGGTCTCAATTATCCATTTCGAGTTTGCGCCCGAGCTGAACGCACGGGACGGGAGGGTCCAGGACCGGACAATCCACCGGTGATCGGCTCATCCACGGGAAGCCGGCTTGCCGAGCGATCGCGACCCTCATGCCCCGCCCCGCTTGGTGCGAGGACCGGAGGGACGCCGAGCATGGGTGCGACCCGGGCGACGATGCGTCCCACAAGGGGGGCCGCGGTCCAGCCAGCCGTTGCGAAATTGAAAGTCTCCTCGGTCGGTTTGGGTTCATCCAATACCACGAGCACAACATAGGCGGGATTATTGGCGGGAAAAACGCCCATGAAAGACGACAGGATCGCCCGTTCATCATAACCACCGGCCTTGGCCTTCTCCGCCGTACCGGTCTTGCCCGCCACGGGATAGCCCTCGACATCGGCCCGCTGACCGGTGCCCTCCACCACCACGGCGCGCATCAGATTCAGCATGATGCGACTTGTGACAGGCGAGATGGCCCGCGCGCAAGGGCCCTCACTGCGTACCGCGAGAATGAGCGTCGGGGTCGGAAGACATCCACCATTCACCAGAGCCGCCCCGCCAACGGAGAGTTGCAGTGGAGAAATGGCAATACCGTGGCCGAAGGACACCGTCATGCGCTGCAACTCGCCCCACCGGGCCGGTGTGATGGGCCTTGCAGTCTCCTGAAGCTCGAAATCAGGCCGGGTGAGCAGGCCGAAGCGGCCAAGATAGTCTTTCTGGGTCTCAAGCCCCATGGCGATCGCCATCTTGGCGGTGCCAATATTCGACGAGTAGCGGAAAATCTCCGGCACGGTCAGATAGCGCCGCTTTGCATGGAAATCCCGGATCTGATGCCGGCCCAGCTTGATCGGATGGGTCGCATCAAAGCCATCGGCGAGGCTGACTGTGCCCGCATCAAGAGCGGCAGCGATGGTGAAGGCCTTGAGGGTCGAGCCCAATTCATAGACGCCGCCGACAACCCGGTTGAAGCGCTGTCCCCGCTCCGCCTCACCAGGCAGATTGGGATCAAAATCCGGCAGGGAGACAAGGCTCAGAATCTCCCCCGAATGGGCATCAAGCAGAAGACCGGCGGCACTGCGCGCCTGGTAGCGCTCCAGTGCCTGGCCCAGCTCGTCATGGACGGCATGCTGGACCCGCAAATCGACCGAAAGACGCACGGGCGCGTCGGCTTCCGTCCGCCCACGGATGACTGAATCGAAGGCCAGCTCCGCGCCGGCAATCCCCCTGCCGTCGATGGTCGTGTAGCCGATGATGTGGGAGAGCACATGGCGATGGGGATAAAAACGCTTGCGCTCACGCATGAAAGCGATGCCGGGCAGGCCAAGATTGTGGATCTCATAGCGCTCCCGGGGGCTCAGCTCCCGCTCGATCCAGACAAACCGTGTGGACTTGCGAGACAGGCGCTCAAAGAGGCGATCCCGGTCGATGCGCGGCAAAACCCCGACAATCCGATCGGCCGCCTCACGGGGATCCCAGATCCGGGACGGGTCCGCATAGGCGGCAAAGACTTGAACATCCGTGGCCACGAGCGTGCCCCGGCGATCGAAAATGTCAGCGCGCGGCAAATCAGGTTCGGAGCGGGCCTTGATGTAGGAGTGGTCCCGGGCGCCCGAGACGGCAAGACCCACAAGCCGCACACTGAGGACCGCGAAGAGGGCCAGAAAGGCCACCGCAATAAGGACGATGCGATTGCGGCCCGCCTCGACTGTCTCATCGACCCCAAAATGGCGAATGCCCCGGCCACCAGCCGAGGCTGGCAGGACCAGGGTTTGATCGAGTGCCGGATTGATCATGATAGGCGGGCCAGGTGGCCGGGTGGCCGGATCTGGGGCAGAACCCTGCCGGTCCCCCGCGGCGCTCAGATCCGTATTCGGCCGACTTGCCTTGGACCCTCTGCCGGATTGTCCCTTGGCAACCCGGCGGCGCCCGCGCCTCATGGAGCCCTCCAGGGATCCTCCCGCAGACCCGCCCCGGCAAGGCGAGACGAAGCTTTCAGCCCCATGCCGGCATCGCTCGCGCGGCCATCCGAGGCCGCCGAACCATCCGTGTTCTGGGCAAAGCGCTGGCCTTGCGCGCCTGTGTCGAGCGAAAAGACAATGCGTCGGCCCGATGCGGTGCCCTCGGAGCGTTCAGCAAGACGCGGCGCTGCGGAAACCGGGCGGTTCATCTCCCTTGGGTCCAGGGGCGGCAGGGCGTCCGGCGACAGGGTGGGCAAAGCGAGGATCTGACGCGGGGCAACGGGCGCGATTTCCAGATGACGGTCCGCAAGCTGCTGAAGGCGTTCAGGCTCGGTACGCAGTGCCCATTCGGCCTGCAGCATACGCAGCTGTTCGCGTTCCTCTTCAATGTCCACCGCGAGGCGTCCGAGATCCTTTTCCGTAACCCGGGCCTCGTGTTTGACCCCGTAAAGGCCGGCGCAGATCAGGGCCGCCAATCCGAAAATGCCCTGGTTGAACCCATACATCATCGCCTGTCTTCCTCTTCGATGCCAAGCTGGCTCAGGTCTTCTGCCCAGGCGGGCGCCGTTGTGCGCTGGGCGGCCCGCAATTTTGCGGACCGGGAACGCGGATTGGCCGCCACTTCCGCCTCGCCCGGGGTTCGTACCCCTTTGACCAGCAGACGGAAGGACGGCTTGTCCTCAACTGGAACCGGCGGAGCATGGCGCGAGCCTTGGGGCGCGTTGCCACACCGATGTGTCAAGAAAGTCTTCACGATTCGGTCTTCCAGGGAATGGAAGGACACGATCACAAGGCGCCCGCCCGGAGCCAGCAGCCGTTCAGCGGCGCTGAGCGCGAGGGCCAGATCCACAAGTTCTCCGTTCACGGCAATACGCAGCGCCTGGAACGTGCGTGTCGCCGCATGGGCCTCGCCCCGGGGCGTGGCGCCAAGCACCCGCTCAACGAGGCTGGCCAGCTCCAGGGTTCGCTCGAAAGCAGCTTCGCCCCGCCGCTCGACAATCGCCCGGGCCACCGTACCGGCACGCCGCTCCTCGCCATAGCGGAACAGGATCCGGCGCAATTCGGATTCGCTCAGCGTGTTGACAAGATCAGCCGCGCTCGGACTGTCCGGCTCGCTCTCACCGCCCATGCGCATATCGAGCGGTCCATCATGGAGGAAGGAAAAGCCCCGGTCCGGATCGTCAAGCTGAATGGAGGACACGCCCAGATCGAGAACCACCCCATCGGCGGCTTCGATCTTTTCTTCCGCACACAATGTCTCCATGGCGGCATAGCGGCCATGTTTGAGGATCAGCCGGCCATTGTAGGCCTTCACCATCGGGGCGGCGTGGCTCAGGGCAGCACCGTCCCGGTCGATGCCGACCACACGGCAATCCGCCTCCCCCAGCATTCCGCGGGTATAGCCGCCGCCGCCAAAGGTGCCATCGACATAAAGCCCCCCAGTTTGGGGCGCCATCAGCGCCAGAACCTCTTCCAGCATGACTGGGATGTGAACACCGGTCTCAAGGGTCATCATGTGCCTCCGCCAGATTTGCGGGGGCCAGAACGACGGGCGCCGGACGGGGTGGATGGGGCCACGGCCGCCCGGGGCGCGCCGTCATGGCCCGCAGGAATGGCGGCCTTTTCCGGCCCAGCAACGGGCTTTGCACCGGCGGGACCAAATTTCGCACGTCGGTCGCGGGCCAGGGACCGCGCCTCGGCGGCATAGCCCGCATAGGTCTCCGGATCCCAGATTTGAAACCGGCGCCCGAGGCCGACAAAAGCAACCTCGCCCTCAATGCCCGCATGGTCGCACAGGCCACCGGGCAGCATGATCCGGCCTTCCCGGTCGAAAGGCAATTCTGCGCAGGCCGCAAGGATCGACTGGGCGAAGGCGTCACCTTCGTCGTCGAAGGGATTGAACTCTCCCTCCAGCCGGTCCGCGATCTCCACGACTTTCTCCATCGTCATGGCCTCAAGGCAGGCATGGGTGAAGGACGGAAACACCACAACGCCACCCGCCCCTTCCTCGGCCAGTACAGAACGAAACTTCGCCGGGACGGATGTCCGCCCCTTCGAGTCGACCCGATTGATCACTGTGGAGAGAAACAAGCCCATCCGAGCCGCCTTTGCCGCCGGCGGCCCCAGGCGACCGACCGCGTTGTCACTGCCCCTCTCCCGCATCCGCCGATCCGCGGCCGGCGAGAGCCGCTGACCCGCGGCGCCTGATCCGTGATCTTGGGATGATTTGGGATAGCATGGGAAATCGTGGGCGTCAACGGGACAACAGTCGATTTGACTTGCTTTACTAAGTGTAAATCAATGGTTAATAAAAGGTTAACGCCATCAATGCTTGGTAAGTCTGTCTCAAGCCCGTGTCTTCTTTTGGAACATGATTTGCCCGCCCAGCACAAGACCTGTCATTCATTGGCACACTGGGCACGCGCCGAACCACGGGGCCAGGGGGCTCGACCAGGCGATTCCAGGGATTGCAAAGCGTCCTGCAACGGGAAATGCTGTCTTTCCCTTCTGGCCATTCGCTGGACCGCCCAATCTGGGCTGCCGAGACAGGACCGCCATGAAATTTAAAACGCTCGCCATCCATTCCGGCAGGGCCATTGATCCGGCCTCAGGCGCGGTGACCACGCCGATCCACCCCTCAACGACCTTTGAACGTGATCCGGACGGTGGTTACTCGCGGGGTTATGAGTATTCGCGCAGCAACAATCCGACCCGGGAGAGTTTCGAGACCTGCCTTGCCGCCCTGGAAGGGGGCGCCGGCTCGGTGGCCTATTCGTCCGGCATGGCAGCGACCACGGCCGTCATCGAGGCCGTCGCTCTCGCGCCCGGCGCGCGGCCTGTGGTGGTGATGCCGGCGGACATGTATTTCGGCAATATCGGCCTCATTCGGGATACGGATTTTGCTGGCCGGCTCCAGGTCCATGGCGTCGACATGACCGATCTCGACACGCTGGAGACCCTGTGCCGCGGCGAGCGCCCCTCGCTTGTGTGGGCGGAAACGCCGTCCAATCCCCGTCTGACCGTGACGGATCTCCATGCCATCGCCCAGATTGCCCATCGCTGGGGCGCCCGGATGGTGGCGGACAATACCTGGGCCTCCCCTGCATTGCAGCGCCCGCTCAGCCTGGGTGCCGATGGCGTCATGCACGCGGTGACGAAATATATCGGCGGCCATTCGGACCTGATGGCAGGCGGTGTCGTGTGGCGTGAGGACGATGCGATGCTCGCGCGTTTACGGGGCCAGCAGGTGAACAAAGGCGCCGTTCCCTCCCCCTTCGACTGCTGGCTGGCCTTGCGCGGCATGCAATCCCTCAAGGTGCGGATGGATGCCCATTGCCGCTCGGCCCAGACCCTGGCGCAGCGGCTCGACGGTCACCCGGCAGTGGTCCAGGTTCATTATCCGGGCCTGGAAAGCGACCCGGGCCACGAAATTGCCAAGCGCCAAATGGATGGGTTTGGCGGCATGGTGTCCTTTGTTGTGCGCGGCGGGCGCGAGACGGCCTTCGCCGTGGCAAATGGCCTGGGGCTGATCATCCGCGCCACGAGCCTTGGCGGCGCCCACTCCCTGATCGAACATCGCGCGTCCATTGAAGGTGAGGACACCCGCGCGCCCGAAGGCCTGCTGCGATTGTCCGTGGGTCTTGAGGACGTCGATGATTTGTGGGCCGATCTGGAGGAGGCTCTTGATCGGGTCTGATTTTCAGTCGGATATGATCTCGGCCGGCAGGTCCGGGCATTCCGGTTAAACAATCACGATGATGACGAAGTCACCCAGCGGAGGAGGGGAACACCAATGGTGAGACGGATCCTGATTGCGATTGTCGTCCTGGCTCTGATAGGCGCGGGCGCCGCCTGGCTGAATCGTAAGGAACTCATCCTTTTTGCCGTCACCGCGGCAGGCAAGGTGGATGTGGCCGAGAACCGGCCGATCGACTGGGACCAGGGCCCGGCACGGGCACAAACGCCCACTGCAGAGCGCCCACCCAACATCATCTTCATCCTCGCCGATGATCTGGGGATCAATGACATCTCAACCTTTGGCGGCGGCGTGGCTGGCGGGCGCGTGCCGACCCCGAATATCGATCGGCTGGCAGCGCAAGGCGCCGTTTTCAATCAGGCATATTCGGGAACCGGAACATGTGCGCCATCCCGCGCCATGCTCCTGACCGGCCGATACCCCACCCGCACGGGCTTTGAGTTTACCCCTACGCCGAAAGGCATGGGACGGATCCTCTCCATATTCACCGAAGACCTTTTGAAGGACAGGGGTCTGCCGCCCATGGACTGGAACCGGGAAGCCGCGGAAGGCGGTCCCGAATATGCGGACATGGGTCTGCCCACCGAAGAAGTGACGATCGCGGAAGTGCTCAAGGATCAGGGCTATCACACCGTTCACATCGGCAAATGGCATTTGGGACGGGCAGACCGCTTCCGTCCAGTCTCCCAGGGCTTCGATGAAAGCCTCCTGATGGCAAGTGGCCTCTTCATGGAGGAGAATGATCCCGATGTGGTCAATGCGAAACTGCCCTTCGATGCGATCGACAAATTTCTCTGGGCACGGATGCAGTTCGCCGCCGATTTCGACCGGGCCGGCGAAGAAGCCATTGACGAGCCTTTCAAGCCCGGCGGCTATCTGACCGATTACTGGACGGATGAAGCGGTCAAAGTGATCGAGGCCAACAAGAACCGGCCCTTCTTCCTTTATCTGGCCCATTGGGGCGTACACACACCGCTCCAGGCCTTGAAGGCGGACTATGAGGCGGTCGGAGAGATGGAACCGCACCGCCTGCGGGTCTATGCAGCGATGGTCCGTGCCCTGGACCGCAGTGTGGGGCGGGTGATGGACAAGCTCGAAGCCGAGGGCCTTGCCGACAACACGATTGTGGTCTTCTCGTCCGACAATGGCGGTGCCGGCTATATCGGCCTGCCTGAGGTCAATTCCCCCTATCGCGGCTGGAAAATCACCCTGTTCGAAGGCGGCATCCGTGTGCCGATGTTCGTGAAATGGCCGAACCGGATTGCTGCTGGCACCCGTGTCGAGACGCCCGTGGCCCATATCGATGTGATGCCGACCCTGGCCGCCGCCGCCGGTGCTTCCCTGCCCGAGGGCGTCATCATTGATGGGCAGAACATGCTGACGGCCGCGACCGGTGAAGGCACGATCGAAAGGCCCGATGATGCAATCTTCTGGTCGAGCGGCTTTTACAAGGTTGTCCGGGCGGGGGACTGGAAGCTCCAGGTCAATGGCCGTCAGCAGAAAAGCTGGCTGTTCAATCTCGCCGAAGACCCAACCGAGCAAAACAATCTGGCCGACAGCCGTGCGGACAAGCGCGCCGAGCTTGAGGCCTTGCTCGCGGCCCACTGGGCCGATGCCCGCCCGCCGCTTTATCCGCACACCACGGAAAGCCCCATTCCCATCGACAAGACCAACGCGGATCCCGGCGACAAAAACGACGAATACATCATCTGGCCGAATTGAGATCCCTCCCCCATGAGGAGCGCCCGCTCCGCATGGGGATCACGTTTCTGGCAAAGCATGAATTGGCGCACCACCATGATGGATCGGTCGACTATCTGCATTGTGGGCGCGGGGCTTTTCGGCTTGAGCGCGGCGGTCGCGCTCGCACAAGCCGGGCATCGGGTGCGGATCGTGGAGGCCGGGCCCATTCCCAATCCGGCGAATTCGTCATGGGACACCCAGCGGGCCGTGCGTTCCGAATATGGAGAGAATGCGTTTTATACGGCCCATTGCGTGCGGGCCATTGAACGGTGGCGGGAGCTGGAGGCGCGGGACGGTCTTGGCATCTACACCCAGGCCGGCATCACTTTGCTTGCCGATGATGATCCAGCATCGCAGGCCTTCCTGTCAGCCTGCCTGGACAATGCGAAGGCCATGGGCCTGCCGGCCCGGATCGCCGATGCGGACGAGTATCCCTTGCGCTTCCGGTCACGGACGGCGCAAGCCTATTTCAATCCGAATGGCGGCTGGGTGAACCCGTCCCGATACAGCCTTTATCTGGTGACGAAGGCCCAGAGCCTGGGTGTCGAATTTGTTCCGCATACGGCTGCCGGAATTGATGCGCGGAACCGGACCGGCGTCATGGTCGGGCCGGGCCTTGATGACCGATTTGACGTCATTTTGCTGTGCTGCGGCGCGTTTCAGATTGACGGCGCGCCGATGCCGACGAAAAAGGTGCGCCAAAGAAAGCTCTATTTCCGCCCCTTCGACGGTGACGCGGCCCCAGTTCTTTCATCCGTGTGGGTTTACAATATCGCACGGGAAGCCGCTTACGGTTTCCCGGAAAGCGACGGCGTCTGGTCCCTTGGCTTCCACACCGACACCGAATTGAATGAGGTGGATTTGGCCGGCAAGCTCGCCATCCTGTCCGATCTTTTCGGCAAGGCGCTCTCGGCTCGCTGGTTCCAGCAGAAACACTGCAATTATTCCCAGACGGACAGCACCGATTTCATCATCGACCGCCACCCGGATTTCGACAATGTCTTTGTCGCCACCGGCGGCAGCGGCCACGCCTTCAAATTCGCCCCCCTGCTCGGCGAGTGGATTACCGCCCGGATGACGGGCGAGCGCATCGACGCCCTTGACCGGTTTCAGTGGCCGAACGGAAGCGGCGCATAATCCGGCCGCGCAGGCAGATCCTCCCTCCAGGGACGACCCAGCGCGGGTCGGCCTGTTCATGCCGGCCCCATGGTCATGCGGCCCATCCTCAACCGCCCCAGATCCAATCGGGTTCGCGGTGCAGGGCACCGTTCGCCTGAACAATGGGTCGGGATCACTATCCCGACCCGCAGCGCGCACTTAAGGCGGCGCGGCGACGCGAAACCGCTCCCCGTCACAGGCCTTCAGGGCACACCATATCCTGTTCGGGCGGCAGGGGGCCGGCGGTCACGGTGCCGCTCGTTTCAAGCCCGTGGGCCTTCACATAGTCGAGGGAGCGGAAGTCGCCGCGATGGCTCCAGAAGCGGCTGCGGCCTTCGGCGACGCGATAGTCATTCCGGTCAAAGACATTGCCGGCGTCGCGGAAGAACCAGAGACGGTCGAAATCGGCGCCCATGCCGGCGCGCGCGCGGCCCCGCAGGATGAGGCGGTTGTCCGTGATCCGGTTTTCCGTGGAGACCCAGCGCCCGCCATCGGCTTCCCGGTTCTGATAGATGATGGAAATGGCATTGCCGCCTTCAGGCAAGGTGTCAACGAGATTGCCGGTCACCACAGTGCGCGAGGAATTCTGGACCAGGATCTGCGCCCCCCACAGCCAGCGATGCATGCCGAAGCCATTATACATGGAGATATTGTCCCGAATGACGGCATTATAGGAGATCTCATGCTTGATCCCGTCGCCGGCATTGCGGAACACCACATTGTTCTCATAAAGAACATTCACGTTGTTAGCGTCCGTCCACAGGCCGGGACCATAATTATCGTGCACGCATGTTCCGCGTACGGTGAGACGGGTCATCTCCAGAAACTTCGTGCCGCCCGCTTCCCAGCCCCAATTGTAGCCAGCCGTATTGTTATAAGCGATTTCCACATTCTCCACATGGGCCTGGCCGAATTCGGCGCGCAGCCCCATCTGGCCGTTATGGATGTAGGAGCCGCCCCGGGCCAGCATCCGGTCGCCCATGTCAAGGCCGGCACCATGGTTCCACCGGGCTGTGACATTCAGGACCTGCCAGTCCTTGGTGCCGAAACCGCTGATGGCGCCGGCCTGGGCGCCAGGGATATATTTCTCGACAATGATGTTCTCCAGGGAGATGGCATTGCCCGTAGGCTGAACAGCCATGTCGGTCACGCTCAGCTCCACATGGCGGCCCGTGGGATCCTCGCCCACCACCACTTGCCGGCCAATAAAGGCCCAGGTGCCCGGCTCCACCGCATCAAGACTGCCGACCCGGCGACGGATTTCCCCGTCGATAAAGAGGTCCTCCCGCTCCAGGCATAAGGGATAGTCGGGCTCGCAGGTGCCCGGCATGGAGTAGCGCCGCCGTTCCGCCGTCGCCCGCCAGTGGGTTCCGTCCGCGATCCAGGCATCAAGCACCACAGCACCGTTCAGGATCGCCCGCTCACCATTGCGGGTAAGGCCGATAAAGCGCTGGCCGTCTTTGGGAGCAATCGACACCTGCCGATAGATGCCGGGGGCGAGCACGAAGGTCGTATCCTCCGGCGCCTCACGCACCAGATCGGCCAGGGGCGCGCCGGGCCGCACCGTCACAACGGGCACCGTGCTCCAGGGCTGGGGCGCGGCATGGGCCGGCGCCGCGGCGATCACCATGGGGGCCATCACGGCCGCAATGCAGGCGGTGGCATCCAGCCAGGCAGTCGTCCCTTTCCGTGTCATGGCGCGTCCTTCCCCGATCGCGTCGATCGGTCTATCCATCCCCGATCGCGTCGATCGGTCTATCCATCGTGCTGCCATCCCGACGGGTCGTTTACCCGTCCCGGACGGCCGGTATAAGCTGCCAGTATAGGCTGCCAGTATAGGCTGCCAGTATAGGCTGATTGCCTGAAATTCACCGCACCGTCCCAGGCCGCCGGGCAAAGCGCCCGTGTGCTGCCGCCATGGAGCAGACATGCCCCGGCAGAACGCTCATCCTGACGAGTTTCCTGAACCGACCGAGGAAGAGGTCCTCGCGGCGGAGACAGAAGAGGCGCAGGCAAGCCTGCTTGATCGACTGGTCCGCCCAGACATGGGATTGAGCGCGCCGGGCAATCCGGACCGGATCAATAATTTCGACATCCTGCGTCTGGTTTTTGCCTCTTTGGTGGTGATCCACCATTTCTCCACCCTGTCGAATTTCGGCTATAGCGGCATCTTCTTCAATCTGGGCCACTCGTCCGTCCTCGGCTTTTTCATCATATCCGGCTTTTTGATCTATTGGTCCTATGATAAAGGGCGGGACCTGGGTGCCTACACCATGCGCCGCTTTTTCCGGATTTACCCGCTTTATGCCGTAACGATCGCGCTCCAGGTTATCATCTTTATGCAGATTGTACCGCCTGCGGATTTCGTGGAGCTGGGACGCTATATCGCGGCGAATATGGTGTTTCTCAATTTCCTGCAGCCCAATTTCGGTGACCTGCCAGACCATTTGCGTCAGGAGTTTTTCAACGGCAGCCTGTGGACCATCAAGATCGAAGTGTTCTTTTACGCCCTGGTGCCGTTCTGGCTGCTGTTGCCGGGACAGCGCATCTGGGCGGTGGTCATGTTCATCGCCTCAAGCCTGCTTTACCTGCAATTCGTCTATGTCTTGGACAATCCGAAATTTGCCACCCAGATCCCGCCGGGCCAGTTGCGTTTTTTTGCCGTTGGCATGCTGCTTTATATGACCATGCCTTTGAAGGGGCTGAGCCAGCGGGGCGTGCTTGCCCTTTTGGCGCTCGCGCTTGGCGTGTTCTTTGCCGGCGAAACGGTGAAGGAGTTCAAGCTTGGGCCGGTCTGGGTCGAGGCGGTCTTTGTTATGCTGGATCCGATCTCTCTGGGGCTTGTTGTGTATCTGGTGGCGTTCCGCCTGCGCCCCGTCACAATCCCCCTCGACATTTCCTATGGGGTCTATCTCATCCATTTCCCGCTCTACCAAATTTTGATGATGCTGGAGATCTTCCAGGATGATCCCCTCGCCTTCTTTCTCACTGTCGCGCTGAGCACCTATCTGCTCGCCTATCTGTCCGCGAAATATCTGGAAGGCCCGGCCATGGCCGCCGGGCGGTGGAGCGCCAAGCAAGTGAAAGGCCTCATCGTCCTGCCCCATCAGGTGCCCCGCCCGGGGATTGCAGGGGCGAGCCGGCACTGGTAGGGGCCCGCCGATCTGGGAGGGCTCAACGGGATTTCCCGTGCGTGAAAATGGGTTAGAGTTCTGCCGGTAAGCTCCCAAGCTCGGGCGTTCCAAGGCCGGGTGGGACATTTGCGAGGAGGACACACCCATGCGCGAAGCCGTCATCGTCTCTACCGCCCGCACGCCAATCGGCAAGGCCGGACGCGGTGCCTTCAATAACACGACGTCCCAGGAATTGGGCGCCCACGCCGTCAAGCATGCGGTAGAGCGCGCGGGCATCGCCCCGGGCGAAATCGACGACATCGTCATGGGTGCCGCGATCCAGCAAGGCAGCCAGTTCCAGAATACGGCCCGCCAGATCCTGGTGCGCGCCGGCCTGCCCACTACCGTTGCCGGCATGACGATCGACCGTCAGTGCGCCTCGGGCATGATGGCCATCGCGACCGCCGCCAAGCAGATCATCGCAGACGGCATGACCGTGACGGTCGGCGGCGGCGTGGAGTCGATCTCCAAGGTCCAGCTCAGCGGCAAAATGAATGTGGAAGTCGATCCCTGGCTGTTGGAGAACAAGCCCGAGATCTACATGGCCATGATCGAGACGGCTGAGATCGTCGCCGAGCGCTATGGCATTTCCCGGGACGCGCAGGACGAATATGCCGCCCAATCCCAGGCCCGCACGGACGCGGCCCAGCGCGCCGGCAAGTTCGATCAGGAAATCGTTCCCCTGCCCTCCATTATGAAGCTCCAGAACCGGGAAACCGGCGAAGTCACCGACGTTCCAACCCTTCTGGAAAAGGACGAAGGCAACCGTCCGGGCACGACCAAAGAGACCCTGGCCGGCCTGAAGCCCGTCCACGCCAATGGTCAGAAGGTCAAGGAAGGCAAATACATCACCGCCGGCAACGCCTCCCAGCTCTCCGACGGCGCCTCCGCTGCCGTTCTGATGGAAGCCAAGGAAGCCGAGCGCCGCGGTCTCAACCCGCTGGGCATCTATCGCGGCATGGCCGCGGCAGGCACCGAGCCTGATGAAATGGGCATCGGCCCGGTCTTCGCCGTGCCGAAGCTGCTCAAGGCCAATGGTCTGACCATGGACGATATTGGTCTGTGGGAACTGAACGAAGCTTTTGCCAGCCAGGTGCTCTATTGCCGTGACAAGCTGGGCATTCCCAATGAGCTGCTCAATGTGGACGGTGGCGCCATCTCCATCGGCCACCCCTATGGCATGTCCGGAGCCCGGATGGTCGGCCACGCCCTGATCGAAGGCAAGCGGCGCGGCGCCAAATATGTCGTGTGCACCATGTGCGTTGGTGGCGGCATGGGCGCGGCAGGCCTCTTCGAAGTGGTCTGATCTCTGCCCCCAACGGGTTTGCAATACTGTGGACGGGGTGCCGGCGACGGCGCCCCGTTTTTTTCGGCTCATGATATGGACGGGACCGGGCGGCGTTTCGGTGGGAACACAGACGAACAACCACGGCACGCTATTGCGAGCACAGCGAAACAATCCGGAGTGCGGGTCGTCCCTTCGCGTCAGATGCGGATCTTTTCCGCGGCGGTGGTCTCGTCACCCGTATTGGGCGTTCCGGCCGGCTCAATGATCACCATATGGACGTCTTCCTCGGCAACGGGGCGGTGCTCCATGCCTTGGGGGATCACCGCCATCTCGCCGGGGCCCAGGGTGATAGGACCATCGGGCAGGTCGATCCGCAGGCGGCCCTTGAGGACGAGAAAGAAATCATCCGTCTCTGGATGGCTGTGCCAGACGAATTCGCCGCTGGCCTTTACCACCATGACATCGTGACCGTTGAAAGCGGCGACGATGCGAGGCGACCAGGTTTCGCTGAAGGTCTCCAGCTTCTCGGCAAGATTGACGGTTTCCATGGCGCGGGTCCTCTTAAACGAAAACGGGACGGCGAGCCTTGCTCAAACCTGTCCCCGGCGCCAGAGCGGGATTACCATCCCTTTGTCCGCAGTCCCCATCACGACCAGGAGCAACCACGCCATGCGAAACGCCGTCATTCTCGCCGCCCTGTTTCTCGCCTTTCCGGCCAACGCCCAAAGGAGCCTGCCCGAGGCCTTCAAAACCGGTCCCCTGATCACGGAATATGGGCCCGTGGCTGTTCTGGACGGCGTCGAAGCGGTGCCTGACGGTACGATGTTCCGGGTCAGCTATGACCTCACCGAGGGGGCACAGCCTGGCGCCTTGAATCGCCAGCTTGTGACTGCCGCCCGCTTTCTCAACATGCATGCGGCGGTCGGTGTTGCGCCGGAGAATATGCACTTGGCGCTCGTGCTGCACAGCGCGGCGATTTTCGATGTGACGCGGGCCGAGGTTTATGGCGCGAAAAAGGAGGGGGCGGACAATCCCAATGCCGCCCTTCTCGAAACCCTGTTCCAGCACGGTGTCCAGGTGATCGTCTGTGGCCAGAGCGCCGCCTCCCGGGGCCTGAAAAAGGCCGACCTGCTTCCTGGGGTGCGGCTTGCCGTCTCCGCCATGACGGCCCATGCACTTCTCCAGCAGGAGGGCTACACCCTCAACCCGTTTTGAGTTTCAGGATGTGAGGCTGGCTTGAGCCCGCCTCACACCTCATTCCTCGCGGGCCGGTTCAAGGGCGAAGATGATCGTGACGTCTTCCCTGAAGGTCACCCGCCCCTGCGCCAAGTTGACCTCGACTTTTGGCCTGACGGGTTGTCTCGCCGCCATAAGGGGTGCCGGTCTATCCTCGTCGGCGAATCTTAAAGAGCGATAACGGCGGCTGTCCCTTCCATAGGTGATCTTAACTGGTGCTCCGAGTACGGAGCCCGCCTCATCGGCAATGATCCGGGCGACCTTTTTGGCATTTGCAACGGCTTGGCGGCGTGCCTCATTCTGGGCAGCCAGAGGGTCATCCACGCGAAAGCCAAGCAGTTCCGCTTCTTCGACGTCCAATTCCGATAAAATTGAGAGAAGGGCCCCAGTCTGCGTGATGGGGCGTGCTCGAATGGTCATGCTGACTGACGAAATAAAATCGATCGGCGCGCAATCGTCGGGATAGGGCCGTTCCCGGTAGTCCTGGATCTTGCATCCATCGGGCCGAATGATCCGGGTCTCCCCATCCGTGGTCTCGATCGCCAGACCTTCAAGACCTTCAAGACGCGTTAGAGTGTCCTGAACGGCCTCGACCTTCATGGCCATAGCCTTCAGAGCAGTTTCGCGATCTTTGCTCCGCTCAGAGACGAAACCCAGCACCGTGAAATAGTCGGCCTTGCGCTCCACACTGGCCGAGCCCTCAACCTCGATCGTTCCCGATTCATCCGCAAGGGTCGGCGACAGCATCGCCAAGAGCCCTAGCCCGGAACCAAGACCAATCCTGCGTACCCAACCTCCAACGCTCTGCATCACGTGCCTCCTCTCAATAGCGAAAGACACATCCGCCATAGCGGACTTTCAGGCCGCACATCGGCCCATCAGGACTTTTGCACGCCAGCCCGCCCCCGCCGCACGGACTCCCAGAGGCCTTCCATCAGCATGCGCACCAAGTGGCGAGTGCGGACCTGACGCACGACCTCGGCGTTAACCATATGCGGGTTGATAAAGATGCGGTAGCCCTGGGCGCGCAGGCCCTCATGGAGCGCCACATGGGCGTTGATCTCCTGCCCCTCCCCGTCGACGCCGTCATAGCGGCCGGCGACCAGGGCACTGCGCCGATAAAGGGCAAAGCCCCCATAGGCGGAGTCGACCTCGATCCAGGGGCTGTCCTCCGGCACCTGAACCATTGTCACAAAATGGGCAAGGCGACCGCGATAGGCCCCGCCACCATGGGTCTCCAGAAAGCGCTGGTATTCGGAAAGCCCCTGGGGGCACCAGATCGGATGGCGCAGCGCGCCCACATCGTAATAAGGGCCCCGCTGATTGGCCGCACAGACATCCCAGTCATGGGACTGCCAGCAGGAGAGCACCCCGTCGCGCGTGATATGGGTGTTGAGGCCCGTGAGATCCGCGACCACCACATAGTCGGACTCCACATAGCCGTTTTCCACGTCATCAAGATAAATGTTCCGGCAATGGGCATTGCGCCGTGGCTCCTCGGGCATGTGCTCGGCGAAAGCCCCAAGGGAGCGATAGCGAAATCCCGGCACCGTTTCGGCGAGGGACTCCAGAACCGCAACGGTCCGATCCGTGCTGTCGGATTCGACCAGAAACCAGGAGACGGATTTGGCAAAATCGAGGGCACGGGTGATCCGCTCCACATCCTCCCGCAGGGTGCGCGCTGCGTTTCGGACAATGCCCACGACAGTGATCGCGCTGTCTTCCGGCGGGTGATGATGGGGCTTGTGCACCTGCTCCGCGCCGGAGGTCTCAAGCTCCTTCCGGGTCTTGAGATCGAATTCCATCAGATTGAAGAGCGGCTTCACGCGCCAGTTCCGGGTTTTGACGGTCATGGCCGGCCCCTTTGGACCGACGGGATCTCAATCCGGGTGCCCGTCAGGCGCGGGCCACTTGAATACTTACTCATGACAAATCCGGGCTCGCAGGGATCGTTGCCCTGTGCGGGATGTGCACAGTCCGGACGGTCCCGGTCCGGATCACGCCCGGCGGGACGGCCCGTCCGCGCGCCCGCCCGCTCGACAGGCCGCACGATCGTAACCTCTTGATGTTCCGGCAAAGGTCTTGGAGCCATGGCTTTGCCAGCCATGGTCCGGGCTCCGGTCCGCCCCGCATCACCAGAACGCCTCACAACTTAAACCATGTGAAGTATACTCAAGTCACCGCCCACCGCCAAATGGTTCCATACCCCATCACGGCACAACCGCTCCCCCGCCGAGGCCAGGTCCCGCGCTCCACATCAAAACTCCCATGCCCCGTTTCGACAGCTATATCATGGTGGACTGGTCCGCCGCCGCCGTCCCCAAGACCGGGGCGGACAGCATTTGGATCGCGGTTATGGACCGGGACCGGCGAGGCCGCCGGCGTGCGATCCGGCTGCGGAATCCGGCCACGCGCGGCGAGGCCAAAGCTTTGCTCGCGGCGCTGTTCGCGGCGCGGCTAGAGGCTGGCCGGCGCGTGCTTGCAGGCTTCGATTTTCCCTTCGGCTATCCGGCCGGCACGGCCCGGCGGCTTGGCCTTACAGGCATGCCCTGGATCGCTCTGTGGCAGACCATCAGTAAGCGGATTGAGGATGGGCCGCGCAATGAAAATAATCGCTTTTCGGTCGCCGCGGATCTGAACCGCCACCTCTCCGGTGGCCCTTTTCCCTTCTGGGGATGTCCGGCGCGCGCCGAGGGACCTTATCTCACCCAGAAGCGCGCCCGCGCCCATGGTCCGGACGATCTGGCGGAGCGGCGCCTCGCAGACCGGCTGACCCCTGGAGCACAACCGGTGTGGAAACTGTTCACCACAGGCTCGGTGGGCAGCCAGGTGCTTATGGGCCTGCCGGTGCTGAGCGCCTTGCGCTGGGATCCGGCGTTCCAGGCGTGCATGGCGGTCTGGCCCTTTGAAACCGGGCTGACCCTGCCCCCGGCCAAGCCCGGCGGGGACATTATCCTCGCGGAGATCTACCCGTCCCTTTGGCTGTCAAAGGCACCGCCCGGCGTGATCAAGGACGCTGCCCAGGTCGAAACCGTCGTCGCGCGGCTCGCCGAGCGTGATGGGCAGGACAGGTTAGCCGGGTTGTTCGAAGGGCCGGCCCATGCGCCGGAGTCCCTGCGCCGAGCCATTTTGGAAGAGGAAGCCTGGATTGTGGGCGTTGCGCCAAGTCTTTAAAGCGCCCAGGGCAGTCTGCGCACCGCTCCTGGCTTTTGCGTCGTTGGGGAGCGGTCAGTGGATCGTGCTGTCGCCGGGGCTGACGGTGTGGAAAGCATCAAGGGCCTTCTGCCGAGCGTCCTGGGGATAATGGGCCCCGCGACCGGACTGGGCAATTTCACATTCCATCTGTGTGATGAACAACTCCGCGAGCCGGCGCGTGCAGAACCGCCCGACCAGTGAGGCCTCGGGATCGCCGTTCATGGAACACCATTCCCAGACCTCGAACCGGCATTCCTGGTGAATGCTCCGCTCAGCCTCTTCGAAAGAAGTCTCGAGCGCGTCCTCGATTTCATACCAGATACGCATCATCGTCTCCCTCCACCCAACCTAAACTAGCGCGCACGGCCCGCCTCGTCCAATGAAAGGTGAAGGAAGCGTTAACGGCAGGGCAGGATGACCCTATCGCATCACAGGGGCCCGACGCCGCCATAGGCAATGCCCGCCAGCCGGGCCATATCCGCCTTCCAGGTCACGAGATCGTCGGGGCCGAAGCCCCGCAAATGGTGGTGGCCGCAGGCCCGGGCCATTACTTTCATCAAGTCAACGCAGGCCTCGAAAAAGGTCTGCAAGCGACGGGCCGAGGCCTCAATCTCCAGCCGGGCGCGCAAGTGATCCTTCATGGAGGTAATGCCAACGGGACAGTTGTTCGTGTTGCAGGCCCGCATGGCCAGACAGCCAATGGCCTGGATCGCGGAATTGGACAGGGCCACGGCATCTGCCCCCAGGGCCAGGGCCTTGGCGAAATCAGCCGGCACACGCAGACCGCCCGTGATGATCAAGGTGACGTCGTCGCGGCCGAGCCCATCAAGGTGACGCCGGGCACGGGCCAGGGCGGGGATCGTTGGCACCGAGATATTGTCCCGAAACAGGGTTGGCGCCGCCCCGGTGCCGCCGCCGCGCCCATCCAGAATGATGTAGTCGACCCCCACATCGAGGGCAGCGTCGATGTCCCGTTCGACATTCTGGGCCGAGAGCTTATAGCCGACGGGGATGCCGCCCGTGCGCTCGCGCACCTCCTCGGCAAAGGCTTTGACATGGTTGATGTCGTCCCAATCGGGAAAGCGCGATGGGGAAATAGCATCCGTTCCCGGCTCAAGATTGCGGACTTCGGCCACTTTGCCGACAATCTTGGCGCCGGGCGCATGGCCGCCAGTACCCGTCTTGGCACCCTGCCCGCCCTTGAAATGGAAGGCCTGGGCCAGGGCCACCTTGTCCCAGGAAAAGCCGAACCGGGCCGAGGCAAGCTCGTAGAAATACCGGGAATTGGCCGCCTGCTCCTCCGGCAGCATCCCGCCCTCGCCCGAACAAATGCCCGTGCCGGCCGCCTCGGCGCCCTTGGCGAGCGCAATCTTGGCCTCCTCAGACAGGGCGCCAAAGCTCATATCCGAGACGAAAAGCGGGATCTCCAGGCGCAAAGGGCGTTTCGCCTTTGGCCCGATCACCACGTCCGTGCCCACCGGCTCCTCATCAAGCAAGGGAAAGCGGTGGAGCTGAGCTGTGACGAACTGGATGTCATCCCAGCGCGGCAGGTCTGTCAGTGGCACCCCCATGGCCGCCATGGGCCCGTGGTGCCCCACCCGGGAGAGCCCATGATTGGCCAGCTCATGGATGAGCTTGGTGTGAGGTTCTTCTTCCGTCCCATGAAGATCCTCATAGAGACCGAGATAGGCGCTCCGGTCATAGGCCTGGGGATTGTGCCTCTCCCAGGCGGCGATCTCGTCGGCATCGACAAAGACCTTGCCGCTGTCAATCCTGGCGCTGAATTTCTGCAGCACCTCCTCGTTATTGTAGGCGCTGACCCCAGTGCGGAAGCGATAGTCCCAATTATGAACCCCGCAGATGAGGTCCTCGCCCTGGACATGGCCGTCCGCCAGGAGCGCGCCCCGGTGGAGACAGCGGCCATAGAGCACCGATACCTCCTCGTCATAACGAATCACCACGAGATCCACATTGGCCACACAGGCATAGGCGGGCGTGCGGTCCTCAAGCTGCTCCCACTCGGCAATGGCGACAGGGGTCTTCATGGCGGTTTGGCTCCCGGATTGTCAGTGTGTTGTCAGTCTCAGTGTTCCGCGCGTCAGCCATGGATCGCGCGTTTGTTATCAACGCGGCAAACCAGTAAAGCGCAGGCACAGCCTTGCATGGCGGGGCCTGAACCGTCGCGGCCCCCGTCTTGACTGTCAGTACAGGTTGACGGCACTGAATGTCCAGAAGACCATACGGTTGCCGAGGACAAACCATCGTTGAAGATCAAGAAGGATGCGCCATGACCACCCGGGACGAGGCTAAAATGGCGGACTTTGACTGGTTCAAGGTCGCAGAGCCCGACGAGATGGACGAGGGCCGCGTCAAAAGCGCCACAGCCGGCACACTGACGGTGGCCCTGTCCAAATTCGAAGGCCGGCACTGGGCCGTCGATAATCGCTGCCCCCACCAAGGGGGGCCCCTGGGCGAAGGCTCGATCGAGATCGGCGCGGAAGGCCGGTGCTGGATTCGCTGCCCGTGGCATGGTTGGGACTTTGATCCTAAGGATGGCACCTCCCCCGGCAGCCATGAGGATGGCATTCCCACCTATCCTGTCCAGGAACGCGCGGATGGTGTTTACGTGGGCGTGCCGAAGCCGGGGCCCCATGAGACGACGGTCACGGACATCATGGCCCAGACCATGACCCGGTGGGGCGTTACTCATGTCTTCGGCATGGTGGGCCATTCCAATCTGGGCCTTGCCGACGCCCTTCGCCTGGAGGCCGAAGCTGGCCACCTGACCTATATCGGCATCCGTCACGAAGGCGCGGCCTCTTTCGCCTGCTCCGGTTTTGCCAAGCTGTCCGGCAAGCCCGCCGCCTGCCTTTCCATTGCCGGCCCGGGCGCCACCAATATGCTGACCGGCCTGTGGGACGCCAAAATGGACCGGGCGCCGGTGCTCGCCCTGACCGGGCAGGTCAACACCCAAGTGCTGGGCCCGGGCGCCTTCCAGGAAGTGGACCTTGCCTCGGCCTTCGCGGCCGTCAGCAGTTTCAGCCAGACCGTTCTTTCCACATCGAACCATGCCGAGCTGATGACGCTGGCCCTCAAACACGCCACGGTGAAGCGGGATGTGGCGCATCTGATCTTCCCAGACGAAGTCCAGACCATGCCGGCGAAATCCTCCGCACGCCCCTCAAGCCCGAAGGGCCGGGTCGGTGATCCCCATATCGCCCCTGCGCCGGATGCCCTCGACCAGGCCATGAAGCTGCTGAACGCCGCCAAACGCCCCATCATCGTTGTGGGCTATGGCGCGCGGGGGTCCATGGACAAGATCACCGCCCTGGCCGAGAAGCTGAATGCGCCTGTGCTGACGACCTTCAAGGCCAAGGGCCAGATCCCGGATGCCCACCCCTTGGCCGGCGGCGTTTTGGGGCGCAGCGGCACGCCCATTGCCAGCTGGTTCATGAATGAATCCGACGTAATCTGCGTCTTCGGCGCCTCCTTCTCGGACCACACGGGTATTGCCCGCTCGAAGATCCTGATCCAGGTGGATTTCGAGGAAATGGCCCTTGGCAAGTTCCACATGGTGCATGCCCCCGTTTGGGGCGAGGTGGGCGTGACAGCAGACCTGATGACTGGGGCCGTGGCAGACAATCCGAACCGGGTTGATCAGCGCCCGGAGATTACCGAGCGCTGGCGTATCTGGCGGGCCGAGAAGACAAGCCGGCTCGGCGACGACCATGGCAAGGGCCTCTCCGCGGCGCGCATCTTTGACACGCTCACCCATCTCATCCCGGAGGATGCGGTCATCGCCGTCGATGTGGGCAACAACACCTATTCCTTCGGCCGCTATTTCGAGCCCAAACACCAGGCCGTGCTCATGTCCGGCTATCTGGGCTCGATCGGCTTTGCGTTCCCGGCCGCCATGGGGGCCTGGGCGGCCGTTCAGGCCGGCCTTGCGCCGGGCCGGCCGGACCGCAAAGTGGTCTCGATCAGCGGCGATGGCGGATTTGGTCAGTATATGGGCGAATTCACGACGGCCGTAAAATATGACATGGGGATCACCCATTTCCTGCTCAACAACAGCGAATTGGGGAAAATCTCCAAGGAACAGCGGGCGGGCCAGTGGCCAGTCTGGCAGACGGGGCTGCATAATCCGTCCTTTGCGGACTATGCAACCTTGTGCGGTGGGCTCGGCATCCGCGTGGCCCGGACCGAGGAATTGCAGGACGCCGTGACCCAGGCCCTGGCCCATCCGGGTCCGTCGCTTGTGGAAATCACCCAGGATGTCGAGCTGATATGATCAGCAGACTGGCCATATCGCCCGCAGGCCCATCCTCTGGAGGCCTCCTTTTTGCCGGGCTGTTCCTGGCCGCCCTTTACAGTGCGCTGGTTCTGCCGGGCGTGGTTGCGGCCCTGTTCGTTCAGGCGGAATTGGGCACGCTGCGCTTGGGGCTCGACTGGCCCCTGGCGCGGGCCTTGTCTGCCTTGGATGCGCTAGACGGCACAACGATTGCGGCCCTGCCTGTGCTGGATCTTGATCTGGCCCAGGGCCTTCCCGTGTCCCGATCCTATACGGTGTCACTGGCGCAGCTTGCCTTGTCGGGACTGCTCGCCGCGCTCATCGCCTGGGCTGGTGCACGGGCCTTGGCCTCAGGCGCGCGCATGCTGGGTCTTGCGGCGCTGGCCGGGGTGCCCATCGCCATCGCGCCGGGCCTGCTCGGCCATTGCGCCGGCGAAGGCGTGCCCGGCGGTCTCTTCCTGCTTCTTGGTCTCGATGCGGAGAATGCGGCGGCGATCGCGCGGACCTCACCTTGGCTGCAGGGCCTGTATGGGATAATGCTTGTGACACTGATCATCCGGAGAACGGATCCAGGCCGCCTCCTGGAAAATCCGCAATGACGGCGTCAGACGGAGATAACCATGTCGACCGGTGAGCTCATCGTGACCCTTCTCGGTGCCTATTTCGCCATTGGAGTGGTCTTTGCCCTGGCCTTTGTGACTGTGGGTCTGGCACGGGTTGACCCCAATGCCGTCGGTGCCAAGACCATAGTGCGCCTGCTGCTGATCCCCGGCGCAATGGCGCTCTGGCCGCTGATGCTCGTGCACTGGGCCCGGGGCGGCATCCGGGAGGAGCACGCATCATGAGACGATCGCAACGCCGGGTCCATCTTATTCTCTGGATGATCATCCTGCCCCTGACCATCGCCGGACTCGCGCTGGCCTTCCAGGGCAAACGCTCCGTGCCGACGGTGCCCGAGGGCGAAGGCCTCGCCGTGCCCGGCCGCAGCCGCTGAGAGACAAGAAAGAGCAAAGAGAGAACGACCATGGCCGTCGGCTATCAAGCGGTTCTGTGGAACCCATTCAAGAAGACATATGATCTGGCGCTGGCCGCCGGAGTGATCCTTTATATTGGTGCATTTTTGGGGGTGTCCGCACTGACCGCCGCGCCGGGCCATGAGATTTCACCCCCCATCCTGATAATCCGGGCCCTGGGCACCTGTGCCTTCCTGATGCTGACCATCATCCTGTCAATCGGCCCCCTCGCCCGGCTCAACCCGTTCTTTCTGCCGCTTCTTTATAATCGTCGTCATTTCGGCGTGACCACCTTCTTCATTGCCCTGATCCACGCTTTCATCGCCACGGGCTGGTATCACGGCTTCGGCACTGTCAACCCCATTGTATCCCTGTTTACGAGCAGTGCGGATTATAGCACGATTGCCACTGTCCCCTTTGAGGTGTTCGGTGTAGCGGCCTTCCTGGTGCTGTTCGTTCTTGCAGCCACCAGCCATGATTTCTGGCTTGCCAATCTCTCACCGCCCGTGTGGAAAGCGCTCCACATGATGGTCTATGGGGCCTATGGCGCGCTTGCTTTGCATATTGCGCTTGGCATTCTCCAGGACGAGACAAGCCCACTTTATTGGTGGGTCCTGGGCGCGAGCGTTGCCTTTGTCGGCGGTCTGCACATGGTGGCGGGCCTGCGCCAATGGCTCACGGACAGCGCAAATATTCTGCCAGCGGATGGCTGGCAGGCCGTGGGTGCGCCGGCCAGCATTGGCGACAATCGGGCCCGCATCCTCCAGATCGAGGGCGCAGACAGCATTGCCGTGTTCCGCTATGGCGACCGCATCTCGGCGGTGAGCAATCTGTGTGCCCATCAGAATGGCCCGCTGGGCGAAGGCAAGATTGTTGACGGCTGCATCACCTGCCCCTGGCACGGTTACCAATATCTGCCCGACAGCGGACAATCCCCCCCGCCCTTCCAGGAGAAGATCGCGACCTATCGGGTGCGGATCGACAATGGCACGGTCTATGTCCACCCCGAACCACTGCCGCCGGGGACGCCCACGCCGCCCGCTGTGATCCCGCCTGCGCTGATGCCCGCCTGAGGCCCCATTCGGAGACCTGTGATGGACCGCCAGAGCCGCCCCGAGGATCCCCGCTCCAGCGACGATCCCTTCTTCAATCCGTTTACGCCCATACCGCGCCGGATCAGCACCTGGTTAATGCTTGTCGTTGCGACCCTGTTCGGCGGCACCCTGGCCATGGCCCTCATCATTGCGGGCGAGCAGCGCGATCCTGGAACAGGCCAGTGGTATGCGGAGGAGGCGCGCCGGTTCGAGGGCTATCTCCACATGGTCCCCTACCCCACTCTGTTCTACCTCGATGAGCGGGGCGAGCCTGCGGCATCCGTACTGATGGCCACGGGCAAGCTCGGCGTCGATGAGCGGGTGCGGGACGTGGTGGGCAGGCAGGTTGCTATCACGGGGTTTCTCATCGAACGCGATGGCCAGAGCGCGATTGAGGTCATGGACGCAGATGCCGCAATCGCCCCCCTCCCGGGCCCCACCGCCGAACCACCGCGCATGGAAGTCCTCGGTACCCGGACAGTCCAGGGCGAGATTGTCGACAGCAAATGCTTTCTCGGTGTCATGAAACCCGGGGCCGGCAAGACCCACAAAGCTTGCGCCACCCTTTGCCTCATCGGCGGCGTCCCCCCGCTGTTTCTCGTGCGGCACGGGGACAGCTTCACCAGCGCCATTCTGGTCGGCCCGGATGGCGGGCCGATGCCTCAGGACCTGCTGCGTTTTGTGGCCGATCCGGTCGAGGTGACGGGGACGTTGGAGCAGGTCGGACCCGTGTTGCGGTTCCAACTCGCCCCGGCAGATATACGACGACTGATCAATTGATCTGCCCCGTCGATTGGCAAGCGTCGGTTGGCAAGCGTCGGTTGGCAAGCAGAGATCCCGGCGACGCCGTGGGTGCTCCGACGGGAGACCAAGGGCGACCGGGTGTGGCGCTCCCATGCGTGGTTGCGAGCCAAGCGAAACAATCCAGCGCGGCCAAATCGCCGGCCAGACCGTCCGCCTCATGGGATCGAGATGCTCAGAGCCCCACGGCTTTTCCTGCCCATACCGTAATGCCGTGAGCCCGTGGGCTGTCAATTTTCAAGGTTGAGCCCCGCTCATTGACCCTTCACGCAAATAGGTCATCCTCAACCCCATGCGAATCACGGCCGCCGGTAAGAGTGAAGGGCGCAAGTGTCTGATGCCCCCTTTTCCGCAGGCGGAGAAGAACGGGGAATTGAGCCATGCCCGATACACCGCCATTTCAGATTGGTCTTGCACTTGCCGGCGGAACCTCCGCCGGAGCCTACACGGCTGGGGTCCTGGACTTTTTGGTAGAAGCGCTCGATGCCTGGGCAAGCCACCAGGACCAGGAGGTTAACGGCACCAGAGTGCCAGCCCTCGATATCGAGATCTCGACCCTCGCCGGCGCTTCGGCGGGTGGCATTTGCGGCGCGATCCTGGCCGCCAATGCGGATCTGTCCTTCCCCGCGGCCCGGGCCGATGGCGATCCAGCCTTGCGCCGGCTCAATCCGTTCTACCATACCTGGGTGAACGAACTTCAAATCTCCCAGTTTCTTGGCACCGGCGATCTGCCCAAAGAGAAGAATGAAGGCTCCATCGACAACAACCCCAGCAAGAAGGACATCCTGTCCGTCCTCGACAGCAGTGAGCTGACGAAAATCGCTGAGCGGGTGATCGATTTCCAGAAATGCCGGACCCTGCGGTCAGAGCCCGAACTTACCGAGCTGCGCAGTGTCGCCCGCCAGCGCCGGTCGTGGCTGTCGGACCCGTTCCACCTTCACCTCACGGTCACCAATCTGCGCGGTGTGCCCCATGGTGTCTTTTTCCAGTCGCTGGCCGGCAAGGACCATGTCTATGTGCGCCATGCGGATCACATCACCTTTGAAGTGCCGATCTTCGAGACGGAAGCCTCAGGTGGCCTGGAGACCGTGTCCGCCCGCCTGCCCCAGGAGCGGCGCCTGGGCAATGCGCCGCTTGATGTGAAGACCGGTCGAAATGACTGGCGTTATCTCGTCCAGGCGGCGCTTGCCACCAGTTCCTTCCCCATTGCCCTGGAGGCCCGGCACCTCGCCAATCCGGTCCAGGTTTATACGGCACGCCTTGAGGAGCTCGCTGAAAGCCACGGTCTGGCTGCGGATGATGGGGGGCTCGCCAATGCGCGGGTCTGGCCTGCAGGCAGCAGCGAGCCGGCGCCTGTGGACGGTGTGCATGAGTTCTACGCCGTTGACGGCGGGGTGATGAACAATGAGCCTTTGGAAATCCTGGAGCGGGATTTCGACCGCATCGCGCGGCTCGACGGCACGGTCCGCAACAGCCATGAAAATCACGCGATCATCATGATCGATCCTTTTACGGATGTTCGCGCCTTGCCGGATCTACCGGGCTCATTCAACGATCCGGTATCCGTGAAGCCCGACGGCGACGTCGATCGCCTGGCCCTTGTGACCGTGGCGGGGCAGCTCGTCAGCGCCCTGATCGGCCAGTCCCGCTTCCATACGGAAGACCTGGTTGCCGCCATGCGGGAGGACCAGCCCCACCGTTTCCTCATTGCCCCCTTGCGCGGCCGTCTGACCGGAGACAAGGCTCTGATCGGCAGCGAGCTTGGCACCTTCATGGGCTTTTTCCACCACGCCTTCCGGGAACATGATTTCTTCCTGGGTCGGCGCAATTGCCAGCTTTTCCTGAAGCACCATTTCAAGTTTGCCGAGAAGCATCCCTTGATCCAGCGGCGCCTGAAAGGGGACGATGCCGAAATCTGGCGCATGCGGACGAGCCAGCCAGGGGATTTCTACACCGTCATCCCCCTGATCGGCGAGCTTGTCCAGGAGATCCCTGCGCCCGCATGGCCCGTCGGTCCTGACCTCGGGGGGGTGGTCAAGCAAGGCGAGATTCAATCCTTCAAGAAGGAGCATCGTCGCCGGTTGGAAAAGGCCCTTGAGGATCTGGAGCAGCGCACGGGCGTCACCTATTTCGAAAGCTACACGCGCACGATTGACGAATTTGAGCGCCGCATCGACGCTTTGAAAGAGGCCATCAAGAAAGCGGCCACCGCCCAGGAGCCGGGCATTGCCGAAACCTTGAAGGAGATCGCAAGCCGGGTTGGGATCAGCGTTTTTGCCGGCCCCGCGCTCAGCGTCATCCAGGAATATCTGTGCCTTGCGGTGCAGGATGCTTTGTTGAAAAGCTTCTGGAATATCAGCAAACGGCACGGCGACGCGACCGCCCCGGAGCAGTGATCCGGGACATCCCCTCCGCCTGCAAACCCTCCGCCTGC
>CAYUYV010000023.1:7430-39760 GCA_964449455.1 uncultured Alphaproteobacteria bacterium | reverse complement strand
GCGGACGGACCACCAGGGGAGGACAAGGCCGATGGATCCGCTTTTTTCCGTTGAGGGCAAGACCGCGCTCGTGACCGGCGGGTCGCGCGGGATCGGCCTCATGATCGCCGAGCATTTCGTGAAACGGGGTGTACGGACCTATATCTCTTCCCGCAAAGCCGGTGTGTGCGACGATGTCGCGAAGAAGCTCAGCGAATACGGCACGTGCATTTCCCTGCCAGCGGATCTGTCGTCCATGGAAGAGGTTGAGCGCCTTGGCACGGAGCTTAAGTCGCGAGAAGACAAGCTCCACATCCTGATCAACAATGCGGGCGCCACCTGGGGCCAGGATATCGACACCTTTCCCGAGGATGGCTGGGACAAGGTCATGGACCTCAATGTGAAGTCCGTGTTCTTTCTGACCCAGAAACTCCTCCCAGCCATGCGCCTTGCGGCAAGTTGGGAGGATCCAGCGCGGGTGATCAATGTCGGCTCGATTGATGGCCTGCACATCAATCCCATTGAGACCTATTCCTATGCTGCTGCCAAAGCTGGCGTGCACCATCTGACCCGCGCCCTTGCCAGCCGCCTTGCCCGCGACCACATCACCGTCAATGCCATCGCTCCCGGCCCATTTGAAAGCAAGATGATGGCCGCCACACTCGATGCCTTCGGGGATCAGATCCGCGAGCGCAATCCCCGCGGGCGGATCGGCACGCCGGAGGACGTGGGCGGAACAGCCATTTTCCTGTGCTCACGCGCCTCGGCCTATATCACCGGCGCGATCATTCCCGTCGATGGCGGCATTATCGCTTGCGGGTGAGGGGCTGCCATGGACATGACCGAGCTCACTGCGCTGGCCGAGCGTGCCGCAGAGCATTTGACGGCCCGGCGCGAGACAGTGGCTATCGCTGAATCCTCTGCTGGCGGATTGATTTCGGCAGCCCTGCTCGCCATACCCGGCGCATCCCGCTTTTATCTTGGGGGCCAAGTGGTCTACACCCCTCGGGCCCTGAATGTTCTGCGCCCTGGGGGCGTGGGTGAGGTCAAGGAGCAGGGCATGCGCTCCAGTTCCGAACCCTATGCGGCGTGGCTCGCGGATCTGGCACGCAGCGGCTACCGGGCTGACTGGGGCCTGTCGGAGACCGGCGCCGCGGGTCCGACAGGCAATGGATATGGTGATCCGGCGGGTCACACTTGCGTGGGTCTTGCCGGATCTTTAGGCGCGACACGGACCATCCGAACCGGGAGCGCTAACCGGACCGCCAATATGGTGGCTTTCGCCGCCGCAGGCCTGACGCTGTTCCTTGATGCTCTTGAACAAGCTTAAAAGACGGATGCTTCAAGGCCCGCGGCCATGAGGGTGCCCAGGTCTCGAACCTCATCAAGGAAACTGTCCTGCCAATCACCGCGGCAGATAACGGGTTCGGCAACCGCTTTCCAGCGCAATCCGGTGATGATGCTCTCGATGGCGCGCCTTGTGCCCGTGCCGTCATTGCCTGCGCGAATGTAAAGCCCGAAAGGCAGACCCTGCTTTTCCTCCAGAACCGGATAATAGATCCGGTCGAAAAAGTCCTTTGTGGCGCCGGCCATATAACCGAGATTTTCCGTTGTCCCCAAAATGATTCCATCTGCCCAAAGAACGTTCTGGGCATCGGCGCGCAAGGGCTCTTTCACAAGAATCTCAATACCCGAGATGTCCTGATGGGAAGCCCCCTCCAGAACGGTATCGAGAAGCCGCATGGTGTTGGGGGATGGCGCGTGGGCGACAATCAAGAGGTGTTTCATGGGGCGCTCACGCTCGGCATGGCGCTTTGCGTCTCCGCCAAGGGACCAAGGGCTGCTTTCAGTGCGCCGAGAAAAGGCTCAAACTTGCGCCACTGGCCGGCGCCATCGGTGTTCAGGGGACGGCGGACCTGCTCTGAACTTGCAGTGCGCACCGACCGTTCTGTCTTGTTGAAGTCGAGGCAAGCCTGCTCAAAGGGCAGACCGCAGAAATCCAGCATGCGCCTGACCTGCCCCTCAAGATCGGCCAGCACATCTTCATGCTGGACCCGGAGGACCTTGCCGGGCAGAACCCGGTCCCAATGGTCCATAAGATCCACATAGCCCCGATAATACCGGCCGACATCATCAAGGCTGTAGGTGAATTCCTGGCCTTCCGCGAAGAGTTGCCTGAAGCAACTCACGCAGCAGTCAAGGGGCGCCCGGCGGGCATCAATGATCTTCGCGTTGGGGAGGATCAAATGGATGAGCCCAATATGCCGGAAATTGTTCGGCATCTTGTCCGTGAAGAATGGCGCACCCTGACGGTAGACGCGGGTGTCTTCAATATAGTGCTCGCCGAAGCGCCGAATCTGCTCCGCACCAAGATCATATAAAATGCCTGGATAGCGCGCCTCATCACCGATCCTGCGGCGACCGTTCAGGCGATGGGCCAGCGCCAGGATATTGGGCAGTTCGAGGGTTCCGTCCACCATAGAATGGGAGGCCAGGATCTGTTCCAGGAGGGTGGAGCCGGCCCGCGGCAGCCCCAGAATGAAGATCGGGTCGGGTGCCGGCGCCCCAAAACCCGCCTTGGCCGTGAACAGCTCTGGTGTGCAGATGGATTTCTGGGCCGCGAATTCCCGATCGATAAGGTCAGCGTCATAGCGCAGCTCAGCCCGCCTGTGGGCATTGCCCCTGATATAGAACTCGAACGCTTTCGCGGCGTCACCCTCATCCTCATAGGCCTTGCCGAGGGCAAAACACAGATGGAAGCGATCCGTATGGGGCGTTTCCGGTGAGGCCTCCGCCGCCTCCATATGCCGGCGCTCCTCCTCGGAAAACTGATAGGTCTTGAGATTGGCAAGGCTCCAGAATGCATCCCCAAATGCAGGCCGCGCCCCATATGCTGCGCGATAGGCCCCAATCGCCTCCTCCCGCCGACCGACGGTTTTAAGGGTATGGCCCTTGGAAAGCAGTGTGTTCGGATTGTCAGGCAGTCGCTCCAACACCGCATCATAAAGGGCCAACGCGTCGTCATAGTGACCGACCGCGAGTTCCTGATTGGCCTGGGCCGTGATGAAAACGGGATTGTCCGGGTCAGCCGCTCTCAAGGATCGCGCCTGTTCAAGAGCCTTCTCGTATTTCTGGCGCTTGTTCAGCACGGTCACATAATCGAGATGCGCCAAACGGTGCTCCGGCGCTAGCGCCACGCAGCTTTCCAAAAGGAATTCGGCGTCATCGAGAACATGGAGCCGCATGCCGATATCGGCCAGCAGGCGCATGCCCTCGATATGATGCTTGTTCTTCTGCAGGAAATCCCGGGCGAGCTGTTCGGCCTTCAACAGGCGGCCCTCGTGGGTGAAACTCATCACCGAGAGGAGTTCCTTGGGAAGCGCCTTGAGCCGCTCCACCTCGCGGGCAAAACGCGCCGTGTCCACCGTTTCGCCATCGGCCCGGGTAAGTTCGGCGAGGGCCTGCCAGCTTGCGACCAGGGCCGGATTGTGGGTCACCGCTTCGCGAAAAGCCCGTTTCGCCGCCGCCCCATCCCCCTTCTGGCGATGGACATGCCCCTCTTCCTGATAGGCCCGGCCGAAGCCTGGATGGACCATTTTCAGACGACTGATGACCGACAGGGCAGCATCGGTGTCTTTCAGATAGCGTTTGCAGACCGCAAGCACATAGAGCGTGTCCCGGTCATTGGGCGCTTGGCTCAGTGCTTGTTCGGCTGCCAGAACGGCTTCGGCGAGGCGGCCCTGCTGAAGCAGGGCTTTGGCCTCGCCGGATGGCTCTTTTGGCGCCGTCCCGTCAACGGCGTCTTCAGGCGCGTCGGACATGGGGTCCTACCCCTCCCGTCCCATCAATAGGTATAGCTGAGGCGGAAACCGATGGTACGCGGACGGTTGGTCGTGATGCGGCGCGTATTGTCTTGGGTGTTGATGAACAATTCGGCCCGTTCGTCCGTGAGGTTTTCGAAGAACAGCTCGCCCCGCCAATTGTCCATCTCGACGCCAAACGCCGCATCCAGAGTGACATAGGAATCCTGGAGGAACCGGTTGTTGGGATCGACGACGATGGAGCTGAAGCTGTCCGCCGAATAGATGACGGCGGCCTGGGCATAGGGCATATAGTCCCCAAGGAACCATGTGTACCGGGCCCGGAGATTACCCTGGAAGGATGGCGCGAGGGCCAGTTCACTGCCCACGGGTGCCACGTTCACCACGCTTTCCGGCACACTGGTCAGCTCGGTATCGAGGATGGAGAAGGCACCCGCAAGAACGAGATTATCCGTCGGCGCCCAGATAAAATCCCCTTCCACGCCAAACAGTTCCGCATCCGCGGCATTGTCGTTGAAGGTGAGGAAGAAGATGTCCTGATTGAAGACCGAAGTCTGAATATCCTGCCACTGAACGAAGAAGGCTGCGCCGTTGAACTGAAGGGTGCCGTCAAAGAAGTTTGTTTTCCAGCCCACTTCGTAATTCGTGACCGTATCGGTCTCGAAGGTGAAGGGCACAACGCCAACTTCCGGATTGTTCGACTGACCACCACCGCGGTTGAAGCCGCCCGGCCGGAAGCCTTCGGAATAGGTGAAGTAGAACAGGGTATTGTCCGTCGGCGTCAGGCTGACATTGGCCTTGAAGACCACGTCTTCTTCCACGAGCGGCGCAAAGTCGGCGAGGACCGCATCGAGATTGACGCCGGAATCGCCATCGACACCGCGATTGGCAAAGTTTGCCGAACCCTTCACGTCCACTTCCAGATCAAAATACCGGAAGCCGCCGGTCACCGTCAGCAGATCCGGGATGACGTCGAAAGAGATCTCACCGAAAATGGCGATTTGTTCTTCCGTCCGCGTAATGTCATTGAAGAAGGCGACGCCGGGCGGGCGGGTGGTCGGATCTGAATTGGTGGCTCCCGGAATGGGGGCATTCGGAGCAAAACCCTGTTCGATCGTGCCGAAATAGATGAAATTGCCCCGCTCGATGATTTCCTGGTCATCATAAAAAGCGCCGATCGTGGCGCGGATGCGCCATTCGCTGGGCGTGGTTACCCGGACCTCGTGGGTGAAGCGCTGGTTCTCGACCTCACCACTGAAGCCGAGGGTTGGATCGGAACAACTCGCGTAGCTCGGATATTCACAGATGTAGTAGGGAATGAAGCCGCCGACATTCGCGTAGCCGGTATAGTCAATGGTCTGATTGACTTCCCGGTCAAGATAAGCACCCGTATACAGAACATCGAGCATTGCAAGGCGACCGGTCAAGGTCCAGGCGGTATTGTGCCAGGACTCGTCGAGTTCATCGGGGAAGAAGCGCTGCACTTCCAGGTCACCCACTTCCGGGTCGAAGTCGAATACGCCGTCAGCCACGAGTTCCTGGCGCATATGCTGAACACGGATATCCCAGTCGTCATTGATGATATACTGGGCGCTGATCCGGAAACCGTTATAGGTGCTGTCGTTGAAGTCCTCTTCGACAAGGCCGGTGTTCACGGCTGGTTCAAGTTCGGCACCGACGGGGAATGCAGGATTTTCCTCCGGCAGAGTTCTTGAGCCGAAAACATTGTCGATATAGCCACCCTCATTGACGCTGAAAAACGCCACGCGGGCCGCCAGACGATCCTGCAGGATCGGAATATTGATAAACCCTTCAACGCCGGTGCTCATTTCACCATTTTCGGTGAAGGCAACCGTGCCTTCTGCGCCGGCTTCAAACTCGTTCATCACCGGCTTGCGGGTGATAAGACGCACGGTCCCGGCCTGGGAGTTGGCGCCGAAAAGGGTGCCTTGCGGTCCGGGCAGGACTTCGACCCGCTCCATATCCACCGCATAGACATCAAGATTGCGGCCCACCAGGTTGACCGGCTGCTCATCGAGATAGAGGGCCACATTCGGGGCCTGGCCATTGGCGCCGGCGAGCTGGACCGGGATCGTGTCCGTGGCCATGCCGCGGATATAAATAGTGGATTGACCCGGACCCCGGCCGCCTGCGGTCACATTGGGCAGATAGCGTAGATAGTCGTCGAAATTGCCGATATTGAGTTCGTCCAAGGTCTGGCCACTGACGGCCGTCACAGCAACGGGCACATCCTGCGTGCTCTCCTCCCGCTTCGTGGCCGTCACCACGATCTGCTCGATCCGGTCCCGGCGGGGAGCCTCGCCTTCGGCGGCTGGTGCCTCACCCTCCTGGGCGACAGCCATGCCGGCTCCGAGGGCAGTGCTCAGAGCAAGGACGGAAGCGCTGCAGGTCCATTTAGCCATCAGTTATTCCCTTGATGTTGCCGATGCCCGGCGGCCGCTTCATTCGGGCATATCAGTTTGATGGGCACGAGGGGTCGCGGCGATATCGTCCAGCATATGCTGAAGGGCAGATAATCCGGCGGCGGATCATCTAGGCGCATTCGCGAACCCTCGTTTCTGCATGATGCTACCGTACCAAATCGAAACGGTTCGAAAAGGCCTTGGGCTGGGCGTTAGGTCGCACCCTGCTGCTACCGCCGGGCTCCGCCTCGCGGAAAATTGCGTGTCAAATCAATGCTGTAGAGACAAACTGTTGCAACAATACAACAGCTTGTCCGAAAGAGGCTATCACGGGGCGAAAAAAAGGTTTGCCTAGCCACAAATTCTGTTTTCTGCAACCACAGGGTGCGCGCTTCCTCTACCTAATGACTTAATCACTCACGGAACGGGTCAATGAGGATCTTGACCTGTTCATTGGGTGTTGAAAGGCGCTCGAAGGCGTCGGCGACCCCGCCAAGGCCCACTTTGTCCGTGATCAGCGGGGCGACATCGAGCCGTCCGTCGGCGATGGCATAAAGAGACTCGGCAAATTCTTCGGGCGTGTAGCCGAGTACAAAGCGCAGATCGAGCTGTTTGGTGATCGCCATGGCGGGCTCGATCCGGTCGGGTTCCATACACACACCGACCACGATGATGCGGGCATCTGGGGGCGCACCGTCGATCAGGGTCTGGAGAACGCCCGGCACGCCCACACATTCAAACAAAACGCCGGTCCGTGTCGGCACACCGGCCGCTTGCGCAAAGAAACGCTCGCTTGCCGTTCTGGGGACGGAGTAATCCGACCAGTATCGATAGGGCGAATCCGTCGCCGGATCGACAACAATATCAGCACCAAGACGTTCTGCAACCGCACGGCGGGCCGGAGAAAAGTCAGCGGCGATGATTGGCCCGTGGCCGGCAGCCTTCAGAGCAAGGATCACCGACAGCCCCACCGGGCCGCAGCCGATGACCACGGCCACATCGGCTGCCAACACATCAGCCTTCTGGACGGCGTGATACCCGACGGCCATGGGTTCGGTCATGGCAGCAAGATCCGGAGACAGGCCGGATGGAAGCGGAACGACGAGATCACGCAAGGCGCGGATATATTGGCCATATCCGCCGGGGAAGTCGTTGGAAAAGCCGATTGTTTCCACCCCATCCGCCGTGAGCCCAACTGGGAAAACGGCGACGAGTGTGCCGATCGGCATGGTGGCTTCTGTGTTCGGGCCATATTTGACAATTTCGGCGGTCAATTCATGGCCGAAGACGACGCCCCGGGTCATATCCATCTGCATGGCCGATCCGGAGCGTGCCGACAGCCGCTCCCAATTGTCCGAGTGATGGAGCATATGCAGGTCGGACCCGCAGATCCCGCAAACCTTGACCTTGAGGAGCACTTCTCCTTCGCCGGGTTCCGGCATGGGCCGGTCCTCAATGGTGAGACTGCCCGGGCGGCTGACAACGGCACGCATGCTTTGCCTCCTGCGTTTTTCCAACACCGTTCAGGCGGCCCGACGCCCTGTCAAGATGTAAGCGCCAATGGCATGCTGAGGATGCGCGGTGCGCGGCCCGACCGGCTCTCCAGGCGGCCGCTCCATGTCGCCGCTTCAAGATCAAAAGGGAAGGAGGCAGCCCCATGACGACGCCGACACCATTCCGCATCCACGTGCCCGACACCACCCTGGAGCGGATCATGGCCCGGGTTCGAGACTATGAGTGGCATGAGATGCCCGCCAATGGCGGCTGGGCCTATGGCGCTAATCTCGATTATATGCGCGCGCTGTGCGCCTATTGGCTGGACCACTATGACTGGCGCGCGGCCGAGGCGGCACTCAATCGCTTTCCCCAGTTCATGGCCGACGCCACAGTCGAGGGGGAAACCATCCCTATCCATTTCATCCATGAAAAGGGCTCCGGGCCCAATCCCCGTCCGCTGATCATCAGCCATGGCTGGCCCGGATCATTCTTTGAGTTTATGGACGTCATTGAGCCGCTCGCTCATCCAGAGCGCTTTGGCGGCGCGGTGGAGGACGCCTTTGACGTCGTGGTGCCGTCCCTGGTGGGCTATGGCTTTTCCGGCAAGCCGCGCAATCCCATGGGCTCGCGCCGCATCGCGGCCTATATGGCGCAAATCATGTCCGGTGTTCTGGGGTATAAGGACTATATCGCACAAGGGGGTGATTGGGGCTCACTCGTATCCAGCTTTCTGGGCCATGACGACCCGGCCTGCACCGCTGTCCACCTCAATATGTATGGGTGGCGCAGCCCGGACGCACGCGCGGAAACGGAGGAGGAGAAAGCCCATGAGGCCCGGGCCGAAGCGACCTTCAATGCCGAGGGCGCTTATTTCCGCGTGCAGATGACCAAGCCCCAAAGCCTCAGCTATGCCATGATGGACAGTCCCGTGGGCGTCGCGGCCTGGCTGGTGGAGAAATTCAACACCTGGTCCCATACGGACGGTGATGACATCGAAAGCGCCTACACCAAGGACCAGCTCCTGACGAATATCATGATCTATCTCGTGACCCGCACCTTCAACACGGCCTCATGGCAATATCGCGGACTCATTGAGGATCCCTATGGCACACCCCTGCCCCAGGGGGCACGCCTTGAAAAACCTGTCGGGATTGCGAATTTCCCGTTCGATACGTTCCAGTGGCCACCGCGCAGCATGGTGGAGAAGAGTTACAGCACGATCGTACATTGGAGCGATATCGGTGAGGGGGGCCATTTCGCTGCGCTCGAACGCCCGGAGCGCTTTGTGGAGGATGTGCGGACATTTGCGCGCGTAATCAGGTGATGACGGAGGGTCAAGCGGCCTTTTCGGCCGCTTCCTTGTCCTTCAATTGTGCCGCGCGGATGAAGCCAAGCGTGGCTTCCACCACGTCGGCCTCGATGCGGGCAGCCTCCGCAGTCGCGCAAAACATTGTCACGGTAAAGACAAGTTTTGAGAAATCTGTCGTGTGAACATGTACGACCGGATCAATGGGCGGAAGATCCGTATGGGTTTTGCGGCGAGCCATCCCATGGTAGCGCGCGGCGAGCGTCTTTTGACTTTCAAGCGCCTCATCGATCCGTCGGCGCATGAAATCCCTCACGGCCTGAGCGTCTGGTCCCGGATCCACCGTCACTGCGAAATTGTGATAAACGAATCGTTTTCGAAAGGATTCGTTGAACACGGGCTCCATCAGGAGTTTTGCATTCGGGAACACGAGCACCCGGCCTGTATAGGTGAAGGCCCGGGCGCCGCGGCCGAGTTCCAGCATGCGGAAGGACAAGGGCCCCTCATCCGTAACCTCTCCCCGGTGGCCCGCAAATTCGATCCAGTCTCCCACCTCAAAAGGCCGGCTCGTTGCTCGATGGATCGCACCCAGGATACTCTGGATCAATTCCTTAAGGCCGACGACGATGGCCACCGCAAAGGCGGCGATCGAGAGGGCAAAGGACGTGATCTGGGACGTCCAGATGATGATCAGCCCAAGAACCATAATGACAGCGGAGAGATTCTGGGCAACGGTGATCCACCGGCGCCGTCCTTCATCCAGCACCTCCCGCTTGCGCCGCAAAAGGTGGATCGCGATCAGCCGGGCGACATAGACGAAGCCGATGAAGATGATTGATTCAATCACGAGGACATTGCCGAGAAGGCTTTCCAGCGTCGTTAGGATGTTTGTCACGGCGAACTTCTTCTCTGGAGGGTGGGATAGGGAATGGTCTGCCCAACCTTAGCGAATCGCAAGGTTCGATTGTCTCTTTTTGGCTTTAGATGCTTCAGGACGACACTGGTGTTTTCCTTGGGCGGATAATAGGGTGCCTTTGGCTCGGCTGGGCAAGCAAGAGAACTGGGTCAGGCATACGCAACTTGCACCGCCTCGCGGGGGCGGGCCAGATGCCGAAACGCGCTCGTGTGGCGGGTCAGGAATTCGCCCGAATGATCGGCAGGCTCGGTCGCGAATGCCTGACCCAAGAGCCACACGAGCAATATGTTGTTTCTAGTGTCGTTTTCGGATCAGAAGTCCGCAGACGGACGCGCCGGGACGTCTCATGCGGACTTCTGATCCGCGGCACTTAGGTCAACAACGCTAGGTCAAGAAGAAGAGGCACGCTGAGACAAGGGTGGCAGAGCCATGGAAGCGAGACTGAGAGCTGAGGTATGGGTCAAATCCTATATGCGCCGATGTGAGGTCAACGGCGCCTCAGCCTATGTTGTGTCCCGAGGTGATGAGACCGCCGGCGCCGTCATCGTCAAACTGAACTATCTGGATGGTCAGGCCATGGTGTTCTCGCCGACCCGGACCGGCGAGGGCGAATTTGTCTGGCTGCGCGCCCTTGGTCCGGATCCCGTGGCCGAAGAGGACGCAGACGCCTATATCAAGCGCCAGCAGGGGTTCGACCCGGACCTTTGGGTGGTCGAGGTGGAGGATCGCCAGGGCCGCCACTTCCTCGACGGCGTCGACGCCTCCTGACCCAGCCGCGCCTGGTGCCGACCCGGCCTTGGCGCCAGGCCATTCCCATGGTTAGAAACGGGGCATGCAATCTCAGGAGCACACCCCGTGACCGATCCGTCCACCGCCGCGTCCCGGCGCACCATCGCCATCATCTCCCAACCGGACGCGGGCAAAACCACCCTCACCGAACATTTGCTGCTCCAGGGCGGCGCCTTGCGCCTTGCCGGACAGGTGAAAGCGCGGGGTGAAAACCGCCGCGCCCGGTCGGACTGGATGAAGATCGAGCAGCAACGGGGGATCTCAGTGACCTCCGCCGTCATGACCTTCGAATTTGAGGATGTCGTGTTCAATCTTCTGGACACGCCGGGCCACGAGGACTTTTCCGAAGACACCTACCGCACCCTGACGGCCGCCGACAGCGCCATCATGGTCATCGACGCCGCCAAGGGCATCGAGGCGCAGACCCTGAAACTGTTCGAGGTCTGCCGCCTGCGCGACATCCCGATCATTACTTTCGTCAACAAGATGGACCGGGAGGCCGAAGACCCCTTCACCCTCATGGACGAGATTGCCGACAAGCTGGCCCTTGATACCGCACCCGCCATGTGGCCCTGCGGCATGGGCCGGAATTTTCGCGGCAGTTACGACCTTCTTGCCGATCACATGATGCTGTTCGAGCGGGGCGCGGAGGATGACGAGGTCGGTCTCAACCTCAACGGCAATCGCATCGGCGAGATCCTTGACGGCAACGAGCTGGAGAAGCTGCGAGAGGATGTGGAGCTGGTGCGCGAAGGCTATCCATCCGTGGACGTGGAAAGCTATCGCGAAGGCCATCTGACTCCGGTCTATTTCGGCAGTGCCCTGCGTAATTTTGGCGTCCGCCAGCTCCTGCGGGCCGTGGGGACATTTGCGCCCTCGCCCCGACCCCAAACGGCGGCCCTGGTGGGGAAAGAAGAGCGGCGCACGGTCGAGCCGGAGGAGAAGAAAGTCGCGGGCTTTGTCTTTAAGGTCCAGGCCAATATGGACCAGAACCACCGGGATCGGATCGCCTTTTTCCGCCTGTGCTCCGGCACATTCAAACGCGGCATGAAGCTAAAGCAGATCGGCACCGGCAAGACCATCGGGATCCACAATCCGATCCTGTTTTTCGCCCAGGACCGGGATCTGGTGGACGAGGCTTTCCCCGGGGACATTATCGGCATCCCAAACCACGGCACTTTGCGCGTGGGCGACACGCTGACCGAAGGCGAGGACATCCGCTTCACGGGCATTCCCAATTTTGCGCCCGAAATCCTGTGCCGCGTCCGCCTTGGCGACCCCATGAAGCAAAAGCATATGCGCAAGGCTCTTGAGAGTCTGGCCGAAGAAGGCGTGACCCAGGTCTTCCGTCCCATGATCGGTGCCAACTGGGTCGTGGGGGTGGTTGGACGGCTGCAGCTCGATGTGCTCAAGGAGCGGATCAAAGCGGAATACAGCCTTGATGTGGATTTTGAGCCGGCACCATATGACTCCGCCCGCTGGGTGATCGCGGCCGAACGCAAGGAGCTTGACCGCTTCATTGACAGCCACCGGACCGCCATGGCCGAAGACGGCGACGGCAGCCCGGTGTTCCTGGCCAAGAGCGCCTGGGAAATCGGCTACACGAAGGAAAAATGGCCGGACATTGATTTAAAGGCGACCCGAGAACGGGCATAATCCGGGCGGGATCGGCGAGAGGGAGAGTGGGAAATGGAAACGCAGTTTGAGGACCAGTTCGACGCCTTCTGGGACCTCGCCGTGCGGGTCTGGAATACAGGGGTTATGGGGGCTGACCTGGGCAGCCTCGTGCTTGCCATCCTGATCCTGATTGTTTTCTGGGTCATGCGGCGGGTGTTTTCCATCTGGGTGCTCGGCTTTGTGCATCGGGTGACCGAACGCACGGAGACCGACCTCGACGACACGATCCTCAATGCCCTCGAAGGGCCGCTCAAATTCATGTTCATCGTGCTCGGCGTGTTCTCGGCGAGCCAGGTCCTGCCCCTCCATGCCGAAATCGACGACCGCGCCCAGCAATTGGTCAGCTCCCTGCTGCTCGTTGTCTTTTTCTGGGGCCTTTACAATGCCATGGGGCCGATCATCGACACCATGAGCATGCGGATCTCCTTTCTGAAAGGGGCGATTGCGGATTGGTTCGAACGGGGCCTCAAATTCATTGTCGTGCTGCTTGGCATTGCGGGCATCCTGGAGAGTTTCGGTATTCCGGTCGCACCGATCATCGGGGGCCTTGGTCTTTTTGGTGTTGCCGTTGCCTTGGGCGCCCAGGACCTGTTCAAAAACCTCATTGCCGGCGTGCTCATCCTTACCGAGCGGCGCTTCCGCAAGGGCGATTGGATCCGCGTTGACGGCGTTGTGGAGGGCACAGTGGAAACGATCGGCTTCCGCTCCACCAAAGTACGCCGGTTCGACAAGGCGCCGGTTCAAGTGCCGAACACGGAGCTGTCTGATAATCCGGTGACCAATTTTTCCCTTATGACCTATCGGAGGATTTACTGGACCATCGGCCTGACCTACGACACCAGCATCGATCAATTGCGCGAGATCCGGGACGCGCTTGACACCTATTTGAAGGACTCGGGAGACTTCGCGCCGCCGGTCCTGGCTTCCGCATTTGTCCGTGTGGACTCATTCTCAGACTCATCCATCGATATCATGCTATATTGCTTTACACGGACGACTGCATGGGGCGAATGGCTTGAGGTGAAGGAACGGCTTGCCTTCAAGGTTATGGAAATCGTGCAGGCTGCAGGAGCCAGTTTCGCCTTTCCCAGCCAGTCCCTTTATGTGGAAACATTGCCCGATGATCGCCCGGAGCCTTTTGTTCCCCCCGCAGCTCAAGACACGGCAGCTCGAGACACAGCAGCTCGAGACACGGCAGCTCGAGACACGGCGGAGGTCCAACAGCCTATGGCAGGTCGCGCGGTCAGATCGCGCCAGGCCAAGGGGAGCAATCCGCCCTCTTCAGCCTGAAATCCCAGCTCTGCCCACTGAAAATTCCAGAGGGCTGTTCTATCGCAGCGGAGCAGGGACAGACAGTTCGCGACTTTTCACAGTTTGCGACTTTTCCTTGACCGAACAAGCCGCCTCTTCTTATACCTAAAGGCGAGGTTAGACAGGTCTGCAAGAGGGAATAGAGAATATGGCTAGGCTGCGTTTGGGCGCCGTTGTTGGCGGATTTCTGGCCCTGGTCTCGACGACGGTTTGTGCGGAGTCTGATTTTCTCGGGTTGAAACTGAAAGACAACCTGGCGCTGGGCGTCACCGCATCGACAACCGGTTTTGGTCCTGAACTCCAGGTTCGCGTTCTGCCGCGGCTCGTCCTGCGCGGTGGCTATAACTGGTTCCAGTTCGGTGTGGACGATGAATATGACGGCATCGATTATGACGCCGACCTGAACCTGTCGAACTTTATCGTCGGTGCGAATATTCATCCGTTTAAGAATGGTTTCTTTATCGGTGGCGGCGCTTTTATCGGCGACAAATCCGTTGATCTCACGGCGACATCAAGTGATGGCACCCTTGAGATTGGTGACGAAGTTTTCGACGCGGCGGATGTTGGTACACTGAACGGTGAGGTGGAGCTAAGGCAGGTCGCGCCTTTCGCCGGCCTCGGCTATGACAACACATTCAGCGGCGGGCGTCTCGGCTTCAAAGCCATGGTTGGCGTCCTGTTCACCGGAAGCCCCGACGCGACACTGACGGCAGATGGTGCGTTGGCCGATGATCCAGATTTTAACGCCCAACTCGAAAACGAAGTCCAATCACTCGAAGATGACATTGAAGACTTCAAGCTCTACCCGCTGCTCTCCTTGGGCCTGAGCGTTCGTCTTTGAACGCTCCCCACGCGAGGTGCCCCACCACCACCGAATTGGTTGGATGGATTGCGGGCCTCGATACGGGTGATCTGGATACCTCCTAACTTACCCCGCCGCTGCGAGAACGGTGCGTGGGCTCGTGGCGGGCTCATAAAGGCCGCGCTCATCCTGGACGGGCTTGAAGCGGTCCGTGAGGCCGAAAACCGTTTCTGCAGCGCCGAGCACCAAATATCCATGGGGTGCGAGCTGGGCGGCGAGGCGGTTCAGGACCTGCGCCTTGGTTTCCCGGTCGAAATAGATCAGCACGTTCCGGCAAAAGATGATGTCAAACATGCCGAGGCTGGAGAAGTCGTGCAGCAGGTTCAGGCATCTGAAATCGACCATCTGGCGGATGGCCGGCTTGATACGCCAGTGATCGCCCGCCTTCTCAAAATATTTGACCAGCATCTGAACCGGCAGGCCGCGCTGAACCTCGAACTGGCTGTAAGTTCCGTTCGTGGCCCGTTCCAAAACCTCCCGTGACAGATCTGTCGCCACGAGATCGCATGGCTGACCACCCAAAAGGGCGGGAGCCTCCAAGAGGCTCATGCCCAGGGAATAGGGCTCCTGGCCCGTCGATGCCGCCGCACACCACACGCGCACCCGTTCGGACGGCCCCTTGGCATCCTTCACTACCGGGATCATCAGCCGTTTGAACTGTTCAAAGGGCGTCTTGTCCCGGAAGAAAAAGGATTCATTCGTGGTCATTGCTTCGGTGATTTCGATGAGCACGTCTTCTGGCGCCGATTTGCGGATCGCGCCAATCAAAGCCTGGAGGTTCGGATGCCCGAGGCGGCGTGCCACGGGCGTGAGCCGGCTTTCCAGGAGATAGGTCTTTTCCGGTGTCAGCACGAGACCAGAGCGCTTGTGCAACAACGTGGAAATGAACTCAAAATCCGTCGGTGTCATCGCGCCCGCCCCCTTAAAAGATCACTCACCCGGCCCGCCAGCGTCGGCAGAGGCTCCACAGCGGAACACAACCCAGCAGTCGCCACCGCGCCGGGCATCCCCCAGACCACGCTGCTCGCCTCATCCTGGGCAAGCACGCAGCCGCCAGCCTCGACGACGGCCCCGGCCCCCTTGGCCCCGTCACTCCCCATACCCGTCAACACCGCACACACCGTCCCCGGACCATCCGTCGCCGCCAGGGAGCGGAACAGGGGATCAACCGCCGGTCGGCAGAAATTTTCCGGCGGGTCCTGGGTGATGCGGATCACCAAGTCCTGTCCAGACCGTTCAACGATCATGTGCCGATCCCCTGGCGCGACATAAACGGCGCCGGCGCGGATCATGTCGCCATCACGGCCTTCCGTACACGTTACATTTAGCTGACGTGTCAGGTGATCGGCCAGGATCGGCGTGAATGTGGGCGGCATATGTTGCACGATCAAAACGGGAAACGGAAAGGGTGGACCCAAACGCTCCAGGAAGAGCTGGAGGGCTTGCGGACCACCGGTCGAACTGCCGATCCCGAGGAGCCGGAACGGTCCGGGAGGCGGCGTCCTCAAAATGATGGGGCCCCGCGCGGGCACAGCGGACACGCTCGCCCGTGCCGACGAGCCAGAGCGCAGATCGCGGGGCAGCGGTTGCCCACGCTTGCTCCGCACCGCTTCGCCGAGGTGCCGCACCTTCGCCGCGATATCGTCCCGGAACCTGCGCACCGCATTGCTCACCAGCATGCTTGACGGTTTCGCGACATAATCGGCCGCGCCAATGGCAAGGGCCTTGAGCGAGATTTCAGCCTGACGCGTTGTCAGCTGCGAGGCCATGATGACCTGGAGATCCGGGATCAGACGAACGAGTTCCGGCAAAGCGGTGAGCCCGTCCATTTCCGGCATCTCGATGTCGAGCAGAACCACTTCAGCATCGACTGCCTTCACCTGCTCAACGGCTTCCCGCCCATTCGTGCACGTGCCCACGATCTTAAAACCGGGCTCCACCTTCAGCCAGCTTTCCAGAATGCGACGGACCGTACGCGAATCCTCGACAATCATGATGCGGATGGGATCGCCAGGCGCATCCGGCGCCGCCTTGCTCCGGGCGGTCTGGGCTGGTGTCACGGCCTAAACGAGCCCCACTTCGGCCAACTTCGCCGCCAAAATGTCTTTGTCGAAGGGCTTCATGATGAATTCATTCGCCCCTGCATTGATCGCCATGGTGATGTGATCAATGTCATTTTCCGTCGTGCAGAACACGACAACAGGCTCACTGCCACCATCCTCCAGACGCAAGGCTTTGAGAAAATCCAGGCCATTCATGACAGGCATGTTCCAGTCGAGCAGGATGGCGTCGGGCATGGTCTCCCGGCAGCTGTCGAGCGCCACCTGACCGTCGCCGGCTTCGCTGACCTCAAAATTGAGGCTCTCAAGCATGCGGCGGGCCACCTGGCGGATAACCCGAGAATCGTCGACCACCAGAAAGCTTCTCATTGGGCGGACCTTTATTGGGGGCAGACCGTCACTCCGGACCAAACCGGCATTGGCACTTGTCTTTCATCTCTCTTTGGATGGTCTCAGGCCGCCTGGATGAGTTCTGGGAATTCAAGCACTTTGTCCACGTCGAAGACGACGAGCAGACTGCCATCAAGGCGGAAAACGCCGCGCGACACACCCCGCCACCGCGGGTCAAGATTGGCGGGATTGGGTTCAAATGAGCGGTCTTCGAGGCTCAGAACCTCGCCCACCTGATCAACAATGAGGCCGTAGGACTCGCCATGTTTTTCGATGCCAACGGCCATGCATTCAACACCCTCGCCCCGGGGCTGCAGATCGAGTTTGCAGCGCATATCGATCGCCGTAACAATCCGCCCCCGGAGATTGAGCACACCAGCCACTTCAGGCCGCGCCAACGGAACTTGTGTGATGGACTGGGGCGAGAACACATCGTGGATCATCCGCACCGGGATACCAAACCACTGATCGGCAATCATCACCGTGACGAAATCTTCGTTTGTCCCGTCCATCGCCCCGGAATTCCGTTCGCTCAAACCGGTCATGCGGCTTCTCCCTGCTCGACCACGGCGACGCGCAGCGCGTTGATGATCGATTCGCGGTCGGACTTGCTGACATAATCCCGGAAACCGACCTCTTCGCCGCGCTTGCGCTCGTCCGGCCCATCAAAGGACGTTAAGGCGAGGAGCGGAATGCTGGACCAGCTTTCGTCGGCCTGAACCTGACGGGCGAACTCGAAACCATCCGTTCCCGGCATTTCGATATCAGAGATGATGGCATCAAAGACGATTCCGGCTTCCTTGTAGCGCCAGGCATCCTCGACGCTCGCAACAGAGGTCACCGAGTAGCCCGCCGCGTTGAGCAGGGGCGTGATCAAATTGCGGAAAAAGGCTGAGTCATCGACGAGGAGGATCTGACGCTTGCGCAGCGAGACAGCTGGCGCGTCGGCCCGCTCGAACCAGTCCCGGTAGACCTGGGTCAGATGATAAGAGATATCAAGGACTTCGGTCGCCCGCCCCTTGATAACAGCCGAGCCAAGCATGCCGGGCCGGTCCGCCGCCAGCTCGATGTTCAGCTTGTCCTCAACAATGTCGACAATCTCATCCACAGCAAGACCCAGGGACCGGTCACCATCCGTGAACACCAGGATGGGTTGGCGTCCTTCACCCCGCAAGGGATGGCCCGGATTGACATGCATGATGGGCATAAGCCGGCCACGATACTGCACCAGGTTCTGGCCGTTGGATGGTTCAATCTTGTCCGCCTCGACTTCCTCAAGACGGGTCACGAGGGAGAGCGGAACGGCCTTGGGTTCACTGCTCCCGGCCCTGAAGATGAGCATGGTGACGGCCTGATCCGCGCCGGCAATGCTGCGCTTCGTATCCGACTGGGCATCCTTATCGCCCGCCTGCTCGCTGCTGATGCGCTGGGCCACCCCGTTGGGATCCATGATCATGATGACACTGCCGTCACCGAGGATCGTATTGCCAGAGAACATGGTGATGTCGCGCAGGATCGTGGCGACCGGCTTGACAACGATTTCCTCTGTGTCGAACACGCCATCGACAACAATGCCGAAGATCTGAGGGCCAACCTGGCTGACAATGACAAAGGCATCCTTGGATTTGCGGCCCCCTTCGGCCTCGATGCCCAACTCCTCAGCCATGAAGACGAGGGGCAGCAGCCGATCGCGCAAACGCAAGACAGGTGTGTTATTGATCCGTTCGATGGTATGTTCTGACCCGGATGAAATACGCACGAGTTCAACGACACTCAGCTGCGGCACGGCAAATCGCTGACCGGCCGCCTCGACAATCAGGGCAGAAACGATAGCAAGGGTAAGCGGGATCTTGATCGTAAAAACCGTGCCCTGCCCCTTGACGGATTTGAGGTCGATCGACCCGCCAATCAGTTCAATATTGGACCGGACCACATCCATGCCAACGCCTCGGCCCGACACATTGGTGATCGCAGCAGCGGTCGAGAACCCCGGATGGAAAATGAACTTTTGGATCTGCGCCTCGGACATGGACTCAAGGGCCGTGTCCGTCGCCAGACCATTGGTCACGGCCTTGGCCTTGATCCGCTCGATGTCGAGACCACGGCCATCATCGCCCACTTCAATGATGATGTGGCCGCCCTCGTGATAGGCCTTGAGGGTGATGGTGCCGACATCGCTTTTGCCAACCGCACGGCGGTCTTCGGGACGTTCCAGACCATGATCGGCGGAGTTGCGGACCATGTGGGTGAGGGGATCCTTGATCAGCTCCAGAACCTGGCGGTCAAGTTCTGTATCTGCACCAATCATCTCAAGATGGATCTTCTTGGTCAGATCGCGGCTGAGATCACGGATGATACGAGGCAGCTTCTGCCAGGCATTGCCGATGGGCTGCATGCGGGTCTTCATGACCTCTTCCTGCAGCTCACCGGTGACATTGGACAATCGCTGCAGGGGCACCTTGAACTCACTGTCATCAAGGTGCCGGACCATTTCCATGAGCTGGTTCCGCGTCAGAACCAGTTCACTGACCATGGTCATGAGGTTCTCCAGAACATCCACATTCACGCGGATGGACTGGTTGGCCACGGAGGTCTCCGGCGTCCGCCCGCCTTCAGAGCGCAGGCCCTCCTCAGGGTCTGCCTCCGCATTGGGCTTGGACACGGGCGCTGGCGCCGCTTCCGGGGCGGATGCCACTGCCGGCGCAGGGGCCGGGGCAGATGCAGGCTCCGGCTCCTGATCACTCGGCGTTTCCTGAAACACCCGTTCGAGTTCAGCCAGGGTGACCTCACCGGCGCTTAACGGACGGCCAAGGGTCGGATCGACGGGCCCCTCCCCTTCCGCAGGTTCATCAACAGGCGCAGGTTCATCTACAACCGCAGGAGCCGGCGCGGCCTGTGGCGCAGTACCACCGCCGGCGGCGGCGGCCTCAAGCCGGCCGATCAGTTCACTGTCATTGCCGTCGGGCTCGCGTTCCTCAGCCTCCAGATGTTGGAGCAGGACCTTGATGTGGTCGAGGGATTCAAGGATCAAAGTGACAGCGTCCGGCGTGACCGTGAGTTGACCGTCGCGGAAGCGGCCCAGCATGGTTTCGGCGGCATGGGCCACGGCCTCAAGGCGTGGCAGGCCGAGGAAACCGCAAGTCCCCTTTATGGTATGGACCAGGCGGAAAACCCGGTCCAAGACCTCCGTATTCTGCGGATCACTCTCGAACTTTACGAGTTCGACGTCGACGACGTCCAAACTCTCGGCGGTTTCCGTAAGGAATTCGCTCAAGAGATCATCCATGGTCGGGGCCTCACCTACGCACATCCACCGTTAAACCGTGCGGTATCGCCCGGTCCATGATGATGGCGAGTGTGACCATTCACCGTTAAAGCGGCGTAAAGTCAGATAGACGCTGGCAAGAAGTCGTTTGGCTCAGGCCGCTGCATACCGTATGCGGAATGTCACGCTGTCCTCGCCGGCTTCCGCCGACACGCTCGCCGCAAGCTCCCGGGCCAGCAATTGCGTCATGAATGGCTGGATGGTCCGCGCGTCAAGCTCCGCATCCTCAGATGCCACAGGCTTTTCCAGGAACGCAAATCCCGCCGGGATGGCCGCCCGCTCGCCAGTCGCCGTCACATCCATATCTTCGGGCGCGCCGTCATCGGCAGGAACCACGGTGAGCCGGCCGCCCCGCGGGATGGCATCATTCGCCAGTACCAGGATATTCAGCATCAGGCGGACAGCATCCTTGCGCGCGGCCCCGGATGTGAGACCCCAGTCAAGCTCCGTCTTGGCATTCTCAAGAACACCGCGGGCAAGGTCCTCTGCCATATCAAGCTCAATATCTTCACCGGAGGATTTGGACGCTCCGAAGGCAAGACGGGCAAATTGCAGCTTGGCGGTCGCCGCGCGCGCGCTCGTGTCAATCAAGGCAAGCGCCTGCTCCCGCATTTCGGCGTCATCATCGTCCGACAGCACTTCAAGCCCGTTCGCGAGAGCGCCCACAGGGCTGATCAGGTCGTGGCATACCTTCGAGCACATCAGCGCAGCGATATCGAGTTCGCGCATGGTTAAAGATGCCTCCTTTGCTAAGAATGGGCAGGAACCGGGAGGAGAAGAACCGTCGAAGCCAGTACCCGCATCTGTCCCTCTATAAACTGATTTGCAAGAGGGGCATGGACGCGTCCCACCACCTTGTCTGGAGGTGGGGCACGTCCGCGTTGCACTCCTGCCCCCATTTCTGCCCGGCACGGTCCCCCCACTCCCGCATTGCCTCGCGCGGAGCGGCATGCTAGGGCGCATTGCTTTTCTCGCGCGCCATGAGGAGTTTCCCCCGTGACCCACCCTATCCCCACCGCCGAGGGCCCCCTTGGCCGTCTCGACCTTGCCCGCCGCCTGCGCGACATCGCCCGCGAGGCGGGTCATGTGATCATGCCGTATTTCAATCAGGACACGGATGTACGCACGAAAGAGGACGGATCCGCCGTCACCGATGCCGATGAAGCGGCCGAACGCCTGATTTTGGAACGGCTCGAAGCGCTGGCGCCCTATATCCCCGTCGTGGCCGAGGAAGCCATGGCTGCAGGCCAAGCGCCTGAGGTGGATGAGGGGCCCTTCTTCCTGGTCGATCCCCTGGACGGCACCAAGGAGTTCATTTCAGGCCGGGGCGAGTTCACGGTAAATATTGCGCTGGTCGATGGCGGCGCGCCGATCATTGGCGTCGTCTATGCGCCGGCCCTGTCGCGCATGTTCTTTGGCGCGGTCGGCGAAGGGGCCTTTGAGGAGAAAATCGCGCCGGACGGTACGGTGGAGATGACCGAGCGGGCCATTACCACCCGGACCCCGCCCGAACAGGGCCTCACGGCCGTTGCCAGCCGATCCCATCGGGACGAAAAGACCGACGACTATCTCGCCAAGTTCAAAGTGGCGTCTTTCGTCAGTGCGGGTTCATCCCTGAAATTCTGTCTCGTGGCCGCGGGGGAAGCGGACATCTATCCCCGGCACGGACGGACCATGGAGTGGGATACGGCGGCCGGCCACGCGGTTCTGACGGCGGCCGGTGGCACAGTCACCGAGGTCGATGGCCCTGTCCTGCGATACGGCAAAGTCAAGGACGCCTTCGCCAACCCGTTTTTCGTGGCCCGGGGCAGCGGGAGCTGACCGGGCGCCCTCACTGTTTGGGTCTGAAATCGTCATCCGGGTCGTCATAGCCGGCCCGGCTGCTGTAGAAGCTCAAAGCCATCAGGCCGGCACCAAGACCGACCGTGAGCACAAAGCCCAAGACCAAAGCGACCCAGCCATGGACGCCCATGGGCGTGGCCGCCTGCAAGGTCCATTCGCGATAGGCGAACCAGCCGGCAAAGCCCAGAAGGCCCAGCAGGACCGCCACCAGCACACCCGTTTTCATCACCGGTCCTCCGTGAGGTTAAAGCGCCTTCAGCCGCGATGGGTCGTGAACGGATTGAGGGGGAAAGGCCAGCGGAATGTTGGCCGGCTTTGCCCCGGCACGATCCGCCCATCCGTATAGGCCTTGATCAGGCGAAAACTGAGCCAGACCGACAACACGCCAAAGACCACACCGCCAATCGCCTGGCCAATCAACACGCCCTGCGCGCCGCCGAGCATGGCGCCGGCCGTGACAAGGGGCACCGTGCCCAATGTGTTGCGTCCCCAATTGAGCCACGTCGAATAAAAAGGGCGGTTGAGATTGTTGAAGGTGGCGTTTGAGGCGAAAAGGGCCCCATTGAACGCAAAAACCAGCGCCAGCGGACCACAGAACAGGTAGATCAGGTCCAATGTCTCGCCTTGCGCATCGAACAGATCCGCCAGCACCCCGCGCAACACGAACAGCACCCCAGCCACAACAACGACAAAGGCCACCACAAAACGCAGGCCCTCAATGACGGTCTGGCGGACCCGCCCCCACTCCTGGGCACCGAAATTCTGTCCGACAATGGGTCCGATGGCCCCGGACAGGGCAAAGACCACACCAAACGCCACCGGAGTCAGCCGCCCGACAATGGCCATGCCGGCAATCGCAGCATCACCGAAGGGCGCCATGGCCCCAGTGACATAGGCATTGCCGATCGGTGTCGCGATATTGGTGAGAACAGCCGGAATGGCCACGCCCCAAATGGCGGGCACGTCCTCGCGCATGGCCCGCAGATCGAATGGCGCGAGGCCAGAATAGTGTCGGAAGACGGAGCGATAGGCGGTTATCAGAACCGCGAACCGCGCCATGACCGAGGCCATGGCCGCGCCGTTGAGCTCGAACTCCAATGCGAAAATGAAAATCGGATCAAGGATCGCGTTCACAATGCCGCCCATCAGGGTGGCCCACATGGCCCGGTTCGCATCGCCATGGGCCCGGAGAATGGCCACGCCGCCCATCCCGATCACCAACACAGGCATTGACGGTACGATGATGCGCAAATAATCCGTCGCCAGACTGTGCGTACGCCCCGCAGCACCCAGCAGCGCGAGAATGGACGGCACCAGCAGCCAGGTGATGACGGCAAGGCTGCAGGCCAGAATGAATCCTGTCGCGAGCACATTGGTCGCATAGCGCCGCGCGCGTTCGGGCTCGCGTGCGCCAAGGGACCGGGCGACAAGCGCCGCCATGGCGATGGACAAGCCAATGCCGACCGATGTGGTGAAGAACAGGATCGCCCCGGCATAGCCGACGGCCGCCGCCAGTTCCGCCTGGCCAAGCATGGAAATGAAAATAAGATCGACAAAGTCGACCACGAACAGGGCCATGAGGCCGATGCTGCCGGTAAAGGCCATGACCGCCACATGGCGCATGAGATTACCGGTCAGAAATTTTGGTTCGGCCATGGGGCTGGTCCCGTCGGTGGAGGGGCAGGAAAGGTGTCCCTACACATAAGCAGCACGGGCCGCGAGTCGATATGTCTCTGTCACTCAGGGACGGGCAGGAAGGTGTTCCGGGGGGACCGGCTGTCCAGAAAATCAGGATCACACGGGCGGATTGACGACGACGGCGTTCACAACGGCCGCATAATGGAGCCCCGCGGCGGCCAGGACGAACATGTGCCAGACCGCGTTGTGATAGGGCAAGCGCTCGGCCATGTGGAAAAAGACACCGATCGTATAGGTCAGGCCACCAACGGTGAGCAGCACGAGCGTCGTCGTGGAGACCGCGTGGACCAGGGGATTGATGGCGAACACGATGCTCCACCCCATGAACAGGCATAGGATCACAATCATCCGTTCAGCACGCCTTGGAAAAACCGTCGCGGCGATGATCCCCAGAATGGCGCAGCTCCACACAAAGGCAAACAGGCCAAGGCCCCAAGGGCCGCCAATCTTGGCCAGGGCAAAGGGGCTGTAGCTTCCAGCGATCATGAAGAAGATGCCCGAATGATCGAGCCGGCGGCAGATTTCTTTCCAGTCCGGTTGTTCCACAATGTTGTAAAGAGCCGAAAAGCTGATCATCAGCACAAGGCCGACGGCATAAAGCGGCAAGCCGATGGCGACAGGCAGATTGGCTCGCTCCAGCCCAAGAATAAGAATGATGGGCACGCCGATCGCTACAAAGATCAGACCACTGACATGAACGCCCAAATCGACCCGGCGCTCAGCACGCGTATAAACAGGAAAGACCGGGGCAGCCGGCAGCATTTCTGGACGGGAAGTCAGTTCACTCATCAGCCTGCACCTTCGTCAGCCTATTGACTTTTCGCCCGAGATGCCTTCGCCTTTGTCTGCTCAGCCCGATCTCTGCCGGATTCCAGCCAGTGTTCGGCCCGCGCGCCTCGCCATGCCATCGCCGAATCCTGCGTGGAGCGTTGCGAGAGGACATCCCTTGTTCCTCCCAAAACAGTACACAGAACCGTGCCCGTTGAAAGGCCGTTTCGTGCTGATACCTGGCAAGACAGAGGATTTCCCGGGTCCGTTGCCATCGCGGACTAAACCATCGATCAGGTGGCAGACCCGATGCGACGTTGTCCAGTCCTTGACATCGCCTGAAAGGCAGACGCGCCCCATCTAATCGACGCCCGCGGATCCGGATACAATCATGCCGCCCCGAACGAGCTGGCCGGCCTTCAAGGTCAATCGGATGCCGGCGACGGTCGCCGTCGCTTGCGTGACGCATAGGCCAGACCCGCCTTGACAAAGGTCTGGAACAGGCGGCGGATTGACGCTCTGTAGATCAGGACTTCCGGGTGGAACTGGACGCCGAGGACGAAGCTGCGCGCCGGGTCCTCGACAGCCTGAATGAGGCCGCTGGCCTCGCGCGCGGTGACCTCGAAGCGATCGGCAAGCCGGTCAATGGCCTGTTGGTGGATGGAATTCACCGCCATGGTGCGCCGGCCGGTCGCGGCATGGAGGCGGGAGCCATCCGCGATCTCGATTTCCTTGCGGAAGAAGATCTGTCTCAGGACTGAGCTCGGATAAATGCCTCCCTCGATATGGGACAGGTCCGCGTGCAGAGTGCCGCCCTCGGCCACATTCATCATCTGCACACCCCGGCAGATGCCCAAGACCGGCATGTCAAGTGCCAATGCCGCCCGGTACCACGAAACTTCCATGTCATCGCGGGCCTCGTCGTAGCGATAGCCGGGCCGCGCCGTACCGCCATAGCGTTCAGGAAAGATATCCGCGCCGCCGCCGAGGACGAGGCCGTCGAGAAAGGCTGGCTCCTGAGGGGCACTGGCCGTCAGCGCCACCGTGCGCGCGCCGGCCAGCCACAGAGCGATGCGGATGGCGGTGAAGGCGAACCAGGCCCCCCGATCCGGCCGCGTGACACCGATCAACGGGCGCGCCGGCCCCGTGCCGCGAGCAAACCGGTCGTCCGGGTTCGCCCTATCGGGATTTTCATAGGTGACCTCCGGCGGCAGCTTGCCGTAGCGCAGCACGGAGGCAATGACGAACAGCACGCCGAGCGCCACATAAGGATCGTCCCTGTCCGAAAATTCCGACGGCAGGGCGCCAAGATCGGACAGTCTGCTGAAAATCGTCGTCCAGCTCCGGCCCAGATCCGCATCGCGCAGATCCGGATCTTCCGCGATTTGAGTCAGCGCCGTGAAGACGGCGCCGTCTGCCATGCGTGCCCCGGCCCGGTCCCAGGCCGCGCGGATACGCTCCAGATCCGCATCCTGTTCCGCGAACTCCTCCAGGGTGGACAGGAACCACAGGGCGGGCGCCACCGTGGACACCTCGCCCCGGCCCGGCTCCAGCGGGTCCAGGCGTCCCGCGACCGTCAGCTCAAAGAGGGCCATGGGGTAGTCGATACCCGACTGGACGGACTGGAACAGCCCGCCCCAGAAACGGGGATTGACTTCGATGAGCCGTGCCGGGTCCGATCCGTTCCAGCGAAAATCAAGCTGCGCGACACCGTTCCAGCCCGTCTCGGCCATCAATCGGCGTGCGGTCTCCTCGAACGGCGCCGGGTCCACGGATTGGCGAACGGCGCCAGCGCCCGCCTTGCGCGGATAGGCGGCCACATTGTGATAGGCGGAGAGGCCACGCAGGGTGCCGTTCTCGGCAATCACCGCACAGCAGTAATCCTCCCCGTCAACCGGCTCCTGGAGCAGGGCGGGGAAGGTCAGCGTGTCCGGCGGTTTGCGGATATGGGCCTTGAGGGCTTCATCCGTATCAAGAATGTCAATACCCCGCCCGCCAACGCCGTGCACCGGCTTGATCAGGATCGGATAGGCCAAATCGTCTGCCTGATCGATAACCGCCTCGGGCGTGGGCACGATGATGGTCTCGGGAATGGCAAGGTCAATGGCCTGCGCCGTGCGGGCCAGCGCGTCCTTGGGCTCAACCTTGTCGATGCTTTCACGCGCCGGGGCGGCGATGCGGATCAATGGCTCAAACCTGTCCCGATGGGCTGCCAGAAGGGCGGTTTCCTCGAAGACGGGTATCAGCACATAAGGCCGGCCATCTTCCGGCGCATAGTGCTGCACCTTGATTTCGAGCGCGACAAGAAAGCCTTCCGGATCCTCGTGCCAGGGCGGGTGCACGAAGGTCTCGCGGACATATTTGGAAAATTGCAGGACTGTCAGGTCCAGCGAATCGCAACCGACGACCTCAATGCCTCGCGCGCCCAGGGACCGGGCGACCACAAGCGCCATCAGACTGCGGCCATAAGTGACGATCACCCGCCCGGGAGACTGTTCCATGGCCATGGCGGCACAAGCCCTCATCCTGTTGTGACCCGTTGCGCGGGTTATCTCACGATTGGGCACAAGGCGCCAGGAGGGTACGCTGCAGTACGCCGCGTGGGCGATCGACCGTCACGAAAGCCCTCCATTCCAACGCAAAAACGCGCCGAGTCACCGTTGAGTTCCCGGCCTCGCTCGTGAAGAGGCGGGACCGCGAGGCAGATTGCCCTAGGGTCAACCGGCAAGCCTTGATTAAGACGCGGATCGCTGTCCGCTTGGCGCAAGCGCGGCGGATGGATCAAGACCAGCCTGGGCCGGAAATCCGATTTCACAGGCAATCAGAAAGTTTTGTGTCTATACAGACAAAAAAACCATTCGCGTCATTGCGGACGGAGCGAAGCTGCACCGGCCACATGGTCCGCACCCGCAGCTCCGGATTGCTTCATCGCTGTGCTCCTCACAATGACGATTGGGATTCTTGGCCCAGGCTTGGCCCATCCCGAGGGCAGAAAAAGGCCCACACCGATGTCCTCACCGGATCTCGGCAAACACACAGCCTGCGGCCTGGCTGGCGCAACAGGCTTCTTCGCGGAACCCCACCTTCGGGTGGACAAGGGTCTGGAACAGTCGCGTGAAAACGGCCGCATGCCAGACGCAGGCCGGCCGCTCCGCTCTGACGCCGGAGGTTAAGGGGTTGTCCGCAATCTCAAAGCGGCAGGGCGGGCCGGCGTGGACCGTCACCGTGCCGGATCCGCAGAAGGTCCAGGCATGGCGTTCAATGGCGCGGGCCAGCATGGGGCCGGCGAGCCGGGCGGGAAGGAGTTTCAGGATCACGCGCGCGAAAGCGGGGATGCGGTTGGCGATAATGTAATCCGCCGTGCGGCGTCCGGCGTCGGCCTCAATGGCTGGGGCATCCTCTGGGAACAGGGCCTCAAGGGTCCGGAAGAGACGGATGACGGGGATTTCGCTGACCATTTCCGTTGGCGGATGATCGAGCCAGTCTTCGCAATCGGCGGCTTGCGCCACGGTCCGGGCCGCGTCAGCGCCCCTGGCGGCCTCAATGGCGGCGAAGAGCTGGATCGCAGCATTGGGGCCGATCTTGGCGGGCGCCGTGAGAGCCGTATCGTTCACGGTCTGGATGTTCATGACATTGACGCCCTTCAGTGAACCGTCATTGCGAGCAAAGCGAGGCAATCTAGTGCGGCGGGTCAGGAATTCGCCCGAATGATCGGCAGGCTCCGTCGCGAATGCCTGACCCAAGAGCCACACGAGCACTATGGTGTTTCTCGTGTCGTTTTCGGATCAGAAGTCCGCAGACGGACGTGCCGGGACTTCTCATGCGGACTTCTGATCCGAAAACGGCACGAGAGCGTCATGATACGGAGCGTATCGCTCTGCATTGCCTCGCCCCTTCACCCCTCGCAATGACCTGGTTGGGAGTACCCCTGGGGGCCGCTATGAGTGGTAGAGCCAGAGGTTGACGGGAAGGGCGGGCAAAGCCCGCCCAACGCGCTTACCGGTCCGGGGCAGCGGCCGCGTCTTCCGGCAATTGCTCCGTACCACCACCACAAACCATGGCCTTCATGCGTTCCTTGGATTCGCGGTATTTGGCGGCCCGGTCCGCGGCGGCTTCCCATTCGGCGGCCTGGGCCGGCGCGATCTTTTTGGTTTCGTCGAAGTGGAAATCCACCTGGCCCTTGGACTGGGGTCCCCAGTAATTGACCTTACCCAGATCATAGAATTTCCGCTCAAAGCCCGCCTTCAGAAACGCCTTCAGACAGCCCAGCAGATAGCGCCGGCGGAAGCCCGTGCCGCGCCAGGGATAGTGGAAGAAGGCCTTGCGCATATAAAAGCGGCGATAGTTCCGCATCACCCGGTCGAGCAGGGTGGCCCGGTCCATGGCCTGGGGCCTCATGATCGGGGTCACGAAATTATACTTCTCAAAGTCATAGGTTTCGACCTTGTCGCCCAGCTCCTGGAACAGGGGCGTGAACGGCCAGGGCGTGTACATGGCCCAGTTGGCAAGGTCAGGGTCCCAATCGCGGGCGAACTGGTAGCTTTCCTCAATGGTCTCGGGCGTCTCATTTTCCAGACCCACAATGAATTGGGCCTCGACGAAGATGTCGGCCTGACGCAGCAGGCGGATGGCTTTGGCGTTCTCTTCGACCTTGGTTTCCTTGTTGAAGCGGTCGAGCTTGAGCTGGGCTGCGGCTTCCGTGCCCAGGGACACGTGGACGAGGCCAGCCTTGCGGTAGAAGGGCAGCAATTCCTCATCGCGCAGAATATCCGTCACCCGCGTATTGATGCCCCATTTGACCTTGTCGGGCAGGCCGCGGGCGATCAGTTCCTCACAGAACTGAATGAATTTCTTGCGGTTGATGGTGGGTTCCTCGTCAGCCAGGATGAAAAAGCCCACCTCGTGATCGCGCACCAGACCTTCTATCTCGTCGACGACCTTTTTGGGGTCCCGGATCCGGTAGTCACGCCAGAATTTCCACTGGGAACAGAAGGAGCAGGTGAAGGGGCAGCCCCGGGCCATATTGGGGATCGCGACCCGCACACCGAGGGGAACATAGGTGTATTTCTTCCATTCGAGCAGGCCCCAGTCCGGTTTGATGGCCTCCAGATCCTTCACCGTCGGCGCCGCCACAGTGGCGACGATCTCGCCTTTGTCCTCGTCACGATAGGCCAGACCCTTGATGCCCTCACGGTCTGCCGGCCAACGGCCCGCATCAATGGCTTTGATCAGATCAACGATGATTTCCTCGCCCTCGCCGCGCACGATGGCATCGATCCAGGGCGCCTCGGACAGCACCTGCTTATACATGAATGTGGCGTGGATGCCGCCCAAGACCGTGATGACGTTCGGGTCCACGTCCTTGGCGATCTCAAGCGCCCGCTCGGCCTTATAGATCGAAGGCGTGATGGCCGTGGTGCCGACGACGTCGGGCTTTTCCTCAATGAGCCGCTCCCGCAAGGCCTCGTCGCTGAGGTCATTGGTCATGGCATCAATGAAGGTGATGTGCCCGAAGCCCGCCTGCTTCAACGCGCCGCCGATATAGGCCACCCAGGCCGGCGGCCAATTGCCGGCGATTTCCGCGCCACCCGAGTGATAATTGGGATGGATGAGAACGATATGCATAGGCCTCTCCTGCGGGCTCGATTGGGGCTTGTCCCGGTTGCTGAGACCTATGCTAAAGGGGCGGGTGTCAACGCCACATGACATACGTCAATGTTGCGAGAGATTGACAATAAGCGTTGGCACACCTGCCGGGTGGGCGGGAGACAGCCCGATCGTCACCGATCCCGACCTGACCCGACCCCACCCGACCTGGACGGGCTCTGGATTTTCAGTGTCGAGCCAAAGACATGAACAAACTTGGGTTGTTTCAGAAATATCGCATTGATGGTGAGGACTATGGGATCCCCCATCCACCTGCATTTGTAGTGGGGCCCTGAAAATTTTGGTGTGAATGAGCCGGTGTCTGGAGATGGTCGCCGGCCGTCCTTGCGCCACCGACCTTCAAACATCACTCCGCAGCGCGGGCGGCTTTCTGCCATTGCTGGCGTTTGCGGTAGATGGTGGACGGATTGATGCCAAGATGGGCCGCGGCGAGGACCACATTGCCCGCACAGGTCTCAACCGCCTCCTCAATGGCTTCTTTTTCCACAAGCCACAGGGGGCGGATGCCTTCGCTGGTGGTGCTCCGATTGGCACGGGAGGCTGCGGGCAGGGAGGTGTTGGCAGCCACCGGTGCGCCTGAGCGACCGAAGGGCTGGGGCAGCATGGACCGGGTGACGGTCTCACCATCATTCAAGACAATAATCCGGCGGATGACATTCTGCATTTCCCGCACATTGCCAGGCCAGGAATGGCTCATCAGCATGGCTTCAGCATCCCCATCAAAGGCCTCAAAAGCCTTGCCTTCTTCGGTTGAGAAACTGCGCAGGAAATGGCGCGCCAGGGTCAGAATATCCTCGCCCCGCTCGCGCAAAGGCGGCAGGTGGATCTGCAGCACATTGAGCCGGTAGTAGAGATCTTCCCGGAGCAGACCATCGGCCACGGACTGATCCGCATCCCGATTGGTGGCGCAGATGAAGCGGACATTGACGCAAGAATAGTCATTCGCGCCGACGGCCTGAACATCCCCGGTCTGAATAAAGCGGAGCAGCTTCGACTGGAGATTGATGTCCATCTCGCCCAGCTCATCAAGGAACAACGTGCCGCCATCGGCTTTGCGCGCTGCCCCCGGACGATCGGCCGTGGCCCCCGTGAAGGCGCCCTTCACATGGCCAAACAGTTCCGATTCCATCAGATCCTTCGGGATGGCCCCACAATTGAGGGGCACAAAGGCCTTGCGGACCCGCGGCGAAGCATCATGGATGGCACGCGCGACCACATCCTTCCCCGTGCCGCTCTCACCTGTAATGAACACGCTGGCCGAAGACGAGGCCACCTTCTCGATCATCCGGTAAACGCGCAACATGGCCGGCGACGCGCCGACCAGGGGGCCAAATCCGTCACGCCCGTGGTCCCGATCGATGGTCTCCATCTCCCGGCGCAACGCCACAGACTCAAGCGCATGGTGCACCGTTTTCAACACCCGCGCCGGGGAGAAGGGCTTGGGCACGAAATCAAGAGCATCCCGGCGCATGGCCTCAACAGCCGTCTCCACCGAGCTTTCCGCGGTGATGACCACGGTGGCCGGACGCGGCGTCAGGGTGCGAATGACCTCAAGAACCTGAAAGCCGTGCATATCCGGCAAGTGGAGGTCGAGCAAAACAAGATCGGGCGCATGGGCGCTCAAGGCCGCAAGGGCTTCCCCACCCGTGCCCAGCACCTCCAGATCATAGGCGTCACCGGCCAGCATGGCACGCATGGCGCGCACCATACTGGGGTCATCTTCGACCACGAGAATGTGAGGGCGACGGCCGCTCCGTCCCGCCCCGGCCATGCGGCCGTCGGAGGTACGGATATCGGGGGCGTTCGGCGCGATATGCGATGCGGGCAATGCCATGGCAATTGGGGAACGTGGCCACTTGTAGGGCGAATCAATCTGGGATCTGTATTAGGCTAGGTGTCCGCCCGGGTGGGAAGCAAGGGCGTTGCCCAACAAGGCCGTTTAGGCAGGCACGCCTTGCGTGCCGGCTTGGGACACAAGAGACGATCGTTCAGGAGACGA
>CAYUYV010000023.1:0-7330 GCA_964449455.1 uncultured Alphaproteobacteria bacterium | reverse complement strand
GTGTGATGCCGGCGGAGCAACCTGTTCCGCCGGCTTTTTTCTGCACGCTCCCGAGCGCTACGCCTCAGCCGCCGCCGATGGTCTGACCGCCATCGATCACAAAACCATGGCCCGTGGTGAACGCCCCGGCCTTCGAAGCAAGAAAAACAGCGGCGCCGGCGATTTCATCCGGTTCACCGATGCGGCGCAGCGGCGTTGTCGAGGTATGCTGGCGCAGGATGGACGGGTTCTCCCAAAGGGCTTTTGCGAAATCGGTCCGGATCAGGCCCGGCGCGATGGCATTCGCCCGGATATTGTCCGGCCCATGTTCCACGGCCAGATTGCGGGCGAGCTGAAAATCGGCGGCTTTGGAAATCGCGTAAGTGCCCAGAATTTCAGAGCCGCGCAGACCGCCAATGGACGAGACGATGATAATGCTGCCGTCCTTACGCTCTTTCATCTGGGGCAGGACCATATTGATCAGCCAGAAATTGCTCTTCACGTTGCAATTCATGATCTTGTCGAACGCATCGTCGGGGCAGTCCATGCTGGGCCCGAAATAGGGATTAACGGCCGCGTTGCAGACCAGCGTATCGATCCGCCCGAAGGCCTCATTGGTCTGATCAACCAGGCGCTGAAGCTCCTCCTTGTAGGAAATATTGCAGGGAATTGAGATGGCGCGGGGCTCGCCCGGATGGGCCCCATTGATTTCATCGACCACCAGATCGCACGCTTCAGGTTTCCGGCTGGAAATCACCACTTTGGCGCCATGTTCGGCCATTCTGATCGCAATCGCTTTGCCGATGCCCCGGCTTGAGCCGGTAATGACCGCAACCTGGCCCGTAAGGTCGAATAGTGACATTGGGGGGCTCCTCCCATCCATGTTCGAAGATGTTTTCACCTGGCCGGGACCGTGGATGGACCCGGGGCCGGGATCTCGGGACCGCGATGGCCCTTGGCCAACAGTGTCTCGCCAAATCGCGGCATTCCGCAATGGCCGTTCCTGGCGAGTCCCCCGGGAGCAACGGGCGACACCACGGGAAACGGTTTGTGAAGACATCACAAGCCAACCATGGCGTGAACACTTGACTTTGGGGGACCGGCACGGTCCTGTTCACGCCAATTCGGCCTTTTTTCCACGCCTCCAAGCACAGCCGAAAGAGGACAGTCATGGTACGGACAGCGCGTAAGACACTTGCAGTAATGGTCATGGCGAGCTTCGCCCTCGTGGCCTGCACGACACAAGATCCCTATACCCGGGAAGACCAGACGAGCCGGGCCACGCAAGGGGCTGTGATCGGTGCGCTGGGCGGCGCCATTGTCGGTGCCCTGACAAACACCTCCAGCGGCAAGCAGGCCGCCCGCAACGCCCTGATCGGTGCAGGCGTTGGCGCCCTCGCTGGCGGCGCCGTCGGCGGCTATCAGGACCGTCAGGAGGCCAAGCTGCGCGAGCGTCTGGACCAGACGGGAGTCGGCATCCGCCGCATTGGCGACGAGATTGAGCTTGTCATGCCCGGCGACATCACCTTCGCCACGAATCAGGCGGCCATCACTTCGAATTTCTATCCCGTCCTTGATGACGTCGCCCTGGTGCTCCAGGAATTCGACAAGACCTATATCCAGGTTCTGGGCCACACGGACCGGACCGGCACGCGCGAGTACAATCAGCGCCTGTCCCAGGAGCGGGCCAACAGCGTGGGCTCCTATATGATCAGCCGGGGCCTGATGCCGGAGCGCCTGATCGTTCAGGGCTATGGTGAAGATCGCCCCGTTGTTCCCACGGCCGATGGTGTGGCAGAGCGCGCCAACCGCCGCGTCGAGATCCGGATTTCTCCGCTCACCTGACCACGCACTCCAGCGAAACGATCCCTGTGACAACGGGCCTGCGGATAGATTGATCCGCAGGCCTCTTTTTTTGCCGGCCGACTCGGCTCGGTGCTTGCGCGTTTGCAGGATGGAAAGGCTCCTCGGTCACCCTTTGGGGGTTCGGCGAACTCAACCGCCAGGGCGAAGGGTGAGGGGCGTTTTGGCATTTCTGGGCCGACTTGTTCTGTGGAGTGTGCAGGTCGTGCTGTGGGGCGGCACCGGCCTCGCGGTCGCATGGGTGCTTGTACGCACCGCAACGATTCCGGCACAGGCCTTCTGGATCACCGGGGCCGGCATCGGCCTTTTGGGCCTCAATCTGAGCCTGTTCCTGTCCCTGGCCCGGGATCGGCGCCGCGCGAGCGAAGACAGCGCACGCCTGCGCAAGGACCAGAGGACCCTCAATGACAATCTGGAACTTGTGCGCGCGGAAATGGCGGCCCTCACCTATTCCTTTGAGTCATCGGCGCGCCAGCGAACCCAGCGCCTTGTCTCGGAGATGCATGTCCTTGAGGGCCTGATCGAGCAACTCAATGATCGAGAAGGGCCGCTCGCCGACGGAGGGGGCCACACTGGACGGGATCCAGACCATCAGGCCGATGGCGCAGAGTCCGGCTCCCGGAACGCAGCGCGCCCGGCGGCGCCGGAGGTGATCCGGGAGGCACTCGACGACAACCGCATCGACCTTCATCTTCAGCCCGTGGTCAGCCTGCCCCAACGCCGCCTGCGCTGTTTTGAGGCCCTTACGCGCCTGCGGACCGCCGATGGCGAGACGCTCATGCCGGCACAATATCTGCCCGTGGCCGAAGCGGCCGGCTTTGCCTCCTCAATCGACAATCTGCTGCTGTTGCGCACGGTCCAGATTGTCCGGCGCCTGCCCGCCCGGGAACGCCATATCCTCCTCATGTGCAATATCTCGGCGGGCACGCTGGGCGACAATGCCTTTTTCGACCAGTTCATTGATTTTGTCGGGGACAACAAGGACTTGCCCCATCAAATCGTGTTCGAGTTTTCCCAGCGCACCATCGAACATGCGGGGCCGGAGGAAATGCGCCAGCTTGCGCGGCTCGGGGACCTTGGATTCCGGCTGTCCATGGACCAGGTGAAGGATCTCTCCGTCGATCCCCATTATCTCAGTGACCGGAATTTTCGCTTTCTGAAGATCCCCGCTCCCTTGCTCCTCGATCCGGCCCGGGCAGCCTTGCGAGACATCGACCCGGCCGACATGAAGGCGGAGTTCCAGCGCCGGGGAATCGATTTGATCGTGGACCGGATTGAGGATGAGCGAACCGTGGTCGAGGTCCTTGAATACAATGTGGACTACGGCCAGGGCTTCCTGTTCGGGCCGCCCCGGCCGGTCCAGGCGGTCACGCAGGCCGCCTGAAAGCGCGTGAAAGAGTCTTAAACGTGGCCCCAACACAATGGGGTGGGCACAACGGGGCGGGCCGAGCGTCAGTCGAACAGGGCATCGATCGCGTTCTGGCTGGCTTCCTGGCCCGGGGCCTGTTGGAAAAGGGCATCCACTTCCGCCTGATCGACACCCTCGCCTTCAAGCTGGGGACCATTGAGCAAAAGCTCCGCCTGACGCTTTTTCTCCAGATCCTCTTCGGGCTCCGGCGCATCCGCGACACCAAATGCACTGGAGATGCGCGTTACGCGTTCCTCAATGTGCTTGAGCGTTGCCACCACTTTGCTGATGCGCTGGCCTGTAATGTCCTGAAAGGAACAGGCTTCGAAAATCTGCATCACGGCGTCCTGGACCGTGGCCTGATAGGCCTCATGGTCAGAAGGGTCGGCGCTCATAATGCGTTCGGCGCTTTCCATGATCGTGTTGGTGGCATCCTCGGTCTGCCGGACGATGGCATCCAACTCCCTGCCGGCCCGGGGTATGCGGGTCTGCTGAAGATCATTGGGCTGGAGAGCCGCGACTTCCGTTTTGGTGCGCTCAATAAAGTCCGCGATGCCGCGGAATTCGGCATAGACCTTTGCGTCAACGCTGGAGAAGAAGCTTTGCATGGCACCGACCATGACCTCGGCCAGGGTCAGAATGTCCACAAGATCGATGACGTCCTTACCCTTATTGCCACGCATGTGATCGACCAGACGGTTGAAGGCCTCGGACTGGGCTGTGCCGGGCATGCGACGTTCCTCCAGAGCTCCGCCGGCCAAGGGCGGCTGACGGTGCAGGCCAGCGCAAGCGCAGGCGCCAGCCCATGTCCTGTCAGATCGCCGGCCCGGGCGCGGACGGCTAAGGGTCCAATTCACCCGGCCAGTGTCCCTGGCCAGGCATAAGATGCGGTTAACCGCACCTCGCACCAAATGCAGGACCACAACCAAGGGGAGGCCTGAAAGCCCGCCGACCGCCCGGATCGGGGACTTGAGGACCCTTCGCGTTCTTGTGGAGAACCGGACCGGCGTTTAGGTTGCCGGCACTGATCGAAGACCGCGCCAGCCAGAACAAGGAGACAGATGATGGCCGGACATATTCAAGGGCTGACCATCGAGGATCTGAGCGAAGGCATGGTCGCGCATTTTTCCAAGACCATCACCGAGGCCGACGTGGTCATGTTTGCCGGCATCACGGGTGATACGAACCCGGTGCACCTGGACAAGGACTATGCGGCGACGACGCCTTTCGGCGAGCGGATTGCCCACGGCATGCTGACGGCCGGCCTGATTTCTGCCGTGATCGGCACCAAACTGCCGGGTCCCGGGGCCGTCTATATGGGCCAGACTCTGAAATTCAGGGCACCCGTGCGCATTTCGGACACCGTCATCGCAACCGTAGAAGTGTCGGCGATCGACCGCGAAAAGAGGCGCGTGACCCTTGCCTGCCGGTGCACTGTTGCGGACAAAGTGGTGGCCGATGGGGAGGCTTTGATCATGGTGCCGTCCCGGGACGGATGAGTGTCTGGCCCCTGCGTCGGTCCCGCCGGCCAAGCGGCCATTGCTAAGTGTGTGTGAGCGCCCGGCCGGGCGGGGCGCCCCCGTCAGGACCTGGTCGCTGTCAGGACCTGGTCGCTGTCAGGACCTGGTCGCTGTCAGGATCAGGCCACCTTGCGAAATTGTGAGGATCCTGACGCGGCTGCGCCATGCTGCTGCCCCAGGTTGCGTGATGTGTATCCCAGTAATTTCATCGGGTTAGGAAGGGCCGCCGGGTATGCGCGTCCGGAACGGTTGAGATTGCGCCAGGCAGAGGACATCACGGGTCCCACGGCGCGCCTCTCTTGAGACAGGCGGACTATGGAGATCTTTCACTCCTTCACGGATGCGCCGGTATCGGCCCAAGGTGCGAGTGTCGCGCTCGGCAATTACGATGGGGTCCACCGTGGCCATCGGGCGGTCATTTCAGAAGCAGGGACCGTGGCACGCGCCCTTGGCGCGCCCCTCGGGGTGCTCGTCTTCGAGCCCCATCCGCGCCGGTTTTTTGCGCCCCACACCCCGCCCTTTCGCCTGACCTCGCTCGAGACCAAAGCTCGCCTGCTCGCAGCCCTGGGCGTCGATGTGCTCTTCGCGCTGACCTTTGACGAAACCATGGCAGCCATGAGCCCCCAGGATTTCGTTCTCGACGTTCTCATTGGGGGGCTGAAGGTATCCCATGTGGTCGCCGGGGAGGATTTCCGGTTTGGCCGGGGCCGCGCTGGCGACATGACCATGCTGAGTTATATGGGGGAGGCGGAAGGCTTTGGCGTCACCACGGTCGCCCCGGTGTTTCCCGATGCGGACCAAATTCCCGGCATTGGCCCGAGCGGCCAGATTTCCTCCTCCAGCATCAGGACAGCCTTGAAGGAAGCCCAGCCCCAAAAGGCGGCACGGCTGCTCGGGCGGCCCTGGGCCATTGAGGGCATCGTGCGCCAGGGGGACCAACGGGGACGGACAATCAGCTTCCCCACCGCCAATATTGAGCTGGGGGACATGATCCAGCCTGCCCTTGGCGTTTATGCGATCATGGTCGAGGTCTTCGACGGCCCCCATGCCGGTGTTTATGAGGGTGTCGCAAATCTCGGCCGCCGTCCGACTTTCGACAAGACGGATGTACTGCTTGAGGCGCATATCTTCGACTTTGCCGGGGATCTTTACGGAGCACGGGTGAGCGTGGCGTTTATCGACTTCCTCCGCTCCGAGAAGAAATTCGATGGACTTGAGGCGCTCAAGACTCAGATTGCGATTGATGCGGACTCCGCCCGCGCCAGCCTGGCCAATGCCCGCGCCACCGGCATCCTGCCCCGGGTCCTGTGAGGAGACCCTTAGCCCCAAGGACGGGCGTGCCACTCTCCAAACGGTTGACACACAAGGTCTGATGACCCGACAGTAGCATCGTCCTAGGGGCGCCCCCACCGAACAGGGGGCTGAGATCGGGCGTGATGGTGGGCAACCCCATCAAGGTCGCCCAGTCCCTTCGAACCTGACCCGGTTAGGACCGGCGGAGGAAAGGACGGACGGGGTCGACCATGCGATCCCCATCCAGGCACCAAACCCACTGGACCGCTTCAAGCGACCAACGCCTCAGGTGCACTCCCAACCGCTCACCGGCCGGGATTCCTTGATCCCAAACATGAGCCAAGGGAGCCGTCATGTCTCAAAACCGCGCCGCCGCCCAGCACGCCCCCGTCACCACAGACTCCGTAACAACGGGTCCCCTGCCCTCTTCAACAAAGATCCATGTGGCCGCGTCCGGCGCCCATGGTGTGGCCGTGGCCATGCGCGAGGTAGACCTCGCCGGTGGCGAGGCATCCGTGCGGCTCTACGACACCTCAGGACCCTATACGGATCCGGCCCTCTCCCTTGATATTGCGAGCGGGTTGCCTGCCCTGCGCCGCTCCTGGATCGAGGCCCGCGGCGATGTGGAGCCCTATCCGGGGCGCACCCGTAAGCCAGAGGATGACGGCCTCAAGCCCGGTGAGCAGCTTACCGTGCCGGTCTTCGACCGGGCCGACCGCCTGCCCCTGCGCGCCAAACCCGGCCGGCGCGTGACCCAGCTTGAATATGCCCGTGCGGGAATTATCACCCCCGAGATGGAGTATATTGCGGGCCGGGAAAATCTCGGTCGGGAGGATTTGCTGCGGGATATGGCCGCCCGCCGGAAGGGACCCCGTGATGGGGAAAGCTTCGGCGCCGCCATACAGGACTTCATCACCCCCGAATTCGTGCGTGACGAAGTTGCCCGGGGCCGGGCCATCATTCCGATGAACATCAACCACCCCGAAATCGAGCCTATGATCATTGGGCGGAACTTCTTAACCAAGGTCAATGCCAATATTGGCAACTCCGCCGTCACCTCATCGGTGGCCGAAGAAGTGGACAAGCTCGTATGGGCCATCCGCTGGGGCGCCGACACGGTGATGGACCTCTCAACGGGGCGGCACATCCACACCATCCGGGAATGGATCATCCGCAATTCGCCAGTGCCCATTGGCACTGTTCCCATCTATCAGGCCCTTGAGAAGGTCGGCGGCGTGGCCGAGGGCCTCACCTGGGAAGTCTATCG
>CAYUYV010000022.1:26012-41565 GCA_964449455.1 uncultured Alphaproteobacteria bacterium | reverse complement strand
CGGCCTGGATCGGTGAGGGTGAGGGCGGTCACTTTGCCATCGACCACGGTTGCGATGGCTTTGGCGCCGCGGCCCCGGCTCATGGGGTGCCCCGTTCCGTTGCGCCCCGTCTCGTCACGCCCCGTCTCATCGCGCCCCGTCTCATCGCGCCCAGGTTTAATGGCCACGGTTGGCGAGGATGTGTAGCCGCGCCCCTGGTCCAACAGCACGAGGCCGGCAAGTGTTCCATCCCGGTTCGCGATGGCCGTTGCCCGGGCATCTCTTCCACCGCCGCCAGACACAGTGACCTCGACAAGCCGCCCATAGTCCCGGGAATCGATGAAGGCGGCTCCGGACACGGCGATGTTCCGGGCCCGTTCGAAATCGAGCGTGGCTTTGATGGAGGCCGTATGGGGATGGATGGGGTAGGCGCCCGCAAGATGGGCGCCCTGGATCACGATGCTGTCGGCATAGCTGTCCGCCGCGGCATCACCGAAAACAAGGGGGCGTGCTGTGCCTTCCGTCCACAGGGCGCTGAATGTGAGGCCAAGCCCCCGTTTGATCTTCACACCGATGGTGCCGCCCTGGGCGGTGATGGCGTGAAAGCCGGATCCAAAGGCCCGCTCGATCCACAGATTGGCGTCGGCATAATTGCTGGCCGAATGCCAGTTGGCAGCGTAATTGGCGTTATAATGACCGTCCGTGTAGTAGGTGTATTGACTCACCCTAGCGCCGGCCGTGTCCAGCATGGTGAACCGGCTGCCCCAGCTATGTTCGAAATGGAAGCCCCGGCGCCAGCGGGATGTCTCCTTGCCCCGATCATCTTCAAGGGACACATGGCTCAGGCTGACGCGCTGTGCATCATGGACCTTGAGGGCCGTGTCCCCTGTCCCGATGATCCGGAAATGGCCGACTTCCACACTGTCCGTATCAGTCTCGGCATCCCCCAGGCGGGCGCCGTCACCAATGGCGATTCCGATTTTTGCCTTGTCGAACCGGAGGACCGTCCCGCGGCCTTCACCCAGAAACCGTGTGCCTTTGCCGGTGATCCGGATGGAACCCGCGCCGAGCCTGTAGGTCCCCGTTGGCACAACAACATCGCCATGGGAGAGGGCGGCGGCAAAGGCAGCCCGGTTGATGTCGGCACGCGCTTTGGGCGCTGCGCCACACTGGCGGACACTGATGGGCCCGCTGCTTGGCACCCGTATCCAGCGCCCACGGCCGCCGTCCCGATGGGCAAAGACGGTACACGGATCGGTGGCCATGCGACTGCCAGGATCCCAACGCATCAAACCGCCGCCGCCATCGCCCGGTTGGCCATAGCCCATAAGCTGAACCATCAGGGGCCGGTCCGGTTTGGGCGCACCGATGAGGTTTTCGATCGTGTCGACAGCAGAAATTGGAGCCCAGCCATCCGGCATAGTGTCTGCTTCAGCCTTGCCGGGAAGGCACAACCAGGTCAGGACAAGCCCAATCCTTGCCAATCCGCATGCCCTGGCCATGGCGCAGTCCTCCTGGCTCTTCACCTCTCATCAAGGCGGGACTGTGCCATGGCCAGGAGGAGGAAAACAGGGCCTGGAGTGAGGTGGGTGACGGCGGGCCGAGGCCGCAAAAGCCAGGCCGCAAGGGGGCGATCAGGGCCGGGAGGATCATGACAACCGCCAGGGAATTACGCCGGATCCCGATTCCGATCAGCATGCCGATGAGCAAACCGACACCATTTGCCGTGATAAGACGGGGAGACCCCGTGGTCCCATAAAAGAAGGCTTTGGTGCGCGGCGACAGCGTTTCTGCCAGGCGTAACGGTTCCGTCATGGAAAAGCCCCCAACCCATCCATTGACCCGAATGATTTGGACCAACATTCTCCAGGTGAAATCGGAGGTGTTCCAGGTGGGCTTATGGTTTGGAGGGCTGGGCTTTCCGCAAGGTGAGAGTGGGCCGCAAGGTGAGAGTGGGAGGGGCAAAGACCAATGGCGCCAAAGACAATCGAAGTGATCCACGACTATCCAGTGGCCCCGGAACGGTTGTGGCATGTGGCCACGGATTGGCGGTCCTTTACACAGGCCATGGCCAAGATCGCGCGGTTTGACGGGCTGCCGGAAGAGCCGATTGCCGCCGGTCAGGTGATCCGGGTCAAGGTCGCCTTGTTCGGTGTCCTGCCGCCGCAGAGCTGGACCATGGAGGTCCTTGAGGTCGACCCGGAGGCAATGCGTGTGCGCAGCCACGAATATGGCGGTCCCGTCAGGCGCTGGGACCATAGCTTTACCGTGTCTGGGACACCGCAAGGCGCGCGGTTAAGGGATGTGGTGGTGATTGACGCAGGGTTTCTCACCGGATTTTATGCCTGGTTCGGACGGTTCGTCTATAAGAGCCGGCACCGGCCGCGCCAGCGCCTTCTGGGCCTTGAGACATGAAGCACATTTTCTGTTCCGTTTCAGGACGAAATCGCGCCTGTCCTGATTTGTGACGCTTCTTATCAGATTTTCTTCCGCATGCGCCCTACCAATGACACAGACTTAACGCTATGGTCACCATGGGGCTGGTTGGACTAGGCGTGCATGGACAGGGAGACGAATGATATGGTGCGCCAGATCCGGGGAGCCGCAGCGACCCAATGGCTTTTGACGGCCCTGATGGCCGCATGTGCAGGGCTGTGTTCCAGCCTGACGGTTCAAGAAGCCCAGGCTTCACCGGCCAATGAAAGCGATTTCTTTGAGATCAAGGACGGCGGGGCCGATCTTAATCTCACCCTGCGCTATCAGACCGATCTTGTCTTCCGGGGCGTGCGCCAGGCCGGTGACGGATTGCGCCTCCAGCTCAAGGGCCGTCTCGGTGCTGGGCCCGTGGACTTGACCATGGGCATTGCCTCGGCGGTGCCGTTTGAAGGCTCCAATGCCGGGATCGAGGAGCCGCGCGAGGTCGATGGCTTCTTGAAGGCCCGTTTCAATCTGGCCGGCGTGGTGACGGCCGAGGCCGGACTGACCTATTACGGCTTTGTCGGCACCCAGAACATACCGGGTGCCGAGACCGACACGCTGGAGCTTTTCGCCGGGGCCCGATTGCCCTTGATCCTGCCTGTCTTTGCCCGTGTCTATTACGATGTGGAGGTGCAAAATCTCACCATCGAGACGGAAAGCCGCTGGCGATTGCCTTTGCTTGGTGACCTGCTGGCCCTCGAGCTGTCGGGGAAGGCCGGTTATGTCCACACGGGCGACAATGCCGAAAATCTGCTCAACAGCCAGGCCGGTGCGCGGACCATTGTCGAGAATGAACCCGCGACGGGCCTGACTGTGAAGGACAACCGGGCCTATTACGAAGTCGGTGCGGCGCTCAGTTCACAGATTTCCCGAAATGCCAAGATTGGCGCCCATCTCAGTTGGACAGGGACGAGCGGTGAATTCTTGTTTGACGGCCGCCGGGATGACGAAACCCTCTATGGGGGCCTGGCTCTGAACCTTGCCTTGTTCTGATCGATCAACCGGCGCGGCGTCATCCGCCGACATCATTCAAGGGTCGGCGGATCGCCATCAAGACCGAGATTGGCCAAGTCTACAATGGCGGCGTAGTAATTCGCCGCAGCAATGAAATAGCGGAGCTGGGCGCTGATGCGGCGAATACGAGCATCGGCGGCCCGTTCCTCTCGCATGTTCAACAAGAAGAAATCACTCAGGCCATTCTCGAAACGGGTTTTCTCAATGTCCTGCATGGTCTCAGCCTGGGCCTGCTCGGCGATGGCAAGGCGTACCAGTTCCTTGGCCGCATCAAGCTCGGCCCTCAGGGTGCGGATTTCCACGATGATCTGTTCGCCAATCCTTTGGCGCTCGAAGCCGAGGGCCTGCATTTCGGCGCGGGCGGTGGCAATCTGGCCTCGGGCGTCCCGCCGCTGGAGCGGGATCTCGAAGACAATGGCGAGGATATTGTCCGTGCTGTCCCGGCTGCTCCCGCCCTCTGCAACGGCGCCAAAATCTCGGCTCACCTCATAGCGGAAATCGAGCCTCGGTTTCAGTTCGTTTTCGGCAAGGCGCAAGGTGTTGCGGGCACGCGCGAGATTGTTGTCGACAAGCGCCAGTTCCGGCCGCACGGCCTTGGCCACTGCCATGACCGTCTCGTCAATCTCCGGCACCGCGTCCATCACCTCGGGGAAGCCGATCGGTAATTGATCCGGGTCCGGTACAACAGGTTCGCCGCTGCCATTGCGGTAGAACATGGACAGGGCCAGGGCCGAGGTCTGGAGTTCCCGTTCCGCCTCAACAACCAGGGTTTGGCGGCGGAGGATGTTCTGCCGGTTCTCGATCACGAGCACCTCGGCCACGTCCCCTTCCGTCACGCGCCGCTCAAGGGCCCGCTCCCGGTCCAAACCAATTTCGAGCAGATCCCGATAGATCTTGAGCTGAACCCCGGAGGCCACCCAAAGCTGATACGTGGTCAGGGCCCTGTGCTGCACCCCAATGCGGGAGATGAGCAGGTCAATGGCCGCCTGTTCCAGGCCCAAGCCCGTATCCACAAGCCCGGCACGCGGCGCATCAAAGGCCCGGTTCCGCAGCAAGGAGAGCACAAAGCCCGCCTTGAACTCCCCGCCTGTATTGGTGAAATTGATGTCCTCATAGATCGGAAAACGCCCGTCCGAGACCTTGTAGCCGCCGAACAGGGTGGCCCCGATGGTTCGCAGGGGCTGGGACACGGTGGTGGAGATCACACGGCCGTTCCAGAAGCCGGAAAACCGTCCGAAACCGTCTGTTTTCACTTGTGTGTCGAAGGCGCCTTCCGCGGACAAGGCTTCACCCTCTGCCGCTTTGACGTCTGCCAGGGCTTGGAGGATCTGCGGCGCATAGCGAGCCGACGAGGCCAGCACATCCTCGGCCATCAGGGTGTCGGCACCACGGGCAGGCGCCGCCGTCATGGTCAGTGTGCCGAGAAAACCAAGCGTCAGGACGGCGAAGCCACGCGCGACGCGGAGCTTAACCGCCGCCATTGCCACCCCCTTGCTGTGTCGTGGAGGACGGAAGATTGGGCGGGAAATTGTTCATCTGTCGCCAAAGTTCATAGCCGACTCGCACTTCATCAAGCAGGACCCAGCCGCGCGCCTGGGAGCCGAAGCGGATAAAGCGCTCCTCCGGCCAGCTGTCTTCCTCCGGCGCATCGGGATCAGGCACCACAAGAATGCGAAACCGGCCATTGGCGGAGGCGGAAGGATCCACAAAGGCCACCTCGCCGCTGAAGGTGCCAATGGCGACGGACGGCCAGCCGGAAAACTGCACCGCCGGCCAGCCTTCGAACTGAAGACGGACTTTCCGACCCGGGACAATCAATGCGATATCGCGGCCATCAATGAAGAGTTCAACGGCACGTTCGCCCCCGTCGGGCAAAAATGTCGCCACGGCCTGACCCTCGCGCACGAAGGTGGCGGCATCGCCAGCCGTGACCGTGAGAATCGTGCCGTCGCGGGGGGCGCGGACGACCTGGGTCGATTGGCGCGAGATGTTCACATCGGCACGGTTCAGGGCAGCTTCTGCCGCCGCTTCCCGGGAGCGCAGATCCTCCAGCCTGATCTGCGCGGTTTCGAATTCAAGACGCGATGTCAGCCCCTGGTCGAACAAGCGCTTTTTTCGGTCGAAATCGAGTTGTGCGGTGCGGGTCGCGGCCTTGGCCGCTTCGAGCTGCTGCACGAGGGCTCCGCGCTCGGCTGTCAGGTTCTCTACCAGATTGGGGTCGTTATCGACAATGCGCAGGATGGGGTCGTCCTTTTTCACCTGCGACCCATCGCGCACATACCATTCCTGGATCCGGCCCGAGACCAGCACGCTGATGTCCTGGGCCCGGTCCCGCGGGTCGAGGGCTGTCACGGTGCCGAAGCCGGATGTCGTTTGAATCCAGGGCACAAAATACATGAACAGGGTCAAAAGTACGATCAGTGCCAGGATGAGCACGGCGAAAGCCCGTGCGACAAGGGGCGCGCGCACGGATTTGATGGCGTCGAAATGGGTCTGGTGATGCCGCTGGGCCGCCAGGCTGAGGCCTTGCGAGCCGTTGCCGTTCAAGGTCTCAGTCATGCGAGTTGCGTCCTTTCACGGGCCCAATCGCTCAGCGGGCTGAATTCCTGCATCCGGGCGTGCAGTACGAGCGCGTAGTCGTCATGGTCGTTGGGCAGGTCATCCGTGAACCGAATGAAGGTCATGCCCCGATCCCGCCCGATATAGTCCAGAATGGGATTGAGATAGCGCCGCTCGACAAGGTCGAAGATTTCGGTCAGGACCAGAATGCGCGGATTGGCGAGCAGGGCGCCGGCCAGTTTCAGACGCAAGGTCTCCGAGGGGGAGAGGGGCCAGCCGGAGGGAATGATATGGGTGTCGATGCCTTCGGGCAGGCGTTCCAGGGTCTCGTCCAGCCGGGTCAGCTTCAGGATCTCCGCCTTGCGGGTCCGGCTCTGCTCGTCAATGGCCATGTCGAGATAGTCGTCCATGGTGCATTCGACGATATCGAGTCGGTCAAGCACGATCACACGGTCCCGCAAATGCCGCAGGTCGATGTCCTGGATGTCCTCCCCGCTGATCCGGACCCAGCCGCTGTCCGGCCGCGTGTGCCCCTGGAGCAGACTGAGAAAAGCCCGTTGGGCGGGCACGGAACATCCGCGCACAATTGTATTGCTGCCCGCGGGCAGATCGACCGTGAAGGCAAGCTCCGGTCCGCCGCGACGACTTGCGCTCACCCCGTCAAACTCCACGCGGGCCGGCTGATCGGGAAGCTTGCGCCCGCTTGTATCGGCTTCCTGGGGAATGCGGAAAAAGGCCGACAGTTTGTCCACGGCGGCACACAGCTCATAGAACTGGTCGAGATAGATGCCGAACTGAGAAAGGCCCAGCAGGATCGCGGACATGATCAGCTCCGCGGCCACAAGCTGGCCCAAGGTGAGCTGCCCTTGAATGACCAGCCACCCGCCAATGCCAAGAAGCGCGGCGCTGCCCAAGGCATAGAGGATCAGGAGGGAAACCTTCTGGGAGAAGGACCGCCGGAAATGGGCCTTGTTGGCATCGATATAGCGTAAGATCCGGTCATCCGTGTCCCGCAAGGCAAAATCGATGCTGCGGTCGGAGTGATAGAAATCGTTGTTCTCCGCCAGTCCCTCCAAGTCATGGGCCGTGTCATATTTGGCATAGGATTCATCAATCGCCGTGCGGATGGCGCTGGGCCCCCAGATAATCCAGATTAACCACATCAATACGACCAGAACCAATGTGAAGATCAGGAAATAGGGGTGATAGAGCGACACGACGATGAAGCCGATGACCGCCTGGAACACCAGCGGCAAAGCCCCCATGAGCAGTGAAGGGATCATCGCCTGGACGATCATGATGTCGAAAAAGCGGTTGAACAGGCTGTCGCGCTTGCCTTCCTGGAAATAGGAGGCCTCGGAATGCACGGCCCGAATGGCGATTTCCGCGCTCATACGCGCGTAGATGTGACGTGAGAAAACTTCCATCACATGGGTGCGCAAGGCTTCAAGCAGGCCTGAAATGAGCAACAGGCTCATGAGCACGCCGGCGAGCACCAGCACGGGCTGGACCAAACCGGTATTGGCGACGGTGTCGATAAGCACCTGGACGGAAATGGGCAGGGCGAGCGTCAGCAGGCTGATGGCAACGCCATAGATGACGGCAAGCCAGTAGAAGCCCTGCTCCGGGCCCAGGACGGTGCGGAACCAGCCAAACAGGGCCCAGAGATTGACGGTCTTCCGGTCCAAGGCAAAGCGGTCGCGTGTCGAAAGTCGCAGCACGGTGTGCGCCCCCTTAGGCGTTGAGTGACCCGTCGGTGGTGATTGCGTTAATGAACTTTAATCCGAAATATATCTTTCCGATGGGCTGTCCATCGTCTGCGCATGGCCTGTCCCACCCCGAAACCCATCCTGAAGCTAACCTAACGGGAGGCGCCATCCCCCGTCCAGCCATCCAGATGGCGAGGGTGAAGTTACATCCCGAGGGTGTCAGTTTTGCCCCGCTCGCGGCCCATGGCTGTGTGCCATCTCTGCCCCATTTGCTGGCATGGTCTATCCCTGTTCCTATTCACACCATCGCCTCACAGTTGTATTAATGAAGCGTTTGGATGGTGATCCGGAGTGACGCGGGAGGATGCGCATGGCGGATGCGGAACAAGGGCGGGCGAAGGCCGATGGCCGCCGCGGCGTGCCCGATGCCCTCCGGCTAAGGGGCTTGTCCCTGGATGAGCACGGCGTGGCTCCGCTGTGCCAGGGCGCCGTGGCCGAGGCCCTGGCTGCCTATGGGTCGGCCTTGGGCATCGCACGAGATCTGGCCGAACAGGACTCGACGAATGTCGAGTTTGCCCGGGACGTGGTGGTGCCGTTGTTCAAGCTGGCTCGGGCAGAGGCACGCCCCTGGGCGGACGTCCTGGCCGCCTTCGACGGCCTCAAGGCGCGGGGCATTTTCGAGCCCAATCATCAGTACACCTATGATTTCGCCCGCTCGCAAGCCACGCCATAGGGTGAGCCCACGGCACACCACGCCCTGACGCGCCCGTCACCGGCGGCGCCAGGTCCGCCCGGACCGAGCCTAATCATCATTGCGGATGGTGCCCATTGCCGTGAGGGCGGGGAGGTTTGCAGGCGCCTTGAAGGTCACTGTCACAATGAATGTCTCGTCGGCTTCGATGTCCCGGTCGCCCGCCACATCGATCAAGATGGGCATGCGGTCCGCCCCCGGAGACAGCTCCCCGCTCAGCCTTGGCAAGCGGCCCCCGGTGAAATCCTCCGCATCCGCCGTGCCTCCGGTGACGGCGGCTGTGAAGGACAGGGCCTCGCGCAACGGCGTCTTCAGGCGCAGGGCGAACACGAAACGGGTCGTGCCGTCCTGACCTTCAGGCCGGTCCGCCCCCGTGGCCTGGAGGACAAAGTCCGGCTCCGGTGCCGGCCGGGTCACGTGCCACAAGAGGCCGCCGACGGCGGTCAGGCCGATCAGGCCCAGCCCAAACCCTGTGGCCGCCGCGGTCCGGCGCCGGCTGCTCCGGTGGGCAAGATGGGCGCGGACATCACCAATCACCGGCCCCATATCGGTTTCGAATTCCAGGGTACGCACGCGCCGGGCATTGTGATCGATAAAGCCGGCGAGGTCCGGGGGCAGGGCGCTGGCGCTTGGCAAGGTGGCGCCTTCAAGCAGGACCGGCACGATGGGCAGGCCCCGCTCCAGCGCGGTGGTGATTTCCAGGCGGACAAAATCCTCTTCATCCGCTGCGACCTCACGCTCCCTCAGGATGTCCAGCCAGCGCGCCCCGATGATCACGACCAGCACTTCGCTCACGGCGAGCCGCGCTGCAATATCCTCGGCAAAACGCACACCGCCGACGATCTCGGAATCCGAAAACACCGCCCGGCGTCCGAACCGGGCCCGCAAGGTGTCGGCAACCCGCCCGGCCGCAAAAGCCTCGTCATTTCGCCGATAGCTGATGAAAATCCGCGCCATGCCGGCCTCCCGCCCAGTTTGCCGGCAGCCTAACCGCCCTCCCGGCAGCCGGAAAGCCCTTGAGGTCCGAAAGACGTGCCCCCGGGGCACACGACAAAAAAAGGCCGGCCGGAGACACCCCCCAGCCGGCCAAAGCAACAGTGTGCGGAATGGTGCGTCAGAAGACGAAGTCGTTCTCAAGGACCTCGGTCACCCCATCAAAGGTGAGGGTCGAGCCACCGCCGAAGCGCAGCGTCATGTCACCGCGCGCGATATCAACCACGCCGCTAATATCCTGGCGGTTGATCCGCCCGTCATCATTGCGGTCGAAATAGTCAAAGTCGCGATTGGTGCCACTGGCGTCCACCCGGTCCGACGTCGTGAAGTCCACAAGGACATCGCGTCCGAAATTGCCGCTGATGATGAAGGTGTCGACACCGGCTCCACCTTCCATGGTGTCATTGCCGCGACCACCGATCAGGCGGTCACTGCCGCCGCCGGCATCGAGCATGTCGTTGCCGTCATCACCGCGCAGGGTATCGCTGCCGAAGCCACCAATCAGGCGGTCATTCTGAGCACCGCCATCCAGGTTGTCGGTGCCATTGCCGCCATCCAGGGTGTCTCTGTCATTGCCACCGTTCAGGCGGTCATTGCCATTGCCACCAATCAGCGTATCGCGGCCGGCATTGCCGTTGAGGGCGTCGTTTCCGGCTCCACCATCCAGGGAGTCGTTGCCGCGGCCGCCATTGAGAACGTCATTGCCGTGATCACCAATCAGGCGGTCATTGCCGTCATCGCCATTCAGGGTGTCGTGGTGGCGACCGCCGTCAAGCGTATCGTTCCCGTCGCCACCATTGAGCTGGTCGTTATTGTCCTGGCCATCAAGATTGTCGTGGCTGGTGCCGCCATTCAGGGTGTCGTTACCTTTGCCGCCCTTGAGGGTGTCATTGTGGGCACCGCCGTCCAGCAAGTCATTACCGTCACCACCATCGAGGATGTCACGGCCCTGATCACCGCCCAGGAAGTCATTGCCGGCATCCCCATAGGCCCGGTCGTTGCCCAGACCACCAATCAGGATGTCGTTGTTTTCCCGACCATAGAGGGTGTCGTTGCCGCTGCCGCCGTCCAGGCTGTCATTGCCCGTACCGCCGTTCAGCTTGTCGTTGCCGCTATCGCCGCTCAGCGTGTCGTCACCGGCATCGCCGCGCAGGTCGTCATTGTTGCCGCCGCCGGCCAGGTCGTCATTGCCGTTACCGCCATTCACGGTGTCATTGCCGTTGCCGCCATTCATCATGTCGTTCCCCGACATGCCTCTCATGACGTCATTGCCAGACATCCCCGTGACGGAGTCGCGGCTGTTCGTGCCCGTGAGGTTATCGCGACCGCGCGTGCCCATCACTTCGTTGACTGCGCCGCCGCCGCCGCCGCCGTTACCGCCACCATTGCCCGGGTTCGGCGGCGGGGTCGGGCCGCCAGCCACAGTATCGGGCAGCTCACTGATGGTTTCGATTTCTCCGCTGCCGGCCTCAATATTGAGGTCATCCAGCGTGGCTGGGATGGTCTCGCCCGGCAGCATGAACGGCGTAACCGCTTCCTTGTACTCGTCAATCGTCATGACGATGCCCGGAGCGGGGTTCGCATCTTCTGTGAAGTCGTCCTCGTCAAGCTGGACGCCGAGAACGGTCAGGGTGCCGAGCTTATCCTTGTTGTGGGCGCCCGCATTGCCCTGGTTCGACTGGACATAAATGATCGTGTCCCGAACGCCGTCATTGTCCACGTCCTGGGTGCGGTCGATATTGTAGACATCAACCGTGTGGCCAATGATTTCCAGGGTGTCTTCGTCCGGATTGAAGTCCGTGATTGTATCATCGCCGAACCGGTCCACCCAGTGATCGTGAACGTCGTTGTTTTCACCCGCGACGCCGTGCCAATGGATCATCCGGTTTTCCATGACATGGCGGTTGATGATGTCTTCCTTGGCGTTGATCAGCACCTCAATCCGGAAGGTGTCAGCGCCCGCGCCGCCCGTCAGCACGTCGTTCTGCGCGATATTGTACTGGGACGGATAGAGAAGGCCGGAGGCGAAATCGACTTCGTAGTCAGGGTCATCGCCCCGATTGATGGTTTGGTTGATGATCGGCTCACGGCCATCCGACCGGCTAATGATCAGGTCGTTCCCGTTACCACCATTCACGGTGTCACTGCCGTGGCCCCCCATCAGGGTGTCCGCGCCATTGTCACCATTCACGATATCGTTGCCATAACCACCGGTAAGGGAGTCGTTGCCGGCGCCGCCATTCACGGTGTCGTCGCCGAGGCCGGCATCGACCACGTCATTGCCGCCATTGGCATTGATGAGGTCGTCACTGACCGTGTAGACCGGGCCAAGGCCAGGACCAGCATCCGACAGGTCGCCAGGGCCGTTCTGGTAAAGATCCCGGATCTGGGCGCCGGTCAGGGCTGCTTCCGGATTGTCGCCACCCCAGAAGCCGACATTGGTGATGCCGCCCTCGAAGTGATCCCGGAAGTCGTCCTCAATGCCCATGGCCTCGGCCGTCTGGTCGAGCTCGATGCGGCTGGTGCTGGCGCCCAGAACGAACGGCTTATCGTTGCCGATGACATAAGCGCTCTTGTAGTTGCCCAGCGTGACGTCATTCGAGCCGCCCACCTGGTCCCAGGCATTGTCGTTCAGGCGATTGCCATTGAGATAGAACTCAACGCCGTCCTTGGTGAAGGACAGGGCAAAGTGCTGCCAGACGCCTTCGGTGATGACGCCCTGCTTGGTCTGCCACTCATAGTTATAGTCGCCGTCATTCTTGCCTTCACCGTCGGCGAAGCGGATGTGCATCTTGTCGCCTTGGACGCTGACCTTGAAGTGGCCGCCCCCTTGGGCGTTGGCACCGTCCTTGGAGATGATGGTCTGGCGACCATCGAGATCGACGGCATTGAACCACGCCGTGATCGTGCCGTTCAGGACCTCATAGGCCTCGTTGTGCGCGATATAGGCGAAGCTGTTCTCCTGCACGCCGAAGAGCGGAGCCAGGGCACCATCCGGTCCCGGCATAACGGGAATAAAGCCGGTCTGGAGGGATGCTTCGTCATTGTCCTGAATGTAGTAGAAGGCGTTGGCGACACCGCCGGCATCTTCAAAGACTCCGTTCTGCGCCGTGTCGAGTTCCCAATAGGAGATCGGCGCACCGAGGGACGCGGCCGCTTCGACGCCCATGCCCTTGGTGATGATCTCGGAATTGTCCGTGCCGGTCAGGGTCTCATTCGTGCCCATGACCTTCAGGACGGTTTCCATATTTTCGACAAAAGGCGGCTCGACGCCCGGAGGCGCCATAGTCACCATGTCAAGGAAGGGGTTGCCGAGCTCATTGCTGGACGGCCGGGCGTTCGGGTTGATGTCGGTCACGCCGGTCGGGGCGACCGCTTCCATAATGTCCGTGATGCTCTCAACTACGCCATAAGTCGGCGGGCGGTTGAACTGGATGTCATCCTCTTCGACCCGGTCGCCATGGATGACGATGAAACCCAGAATGTCATCGTCGTGGGCGCCGCCATTGGGCTGATTGGATTTGATCCGGACGATCGATTCATTGTCGCCGTCATTGTCCACATCGTCATAGGTCACGCCGTCAAACGTGGCGGTGTGGCCGTAGACGAAGATCTTGTCGCCTTCCGCCTTGGAGTAATCGGCAATGATGTCCTTACCGAAACGATCGACCCAGTGGTCGTGGACATTGTCATTCTCGCCGGCGACTGCGGCCCAGTCGATCCGCCCATCATCATCCGTGTGCTTGGCAATGATGTCAGCCTTGGCGTTGATCTGCGGCTTGATCAGAAACAAGTCGGCGCCCGCGCCACCAACCAGAATGTCGCTGCCCACCAGTGGCTGGTTCGGGTAAAGCGTTTTCGTGTTGGGATCGATCTCGCCGTTGCGCCCCTGATTGGGGTTGTAGGCTTGCCCGACAATTGGCTCGCCTGCATCAGAGTCTGCGATGAGGACGTCGTCGCCCGCGCCGCCGATCAGCAGGTCAGAGCCGCGCTCGCCGTCGAGGACGTCGTTTCCGTCACCACCTTCAATGATGTCGTTGCCATAGCCGCCGTTGAGCACATCGGCGCCGGCCGACCCCACGATGGAGTCATTTTGATCCGCGCCTTGAACAAAAATCCCGCCCGTCTGGCCTTGCATGGGTAAACTCCCGGTAATGACATGCTTTGGTCGTTGATCCGTATGCGTCGTGGCGCGCAGGCATGCGTCAGCCAAGACCGCCAGTCCCAAGCCCTTATCCATCGCGGTCAGAAAGGGGTCAATGTTGTAATGATGAAACTTTCCAAACGTTTCTAGAGTATGGCGCTCTTGTGAACGCTTTTGTCGGCTTAAGCGGACCGGGACTTTCAGCAATGAAGATGACAGAGATTTAAGAGAAAAAACCGTTGGTCCACGGCCTATGGGAGATGGGTGGCGCGAGAAATATGTACAGCCCGCCTAAAACACAGCACGTGATGTGTGTCGTGCTCCATCAGCACACGCCGGGACATGATAGCCCTACGGATCAGTCATGTTTGGAGGTGGCAAGAGATGGGTCAGCCGCACACGCGGCTGAAAGCCGTGTGGTTTGCCGGATCAGGAGCCAGAAGGAAGTCGATCCAGTCTGCGCGAAAGCGCGCATTGATGGACGAACTCGCCGGCGTGACACCACCCATACCGGGAAAGCGCTCGATCTCAAACAGCCAGGGGTGACCTTCAGAGTCGAGACCAATGTCGAGGCCCATGAAACGCGGCAAAAATGCGGTGGGGTTCGGCAGGTCATGGATCTCGGTGAAGAACCCGGCCTGATCCAGTCCGCGCAAGAGGTCGCCCGCCATGGCCGCGAGACGCTCCGGCAAACCGGCAAGGCGATCCGCCAGGCCCGGGGCGGCGAGCAAAGTCTTCAAAGACACGATATGGCAGTCGAAGGGACCCACCGGCGCCATAACCTCCGGCGCATCGAAGGTCAGCAGATTGACCACATGGGGCCGCAGATCGCCCGTGCTCCCAGGAGCCGCGTAAGGGGCGGGGGAAATGGTCACGAGGCCGTCGTGCCACAGGAAGCCATCCAGCCGGTCGTGACGGGTCAGGCCCAGAAGCAGGCGTAAATTGATCTTGTGGCCCTCCACCGTGAAGGGTGGATCGATATAGCGCTGCAAGATGCCCTTTAGGGTGTCTGCCCCGATTCGGTTCCGGGCCTTGGCCGCGGTGAACACTTCGATTCCCTGTCCGCCGGAAAAATCGCCGGGCTTGAAGATCCACGCGTTATCCTGGTCCTGCTCCAATGTCGTTTCTGCGAGGGCCCGCTCCCGCGGCAGGGAAAAACTCTCCGGCCAGAATGAGTCGACAGTGCAAGAGCCCGTCTCACGGGCCTGGCGCATGAGGCGAGCCAATTCCCCCTTGTCATCCAGGCGGCCGAAAGCGTGACAGTCATACTTCATCCAAAACAGCACGCTCGCCGCCACCGCATCCGGATTGTCCGCGAAAAAGGCGCGCATCCGGTCCCGCATGTCTGGCCCAAGGCGGCGGAAATCACCATCCACGGACAGATACACTTCAAGGAGATCGAGAATCGGCTTCTCGCCAGGCGAGGCCCGCCCATGCATGGCGGCCAGAACGGCCTTCGCCTCATCCCGCCGGGCCAGGACATCAAGTGTATTGGCGAGCAGGGCGCCCAGATTGGCCACATGGCCACCCGGCATGGCAAAGCCCCGGCGCAGATGGGCGGCGGCCCGTTCATAGTCCCCCAACTGCCGAAAGCAGTAGCCCAGATTGAACCGGGTCATGGGGCCGTCATGCAGGCATGCCGCAATGTCCAGATGACGGGCGGCCGTGACATAATCCTGGCGCTGGGAGCGCGCCCGGGCATAGGCAATATGAACATCCGGATGATCCGGATTGCGGGCGACAAGATCCGCCCCGAGGGTCTCGGCCCGTGCCTTGTCCCGGTCCGCAATGGTCAGCAGGGTCTTCAGGTGGTCCATATCCTCTGCGGACAGCGGCGCCGGTGTTGCGCCCCCTGGGCCTTGGCGTCCTACTGGGCCTTGGCGTCCTGTTGGGCCTTGGCGTCCTGCTGGGGTGAAGGAGAGCCGG
>CAYUYV010000022.1:17419-25912 GCA_964449455.1 uncultured Alphaproteobacteria bacterium | reverse complement strand
TGGGCCTTGGCGTCCTGTTGGGCCTTGGCGTCCTGCTGGGGTGAAGGAGAGCCGGGTCGTCGTCATGGCGATCGCAGGTCCCTTGGCCTGAGGAGCGGTATTACGGACCCCCGTTCTACACGGATTTTCGGAGAGGACAGTCATGCCGCGTCCATCGCGCCGTCCGCAAAGGCGTCCGTCCCGGCCAAGCCCCAGCGTCCGGGCCATTGAGGGCACTGTCGACCGGCTCGGCGCCCAGGGGGATGGGATTCTGGAAACGCCCGCGGGACCCGTCTTCGTGCCTTTGACCCTGCCGGGGGAACTGGTCCGGGGCGAGGCCATTGGTGAGCGTATGGACGGGGCCGAGCGCATCAGCGATTCGCCGCTGCGGGTTGAAGCGCCCTGTGGCCATTTCGGCACCTGTGGTGGATGCAGCCTTCAACATTTCGAGGCGGCGGCCCAGACCGCATGGAAGCGGGACCTTATCATCCATGCCCTGTCCCAAAGGGGATTTGCCGCGCCGCCTGTGGCCGAGGTCCTGAGCGTGCCGGCAAACCGGCGGCGCCGCGTGACCCTGACCTATCGGGCAGTCGGCAGGGGCCACGCCCAGCTTGGCTTCCAGGCCCGCCGGTCCCACGCCTTTGTTGCCGTCAAACGCTGTGCCGTTCTGGTGCCGGCCATTGACGCGGCCTGGGCTGGTCTTGTCGCGCTCGCAGGGGCAGCAACGGCGCTTGGCAATGCGGGCCAGCTTCACGTGCTGGCCAGCGAAACCGGGCTCGATATCGATCTGCGGCCGGAGAGCCGGGGCTCCACGGTAATGGATCCGGATCTGGCGACCACCGAGGCTCTGCTCGGCGCTGCCCAGACGGTGAATGCGGCGCGGCTCAGTCTTGCAGGTCAGACCCTTGCGGAATGGCGGCCACCGGTCATCACCATGGGGCAGGTGGCCGTGACACCGCCGCCGGGTGGCTTTCTACAACCCAGTGCGGAAGGACAGGTTCATCTCACCCGGCTGGTTCGGGACGGTGTTGCGGGCGCCGGGTCCGTGGCGGATCTGTTTGCCGGATGCGGCACCTTTGCCCTTGCCTTGGCGGGCGATCATGCTGTCCACGCGGTTGAACAGGATGCGCAGACCCTCAATGCCCTCGATATGGCGCGCCGACACCACCAGGGTCTGAAGCCGGTCACAGTCGACCGGCGTGACCTTTTCATGCGCCCCCTGGGGCCCAAAGAGCTGGCACCCTATGGCGCCATCGTCATGGATCCACCCCGGGCCGGCGCCCAAGCCCAGGCGGAGGCTCTGGCGGCATCGGATGTGCAGCGCGTGGTTCTGGTCTCCTGCAATCCCGCGACCTTCGCCCGGGACGCCCGCATCCTGGCCGATGCTGACTTTAGCCTCGCGACGGTTCACCCCGTGGACCAGTTCGTATGGTCCGCCCATATTGAGTGTGTTGGACTGATGCACCGCGCTTGAGGCGAGGAGGACTGTAATGGTTGGATTGGTAGATCGCATGCAATACGGGCTGTCCCAGTCGGCGCGCATGGCCTGGTATGGCAGCCACTATGTCCTGGCCCAACGCCTGTCCGGCCCGTTCACACCACCTGGCGAGCCCACCTTTCGCCCCAAGGGGAATGTTCCGGACCGGGCCACGATGCTTCGTAAGCTGCGCGATGTGGTGGACCGTGAGTGGCGCAATATCGAAGAGGGGCTGTACGCCCGGCCCCACGACATTCTGCCAAAGCCGGGCCGGGCCCTGCGCCAGAGCCTTGCCTTTCTGCGCGATGTGCCGGCGGTCGACAAACGGCGCATGGCCCGGTCCAATTCCGAGGTGTTCACGGAAGATAAAAAGGACCACTACCCCCGCTACTATCTCCAGAATTTCCACTATCAGAGTGGTGGCTGGCTCTCTGAAGACAGTGCACAGATCTATGACACCCAGGTGGAAGTGCTCTTTACGGGACTTGCCGATGCAATGCGCCGCCAGGTGCTCGTTCCCCTCCGAGAGGCACTGTCTGGCCGTGACCAGCGCAGCGCGTCACTGCTTGATGTGGCCACGGGAACCGGCCGTTTCCTCACCTTCGTCAAGGACAATTATCCGCGTCTGCCCGTAACTGCGCTTGATCTGTCGGCGGCTTATCTCAAGGAAGCGCGGCGCAATCTTGCCCCTTGGAGCCGGACCGATTTTGTCGAGGCCAATGCGGAAGTGATGCCCTTCGATGACGGCGCTCATGATATTGTAACCGCGATCTATCTGTTCCATGAGCTGCCGCCCAAGGTCCGGCGCACGGTGGCTGCGGAAATCGCACGTGTCGTCAAGCCAGGCGGGACATTCATCCTCGCCGACTCTCTTCAGTTTGGGGATGATCCTGAGTGGGACGGCATTCTCGAAGCCTTTCCGGTCGGCTTCCACGAGCCCTATTACATGGGGTATCTCTCGGAAGATCTGGTGCAGCTCTTCGAGGAGCACGGTCTCGCCTATCAATGGGGTGATCAGAGCTTCCTGACCAAGATGATGGTGTTCAGGAAATCCAGCCCCGGGAATGCCTGAGCTGGGTCCGTGCCCGGCGCACCAAAAGATCAGGATCCACGTCGAGGAGCCCAAGACGGATCCGGACGACATTGAGCTCCTCAAGTCGCCAGACCATCACCTGAAAAGTCCGCATCAGGGTCATGTCCTGCTGCGGGTCGATTGTGAATTCGATATTGTGCGTCGTCTCCACAATCAGCTCGCTGAGGGTCTCTGTGCCGAAGGCTGAATGGTCAAGGCCGGCCGGCTCCCACAAATCGATGTCGTGAACCTCGGCCCAGTCCACATGGCCAAGGCCATCAATGGTCAGGCCTTGTTCGCAGATGACAATTTGTGGACGTTCGTTGCGGGCCATGGGCAGGTGATAGCCCGACACGGCCATGGGCATGAGGCTGGTCAGCATGAGAATGGGATCGGCGAGAATGAAGCCGCCCAGGATCAACACAAGGGCGAAGACGCCCGACAGCCAGATGGCCATCCGGCCTCGGCCCTCGGTGAAATACACCTCATAGCGCTCGTCGCCCGACACGATGCCACCCTTACCCACGCGGCCCCCCTCCGACCGTCTGATCCTTCCAAAGTGGTCAGTGTGGCACTTTCGGTGCCGAAGCGGAATGGGCCGGCGTTCCCGGCGCGGCGCCAAGGCGCCCTGTCTGGGCCCGGTGCCTCAGGGCATGGTCCGCGAGGACACAGGCCACCATGGCCTCGGCCACTGGAACGGCGCGGATGCCCACGCAAGGGTCGTGACGTCCCTTGGTCATCACCTCGGTCGGGGCGCCGTCGCGGGTTATGGACCGGCGCGGCGTGAGAATGGAGGAGGTCGGCTTGATAGCAATACGCGCTACAAGGTTCTGGCCCGTGGATATGCCGCCCAGGACACCGCCGGCATGGTTCGAGCTGAAGGTCAGGCGGCCGTCATTGCCGATCTGCATTTCGTCCGCGTTTTCCGGCCCTTCAAAGGCGGCGGCGCGAAAGCCCGAACCGATCTCAACGCCTTTGACCGCATTGATCGACATGAGCGCGGCGGCGAGATCCGCATCGAGTTTACCATAGACTGGTGCGCCAAGACCTGCGGGCATCGCCTCTGCCACCACCTCCACCACGGCCCCGCAGGACGATCCCGCCTTGCGGATGGCATCAAGATAGGTCTCCCAGGCTCCGACAGCCTCCGGGTCCGGACAAAAGAACGGATTGGCATTCACCGCGGCCCAGTCCCACCGGGTGCGGTCAATGCCATGGGGACCGAGCTGGACCAGGGCCGCGCGGACGGGCAGGGCACCATAAAGGCTGTCCAGCACGGCGCGGGCAACAGCGCCAGCAGCCACCCGCGCGGCCGTTTCCCGCGCTGAGGAGCGCCCACCGCCCCGATAGTCCCGAATGCCGTATTTGGCGTCATAGGTGATGTCCGCATGGCCCGGACGATAAGTGTCCCGAATGTCTGAATAGTCCTTCGAGCGCTGATCGACATTTTCAATCATCAGGCTGACGGGTGTTCCCGTGGTGAGCGGGCCCGGCGTCCGGTCATCTTCGAACACGCCGGACAGGATCCGGACAGCGTCCGGCTCGCGCCGCTGGGTCACATGCCGTGACTGGCCTGGGCGGCGCCGGTCAAGCTGGGCCTGGATCATGTCCGTGGTGAGAGCAATCCCCGGCGGAACACCGTCGATGACACAGCCGAGGGCTGGCCCGTGGGATTCCCCCCAGGTGGTGACACGGAAGATCTGGCCGAAGGCGTTCTCAGACATCAGGACACGGAAATATCCGGGGCATCGACAGCTTTCATGCCAACAATGTGGTAGCCGCAGTCCACATGGTGGACCTCTCCGGTCACCGCGGCTCCCAGATCGCTCATGAGGTAGAGGGCGGAGTTGCCGACCTCGTCAATGCCCACATTCCGGCGCAAGGGTGCGTTGTACTCGTTCCATTTGAGGATGTAACGGAAGTCCCCGATCCCGGATGCGGCAAGGGTCTTGATGGGGCCGGCGGAAATGGCATTGACCCGGATATTCTTTTTGCCGAGATCTTCCGCCAGATAGCGCACGGAGCACTCAAGGGCGGCCTTGGCGACCCCCATGACATTGTAATGGGGCATGACCCGCTCAGCGCCGAAATAGGTCAGTGTCAGGAGGCTTCCGCCTTCGCTCATGAGCGCTTCGGCCCGCTGGGCGATGGCCGTGAACGAGTAGCAGGAGATCGACATGGTCATATGGAAATTGTCGAAGGTCGTGTCGATGTAGCGACCCTTGAGCTGTTCCTTGTCGGAAAAGGCGATGGCGTGGACGAGGAAATCGAGCCGGCCCCATTCGTTTTTCAAGGCATGGAACGTCGCGTCCATGCTGGCCGGGTCGGTCACATCGCAAGGCAGGACCAGATCGGCACCGACGGATTTCGCCAGAGGCTCGCAGCGTTTCTTCAGTGCATCGCCCTGATAAGTGAAGGCGAGTTCCGCGCCATGGTCCGCACAGGCCTTGGCAATGCCCCAGGCGATGGACCGGTCATTGGCGACACCCATTATCAGGCCACGCTTCCCCGCCATCAGGCGGCCGCTTTCAGTCATTGGATCTCCATATCCTTTTTGTCTTTTCCCGGTCGTCTCTTCAGCGTCCATCGGATGGTTTGAGCGATGCTGCTCGCCCTGCGCCTGACACGGGATGGCCATGCCGATCAAAGGGGGATCGCAAACCACAAAACGGCCCGCTGGATCCGTGGTTGGGATCCGAGCCGCCGTCCCAGTATGGGGTTCGCGATCGGAATGACAGGGAGCTATCCGCGCTGGAGGGGGATGGTCATACGCGGCCTTCTGCCGCGGCCTTACCCTTCGACGGGCGAATCGAGAACTGCCCCGACGGGGATCGGGGCAGCGCATCTCTGTCCTTGACAGCGGTCTATAGCACCATTGCTCGCCGGCGAATAGAACCCGCGAAGACCTGCCCCGCGGGCGTCCACCCGCGTTCGGCTTAGCTGGACTTGACCTTCACATAGGACCCGGGCGCTGGTTCGATCAGATCGAGGGCTCCATCTCCGGGGACCCGGGCCGGAATGCGCTCGCCGGACAGTTTGGAGAGCCACCGGTCCCAATCGGGCCACCAGGAGCCGGGTGTTTCGACCGCGCCGGCAAACCAGCTGTCGAAATCGTTTACCTTCGCCTCATTGATCCAGTACTGGTATTTCTTCGCATCCGGATGATTGATCACGCCGGCAATGTGGCCACTGCCGGACAGGACAAAACGGACGTCGCCGCTGAACAGATTGGTGGCCTTGAACACCGAGCGGGCCGGCGAGATGTGGTCTTCCTTGGAGGATTGGATATACATGGGAATATCCACTTTGCCCATGTCCAAGACCTCACCCAGCATCTGCATCTGGCCCGTTGACAGCTTGTTCCCGCGGTAGAATTCCCGAAGATAGTAGCTCACCATTTCGCGGGGCAGGCGGGTCTGGTCGGAGTTCCAATAAAGCAGGTCAAACCGTTTCGGGTCCTTACCCATCAGATAATTGTTGATGACGAAGGACCAGATCAAATCATTCGCCCGCAGAAGATTGAATGTGTTGGCAAGCTTCACGCCGTCCAGATACCCGCCATCGGCATCGACCATATTCTCGATGCTGTTGATCTGGTGTTCGTCGATGAAAACCTGCAATTCGCCGCTTTCGGTAAAATCCGTTTGGGCGGCAAAGAAGGTCGCCGCGTTGACCGGCCGTTCGCCGCGGGCAGCGAAATAGGAGAGGGCGCATGTGAGCAGCGTTCCACCGATGCAATAGCCGATCGCGTTAACGTCTGGCGCCCCCGTTGCATCCCGGACCGCCTGGAGCGCTTTGATGACGCCGTCGGCCAGATAATCCTCGAAGGATACATGGGCCAGATTGTCGTCGGGATTGACCCAGGAGACGAGAAAGACCGTGTACCCCTTATCGGTCGCCCAGCGGATGAAAGAGTTCTCCGGCCGCAAATCGAGAATGTAGTATTTGTTGATCCAGGGGGGGAAAATGAGCAGGGGCCGCTCATAGACCGTTTCCGTGGTCGGCGCATATTGGATGAGCTGGAACAGGTCGTTCTGAAAGACGACCCAGCCTGGGGCCGTGGCCACATTCTCACCGACCACGAAATGGTCAAGGTCAGTCTGCTGGATCCACAGTTCACCCTTGCCGCGCTCCAGGTCACGCAGCAGATTGTTCAGACCACGAACGAGGTTTTCCCCGTTCGACTTCATGGTCTCTTCGATCACCTCCGGATTGGTCAGGACGAAATTGGAGGGGGAGAAGGCATCAACCATTTGTTTGGTGTAGAATTCGACACGGCGTTTGGTGTCGTCATCCATGCCCTCGACGTCATGGACCGTGTCCTGCAGCCATTTGGTGGTCAGCAGATAACTCTGCTTCATGAAGTCGAAAATCTGGTTGTTGGCCCATTCGGGATGGCGCCAGCGTTTGTCGCCGCGGCCTGGCTCGACGACGGGATCGACCTTTTCCCCCATAAAGCGGCGCATGGTGGCCTGCCACAGGGCCGTCTGGGCCTGCCACAGCTCCATTTGAGAGCGCATAATGAGGAACGGGTCGCTCATGAAGCGCTGGAGAAGCTGGGTGAAAGGCCCAGTCAGATTGTAGGGGTCGGGCCCTGACTTCCCGAACGCATCCTGTTGGCGGGCGACAAACTCGCTCAACAATTCCTGGCACTGGGCTGCCGCCTGGGCGAGGTTCTGGCCGAGCAGCACGGGATCGGGTGTCTGGTAGGGCGGGGAAAGGTCGTCCTTGGTGCCGTCTGCCTTGCCGCCTGCTTTGTCGGCCCCCTCTTTTTGGGACGCGGATGTGTCAGCGGCTTGGGGTGTGTCCGTCTTTGGTGGCTGGGCCGCTGCTGGCTGCGTTGCCGGTTTGGAGGGCTGGCTGCCTGCTGGGGACGGGGGCGTCGATGAGGGCGCCTTGGGCAGCGGCGGCTCGCCTGATCCCGAGCCCGACGCAGCCGCGCTGGTCAATGGAACATCGCTTTGGGGGGACTGCCCCTCAGAACCGTTCCCTTGGGCCGCATGGAACTGCATGGCGGCCGTGGGGAGGGGGCCCAGCCAATCCAGCATATCGTCGCTGTCGTAGCGCGCTGCATTCGACTGCGGATCCGCTGACGGCTCTTTCAAAGGCAGGTCGGTCAGCGTGGCAAACGGATCGGCCGTGCCGGAATGTCCAAGATCCGCCCCCTGTTCCGTGCCGATCTCACCATCCCCTGTCAGTTCGTTCCGTCCCGCGCCGTGCTCTTGTGAACTCTCGGACATGGATGCCCCCATCGCAGCGAGTGTTTTCCGGATTGGAATACGCGTCGCACGCTTTGTTTTTATGGTCGTGCCCTTTTTGAGCGTGTCTCTCGTCATGTATATTCCTGCCATGAGCCTGAGGTGTCCAGTCGGGATTTGCCGGCGCAAGGGGCCGAAAGACGGGGGGAATTGCGGCGCGATGATCAACGCGGTCGACGGAACTCGGCGGACGAACAAGCGGAAGGAAGGGCGGCCTGACCGCTGGCTGAAGGCGGGGGCGCACACCGGGTTGCGGTGGCTCACCATCCTCCTGATCCTCATGATCCAGACTGTCTTTGCGCCCCACGCGCGCGCCGGTGCGGCACAAGTCCAGGACCAATCGGGACAGGCCGCGGGGCCGCAAAGCGTGCCGGATTTGTCCGGACCGGGACCAGTTCTCGAAGACCTGATGACGCTCGATGAAATTTATTTGAATTTGGTTAAGGAAGTTGACCCCAAGCCCTATTCGCCAAAGCCCTTCATCATGGCGCCGCCCTATGCGCTGCCTTTAGGGCCTGATGCGCTGTTCCTGTCCCCGAAGGATCGGCTGATCGACCTGGTGCCCGATAGTATCACGCCCTTTTTCGATCTTTATCTGTATGTCAACAAAGCCACGCGGGGCATCTGGTCCCAACAGATGTTCGTGTTCGAAAAGGTGGCGGTGCGGACCGCGCCGGACCCGAACGCGCGCAACCCGAACGCGCGCA
>CAYUYV010000022.1:15966-17319 GCA_964449455.1 uncultured Alphaproteobacteria bacterium | reverse complement strand
ACCCGAACGCGCGCAACCCGAACGCGCGCACAGTGGCGGCAGCGGGTGAGGGAGCGAGCATGCCCCTTAACGGCCCGGCGAGTGTCCCCGCCTTGCCAAAAAAGTCTCCCCTTGCGGTGACGCTGACGGACCGGTGGCTGGTCTCAACGGGCCGGGAGCGGCGGGAGCGCTATTTCACCGAAACGCCCACGGGGCTTTTTCGCCTCGACAAGAACCGCTTTTACACCTTTGTCCGGTCCTATCAGTGGAATGGCGCCGCGATGCCTTATGCCATGTTTTTTGACTGGGACTATGCGACCCGCAAAACCGGCTATGCGATTCACGCGGCCGGACGGTCGACCCATCGCCGGCTGGGCCGGCGGGCCTCCGGCGGCTGTATCCGGTTGGCCCTTGACCATTCCCGTGCCCTCTTCAAACGGATCCGGGAAAATCATGCCGGAATGGTGCCCGAATTTCCTTTTGACTATGCGGCGGGTCTCACAAAGTCGGACGGGACCATGGTGCGGGATGAATCAGGTGCACCAATCCTGAAGCCGGGCTACCGGGTTCTCGTGGTCATCGATGACAAAATTGAAGGTGTAGAGCTGTGAGTGGCTGGGCTGGATGGCGCGTTTGTGACCGAATGCTGATGCTTTGCCTCGTCTTTGGCCTTTCGCCCGCCTTGGCCGGCTGCGGCCTCTTCCGGTCGTCAACGGACGCTGAGGCACGAAAAGCCGAGACGGCCTATCCCGATCTGGCCGATCTGCCCGGCATTCCATCCCAACAGTCCGGGAGACAAGCCGCAGGCGCTCCGGACAAAGCCGGCATACCGGGCAGCGGGCAAAAGGCCGACGCTGGAGCTGATGGCGCAGCGGCAAGCGCGGAACAAGAAGAGGTGCTGCGCGGGCTGCAGACTCGTCGGCTGTTGGCGGAACTGGAGCGGGATGTGTTGGGCCCGGACATGCTGGAGCGGCTGCCCCAACCGCCCCAGTCGCGGCGCACGCCCTTGCTTCCCGCATCCTTGTTGCGCGAGCGGGAATCCGTCCAGGGCGATGCCACGCTGGCCCCGCCACCCTCAGCCCTGCCGCCCGTCCTTCCGGCCGGCGGCGCGCCCGCGGAAAGGCCCGGCGACGCTGCGCAAACGCCGTGAGGCGAGCCCGTCGCCAGTCCGGCGCCAGGCCTTCGATCAGCGCCTTCGTTCGCCGCCTTCGCAACACCTCATCCGCCCGTCCCTTACGCGCCGCATCCAAATCGGCTAAGACACGGGGAAACCAACCGCTTCAGTGCCGCGACAGTCCCGGCCCGCCAGGTCTGCCGCCGGTCCCAACGCCTTCCGGCCCATTACGGACTTGCCCATGGACACGTCTTCCCCCA
>CAYUYV010000022.1:7958-15866 GCA_964449455.1 uncultured Alphaproteobacteria bacterium | reverse complement strand
TCCCCCAGCACCGGCCCCCTTCGCATCGGCATCGCGGGCCTCGGCACTGTGGGCCGCGGCGTGGTCAAGACCCTGACGCAAAATGCCGAGCTGATTGCCCTGCGCAGCGCCCGGCCGGTCGAAATCACGGCCGTCTCGGCCCGCAGCCGGGATCTCGACCGTGGCATCGATCTTTCAACCATGCGCTGGGTGGATGATCCGCGCGCTCTGGCCGAAGCGAATGACGTCGATGTGGTGGTGGAGCTTATCGGCGGCGCTGATGGTGTTGCGTTGGAAATCGTTTCGAAAGCCATTGCCGCCGGCAAGGATGTGGTGACGGCCAACAAGGCGCTGCTGGCGATCCATGGTCCGTCCCTGGCGCGCGAAGCTGACCGGTCCGGCGTGGCCCTGCGTTATGAAGCGGCGGTGGCTGGAGGCATCCCAATCGTCAAAAGCCTGCGGGAGGGCCTGTCCGGTAATGCGGTGACCCGGATCACCGGCATTCTCAATGGCACCTGCAATTACATCCTGAGCCAGATGGAAGAGACCGGCGCCAGTTTCGGCGACGTTCTGAAGGAGGCCCAGGACAAGGGCTATGCCGAGGCCGATCCCAGCACGGATATTCAGGGAACGGACGCCGCCCACAAGATCGCCATTCTCGCAGCCCTGGCCTTTGGTGCGCCGGTGCCCTTCGATCAGGTGCATGTGGAGGGCATTGAGGCCATCGAGACGGACGATATCCGCTTTGCCGCCGAACTCGGCTACCGGATCAAGCTTTTTGCCACCGCCCAATGGCTCGGCCATGGCCGCATCAGCGCGCGCGTCCATCCCTCGCTCGTGACCCTGCGCACGCCCATGGCCGAGGTCAGCGGCGTCATGAACGCGGCACTGGTCGAGGCCGACCCTGTACAACGCATTTTCCTGGAAGGGCCCGGCGCTGGGGAGGGACCCACGGCTTCTGCGGTTGTGGCGGATCTTATCGATCTTGCCCGGGGTCTGCGCCTGCCGGTTTATATGGCTGCCGGCTCGGACAAAGTGGAGCGGACCTTCGTGCCTATCGAGGACCATGTGGGCGCCCACTATGTGCGTTTACGGGTCATTGACCGTCCGGGCGTTATGGCCCGCATCACCCAGATCCTGGCCGATGCGGAGATTTCCATTGAAAGCATTCTGCAGCGCGGGCGCCGACCCAATGGGGTCGTGCCCATCGTGATGGTCACCCATGAGGCCCCGGACCGGGTGATGCGGAGCGCCGTCGACCAGTTCGCTGCCCTTGATTCGGTGACTGGCACGCCTTGCATGATCCGCATCGAAAAGATCTGACGACCCGCATATCGCAACATCACGCCGAGAGAGGGGATCCCATGACCACCACCATTGATGACGGCCTGAATTTCGAACTCGCGGCCGTCGCTGAACGCGCGGCCATCGCCTGCGGGCCTTTTGTCGGGCGCGGCGACCAGCATGGCGCCGACCAGGCCGCCGTGGACGCCATGCGCACGGCGCTGAATGAACTTGCCATCGACGGCACCGTGGTGATCGGCGAAGGCGAGCGGGACGAAGCCCCGATGCTCTATATCGGCGAGAAGGTCGGAACCGGTGCGGGACCAGCTGTTGATATCGCCCTTGATCCCCTGGAAGGCACGGGCCTGTGCGCAAAGGCCATGGCGAATTCCCTGGCTGTCGTGGCTATTGCCGAGGCCGGCACACTGCTCCATGCGCCGGACGTCTATATGGACAAGCTGGCCGTGGGCGGAGGACTGCCAGCCGGTGTCGTGGATCTTGACGCCACGCCGGCGGACAATGTCCAGTCCCTGGCTCGCGCCAAGGGCGTGGCGCCGACGGACATCACCGTGTGCATTTTGGAGCGGGATCGCCACAAGGATCTCATCGCCGCTGTCCGCGCGGCCGGTGCGGCCGTCCATCTCATCACGGATGGAGACATTGCAGGCGTTATCCACACCACCGATCCGGTCACGGGCATTGACATGTATATGGGCCAGGGCGGTGCGCCCGAAGGCGTGCTGGCGGCGGCTGCGCTGAAGAGCATCGGCGGCCAGATCCAGACGCGGCTCGTGTTTCGCAATGACGACGAGCGTGGGCGCGCCGAGCGAATCGGCATAACTGATCTGGATCGTAAATATGCGCTCAACGATTTGGTGAAAGGCGATGCGGTCTTCGTCGCGACCGGTGTCACGAATGGCACGCTGCTCGACGGGGTGACCCGCACAGCGAAGGGCATCAGCACCCACACCATGGTGATGTGCTCCCGGACGGGCAAGATTCACTGGATCAAAACTCAGCACCCGTCGGCCTGACCGTCCTGGGCCGCGTTTCCCTACGGATGACCCGCTTGGAACCGTCGGCCCCCATCGCGCCCGTCCTGCCCAATCCCGCGCAAGCTCGCCGCCGGCTCGAACGCGCCGGCGATGTGGGGCCTGCGCCCTGCGCCACGCCACGTGAGGCGGAGAGCGCCCTTTGGGATGTGGCCGAGTCCGTGGGCGGTCGTTTTTGGCGTCTTAAGGACTGTTCGCTGACGGACAGTCAGGCCATCGCGGCAGCATGCGATGTGCCGGAGATTGTCGCCCGCCTGCTGAGCTTGCGCGGCATCGATCGCGAGGAGGCCGAGGGCTATCTTGCGCCCACCTTACGCGACCTGATGCCGGCACCATCCTCCCTCACGGACATGGACAAGGCCGTGGACCGTCTGGCGCGGGCCGTCGAAGCCCGCGAACATGTGTGTGTCTTTGCCGATTACGATGTGGACGGAGCGACTTCGGCGGCCCTGATGCTTCGCCTGCTCAAAGCGCTGGGTCTTGAGCCGACGCTCTATGTGCCTGACCGCATTGCCGAGGGCTACGGGCCAAGCGCGCAGGCCTTCACGCGGCTGGCCGGCCAGGGTGTGGACCTCATCGTCACCGTGGATTGCGGCGTGGCGGCGGTGGCAGCCCTGGAGGCGGCCGCCGAGCGCGAGCTTGATGTGGTGGTGATTGACCATCACCTGGCGGATGAAACACTCCCCCCCGCCGTGGCCATTGTCAATCCGAACCGGCGCGACGACACCTCAGGCCTTGGGGCGCTCGCGGCCGTAGGTGTCACTTTTATGGTTTGCGTCGGCCTTGTGGGCCAGTTACGGCGCAACAGCTTCGCCGGCCCCCTTCCGGACCTGCGTCAATGGCTTGACCTGGTGGCGCTTGGCACCGTGTGCGATGTCGTGCCCCTGACGGGGCTCAACCGCGCCTTTGTCGTTCAGGGCCTGAAGGTGATGACCCAATTGCTGGACGGCCCTGGCGGCACACAGTTCCCGGGCATTGGTGCCTTGGCCCGGGTGGCAGGCGTCAGCGAGCCGCCGGGCCCCTATCACTTGGGCTTTATCCTCGGTCCCCGGATCAATGCGGGCGGCCGGGTCGGCCAAGCGGATCTTGGCGCACGCCTTCTGTCCACGGAGGATGGTGAGGAGGCGAGCCGCATTGCCCGGGAACTTGACGCCTTCAACGCCCAACGCCGGGACATTGAGGCCGATGTGCTGGCCGACGCGATTGGGCAAGGCGAGGCGGCGCTTGCTGCCTGGCCGTCGCGTCCTTTGCTCCTTGTGAAGGGAGACGGCTGGCATCCGGGGGTGATCGGCATTGTCGCCGGCCGGCTCAAGGACCGCTTTGAACGGCCGGTTCTCGCGCTTGGGATCGAAGGGGACGAGGCCAAGGGGTCCGCGCGATCCGTGGCCGGTGTCGATCTTGGTGCTGCCGTGATCGCGGCGCGGGAGGCCGGCCTTTTGCTCAAAGGGGGCGGCCATGCCATGGCCGCGGGCCTTACCGTGTCCACGGCGCAAATCGAGGCTCTTGATACGTTCCTGTGTCGCCGATTGGCCGAAGCCGTGGCCGAAAGCCAAGCTGACATTGGCTTTGATATCGATGCGACAGTGTCTCTTCCAGGCGCGAGCCGCACACTCTTCGAGGCGATCCAGCGCACCGGGCCGTTCGGCGCCGGCGCTCCCGAACCGGTCATCGCGATTCGCGACGTGTGTATTGAATGGGTCCAGGTCGTCGGGGAAGCCCATTTGCGGGTCACCCTGAGCACGCCGGAAGGTGCTCGCCTCAAGGCCATGGCCTTCCGGGCCCTGGGCACGCCTTTGGGAGATGCCCTGGTCGAAGGATCCGGCATGACAGTCCATATCGCCGGGCATTTGCGAGCGGACAACTATAAGGGGCGCTCCGACGTGCAACTCCATATCATGGATTTGGCCTGTGTCGGCGGCACGCCCTGTGCCGCGACGTTTTAAGGTGGCGGAAATTTTGCACTCGGACTCGCATGATCGGCGGCTGCCGGCTTAAACTGCCGCGGTTTGGAGAACCTCAACGTGTATCGGTCAGGGTTCAGGGGTCATGCGCAGTCTTCCCATCAGCCATCTTTATCTCGGCTTTTTCGCCCTCGTGATGATGGGCTATATGGCCCTCGACAAGGGATTCGCCTATATCGGCGCATCGCCGGTTTTCATTGGTGAGATCACCCTGGCTTTGGGGTTTTTCGTCATCCTGACCGGGGCTTATTCCCTGCGGGTATTCCAATCGCCGATCGCCTGGGCGCTTGCTGCGTTCATTGTGTGGAATGCTTTACGCACGCTGCCCTTTGTGGATCGCTATGGGCTTGATGCGCTGCGGGATGCGGTGCTGTGGGGCTATGGCCTGTTTGCCTTCGTCATCGCCGGCATCCTGCTGAAGACCCACAAGCTTGAGGCGGTCCCAGAGCTTTATGCCAGGGTCATTCCTGGCATTTTGTTGATCGGACTTGCTGCCTTCATGGTCACGGAGATTGTCGGAACTGGCCTGCCAACCTGGCCGGGCACGGATGCGACCCTCATTCTGGTCAAGGCGTCGGATCTTGGGGTCCACACGGCCGGTGCGCTCGCCTTTTTCGCCCTGGGACTGCACACGATATTTCCGCGTGTCCGGCGCCTGCGCATTCCGCTGGCGGACATCATGACCTGGGGCATTATTGTCATTTGTTCGATTGCGGTGCTCTCGCGCTCCCGCGGTGGTTTTGCCGCAATCGCCTGTACCGGCCTCTTCGTGACCCTGTTCCGGCCCAACAACCGCATGATCCGCATGGCGGCGCCGGGCATGGTGGTCATTGTGTTGTTCGTGGCACTGAATATCGAAATCCCGCTTCAGGGCGGGCGGTCCGTGTCACCCCAGCAGCTCGTCACCAATGTGCTCAGTATTTTCAGCGAGCAGGACAAGACGAGCCTCGACGGCACGGAATCCTGGCGTTTGAACTGGTGGGACGCAATTATTCAGGACGTGGTGCGGGGTGATAAATTCTGGCTGGGCCGGGGCTATGGCGTATCCCATGCCGAAGTGGACGGGTTCACGGACATCACCGGCAACCGCAGCCCGCACAGCGTGCATATCAATATTCTCGGGCGGGCAGGGGTGCCGGGTGCCATTTTATGGATCACGCTGCTCGTGACCTTTTACGGCGTCATGACCCGTTACTATCTCAAGGCACGGGGGGATGGACGCCATGAGCTCGCGGCGCTCAATCTCTGGATCATGGCTTATTCCGTACCCTTCCTGATCGCCGGGGCCTTCGACGTCTACCTGGAAGGCCCGCAAGGGGGCATCCCCTTCTGGTGTATCATCGGCTATGCCATCGCCCTGTCCGAGGCCCAGCGCCACAGACCCGTTGTGCCGGCGCCGCCACCGCCCCAGGAGCCGCCCGAACCACCCAAGCGCCCGCGCCGCCGGCCGCGCCGTCCGGGCCCGCCTAAGCCGGCCTGGGCCTGATGCGGGCGGCAGCCGGGGGCGGGCCATCACCCAAGACGACTACGGAGTGACCGATCCATGATCGATGCCGTTGCCACGGCGGACGCGGGCGCACGGACCCGGCCGCCCATCCGCATTCCCGCCCAGAATGCCATCAGCGTCATGCTGGCGGGCCTGGTCATGGGGGGCTGGACTCTAGCCCATGTGGCGGGTGTGTTCTTTCTGCCTCTTACCGTTGATCTGTCCACGGTGCTTGGCGGCGCGGCGCTGTTTCTGGTTTTGTGCTGGCTGAATACGGGGCTCTTTATCCTGGCCCATGATGCCATGCATGGCACATTGGTCGTGGGCAACCGGGCGGCAAATGCCGTTATCGGTCAGATCTGCCTGACGCTTTATGCTGGCTTTCGCTTCCATGCCCTCAATGAAAAGCACCACGACCATCACCGCTATCCGGGCAGCCCGGAGGATCCGGATTTCAACACCCCGGCAACGCGGGCATTCTGGCCCTGGTATCTGGGGTTCTTTTACCGCTATTTCGGCTGGCGCGAGGCGCTGGTCCTGGCGCTGATTTTCAATGCATATGTCCATGTTCTGGGCGCGCCGATCGCCAATATGATCCTTTTCTGGGCCGCCCCTTCGATCCTTGCGTCGGCTCAGCTTTTCTATTTCGGCACCTATCTGCCCCATCGTCCTGATGCTGAAGGCTTTGTTGACGCGCACAACAGCCGCAGCAATACTTATCCCTGGATTTGGAGCCTTCTGACCTGTTTCCACTTCGGCTATCACCTGGAGCACCACCGCTACCCCTATCTTCCCTGGTGGCGTCTTCCAGAAGCGCGCGTGCTTTAGGGAGCGGTCCCGGCGGTTGACCTGATCCCGGGTTCGGCCCACGCTTGGGTCCGAACCGATTAGGGAAATCAAGGGGAAAGCGGCCATGTCCACCGACAAGACTTTCGACGTCGTCATCTATGGGGCTTCGGGCTATACAGGCCAACTCGTCGCGGAATACATGGCCGCGCGCTATAGCGGGCCGGATGCGCCGGTCTGGGCGCTGGCGGGGCGCAATGTTGAGAAGCTGGCTGGTGTGCGCGATGCGGTGGGTGCGCCGGCCGCGACCCCCCTGATCAAGGCCGATGCGAGTGACCCCGCCTCCCTGAAAACCATGGCGGAACATGCCCGCGTTGTACTGACCACGGTCGGTCCCTACACCCACTATGGGGAACCACTGGTCGCTGCCTGCGCTGAGGCGGGTACGGACTATGTGGATCTGTGCGGTGAAGTGCTCTGGATGCGGCGCATGATTGAGGCCTATGACGAGAAGGCCAAGGCCAGCGGCGCACGGATTGTTTTCTCCTGCGGTTTCGACTCCATTCCTTTTGATATGGGTGTCTATTTTCTGCAGCAACAGGCCAAGGCCCGTTTCGGCGGCGTCGTGCCCCGGGTGAAGGGGCGCATGCGGGCCATGCAGGGCACCTTCTCCGGCGGGACGGCCGCCAGCGGCCGGGCGACCATGGAGGCCCTGGAAAAGGACCGCAGCCTGTTCGCGACACTGATCTCCCCCTTCGGTCTGACCCCAGGCCATGAGGGTGCGGAGCAGCCGACGGGCCTGGAGGTCACTGAGGATCCGGCGGTGGGCGGATGGGTGGCCCCATTCTTCATGGCACCGATCAACACCAAAAATGTTCATCGCTCGAACTACCTCATGGGCCATGCCTATGGCGCTGATTTCGTCTATGACGAGATGATGATGACCGGTCCGGGCGAACAGGGCCGGGCGATGGCCGAGGCCATTGCGTCAGCCAATCCGATGGGCGGCGAGGGTGGCCCCAAGCCCGGCGAAGGCCCCTCCAAGGAGGAACGCGAAGCAGGCTTCTATGATGTCCTGTTTGTCGGTGAAGCGCCCGATGGCCGTTCCTTGCGCGTTGCCGTGAAGGGCGACAAGGATCCGGGTTACGGGTCCACATCCAAGATCATCACAGAATCTGCCTTGTGCCTGATTGAGGATGTGCCGACCCGCGACGGCGGCATCCTGACCCCGGCGCCAGCCTTTGGCGATGCAATCATCACCCGGCTACATGAAAGGGCTGGCGTGACATTCACGGTTGAGGATTGAGGCACGCTCGAGGATTGAGGCACGCTCGAGGATTGAGGCACGCTCGAGGATTGA
>CAYUYV010000022.1:0-7858 GCA_964449455.1 uncultured Alphaproteobacteria bacterium | reverse complement strand
GCACGCTCGAGGATTGAGGCTCAACCAGTGAACGGGGTTACCGCGTTCACTGGTTCCTCCGCTTGCGGATGACGTGCAGCACACTTGCTGGAGGGACGTCTTCCATCAATTCCCGGTCGGGAAGCCGCCGCGTTTGTCGGAAGGCGGGTGCTGGACGGGGGGAAGGCGACCGATCATGCCGTCGGGACGGGCCTTCTCCAGCATGCGCTGATAGGCCGGCCGGGCTTCAATTTTCTCTTTCCAGGCCTTGATATTCGGGAACTGCTCTTCATCGACAAGGTTAAGACCCGTGGCGACATTCAATGGGAAGACCATCATGATGTCGGCAGCGGAGAATGCGGCGCCCCCAAACCAGTCATGGTCCTTCAGGAACTCTTCCGCATATTGAACAACATCCTCGCTGTCCACGAGGGGTGAGCGCTGCGTCGGGGGACTGATGCGCCAGACGCGATAGTCACTGAACAGACGGGCCGCGAGGGAGCCTTCCGCGTAGTGCATCCATTTCACATGGTCAGGATAGTCGGCGCTGTCCACTGCCGGGGCCAATCGGCCGTTGGCGTGGCGGGCCAGGATCACATCAATGATGGCGCCGGATTCAACCAGGATCTGATCGCCATAAACAACCGTGGGCACCATATGCATGCCATGGCCAAGATCCCGGACCTTTTGCATGGACGCGCCCAGATCTCCCCGCACATATTCCAGCGTATAGGGAAGAGCCAGTTCCTCCATCAGCCAGACGATCCGCTCGGAGCGACGTCCTTCGAGGTGATAAATGGTCACGGACGGCATTTCCATGGTCTGACCCTCATGCGCGGAAACGGGATCGAAGGGCAGGGCGGTCAAACCACCCAGCAGAGCGGCAATCACGGTTGTTCTCAAAAAGGTGCGTGGCATCCAGTCCCTCCCAGAGCGTTGTCATTGACCCGTCAAGGAGCGCGGTTTGCGGATCCTGTCAGGGTTTCCCTTGATGGGCATCGAGCCTAACCCGGGGGATACGCCAAGAAAAGGCAGTTGCAACAATCCGCCGGCAGATGATTAAGGCGTATTCTCGTCCGGGGTATTGCGGTCCGCTGTGCGTGCCGTGTCCAGGGATTTCAGAATCGCAAGCAAATCCTCGGACAGGGCGTCCACGCGATCATCCGGTAAAACCGTTCCGACCAATCCATCAATGGTGACAAAGGCACTGAGCAGTTTGTTGATCGCCTCAACCCCTTGCGCCGTGGGTTCGAGCACAAAGGCGCGACGATCCTCCTCGGATGGACGCTTGGTGATGTAGCCGGCCTTGATCAGCCGTTTCGTCATGGTACCGACGGCACTTTCCTGTTGGTCCAGGGTGCGGGCCACATGGCGCTGTGTCGTGCGCTTTTCATCAACAATGATCCGCAAGGCCGTCGCCTGGGCCGTCGTCAATCCGGCCGAGTCCAGCAGGGCCTCATCGGCGGTCTTTTTGAGCTGCCGGGCCAGCTGATAGATCAGAAAATAGAGCCGGTGCTTCGCCTCTGACACGGCGCCTCCTTTACAGCGTGACGGTCTCACGCCATATTACTACACATGTGTTGTAATGGCCATGCCCGGTGGACGCCGGGCCGGACCGGTCGATCCCTTATGTGCCCTTCCTGACTGGAGAACCCAATGAAAGCAGTTGTCTATCACCGCTATGGTCCTCCCAGTGAACTCCAATGGGTCGACGTGGCGCGGCCGGTCCCAGCATCGGGTGAGGTTCTGGTCCGCGTGGTCAGCGCAGCCGTGAATCCTTATGACTGGCGTTATCTGCGTGGCCGGCCGCTTTTCCTTCGGCTTTTTGCGGGGCTTTTCAGACCCAAACGGACCATTCTTGGTCTCGATTTTTCCGGGATTGTTGAAGCAGTCGGCACGGATGTCACACGCGTCAAGCCGGGCGATGCGGTCTTCGGCCTTGCGCCGGAGGCCTTTGCGGAATTTGTCGTCGCACGGGAGAGCCAGATCGCCCACAAACCGGAAACCGTCAGCTTCGACGAGGCAGCCGGTGCGCCGGCCTCGGCCTATACGGCACTTCAATGCTTGCGGGACTATGGAAAAATACAACAAGGCCATCGTGTGCTGATCAATGGGGCGGCAGGGGGGCTGGGGACCTTTGCCGTCCAGGTGGCGAAGTCCTTTGGAGCCAGTGTCACGGGGGTATGCAGCACGCGCAATGTGGATATGGTCCGCCAGCTTGGGGCCGATCATGTGATCGATTATACGCAGACGAATTTCACCGAACAGGCCGAGCGCTATGATCTCATTCTCGATGGGGTGGGCAATCACCGGCTTTCCCGCATGAAGCCCTTGCTGCGTGATGGGGGGATCTATGTGGCGGCCACAGGCCCCGTTGCTCGTTTGCTGTGGATCCTGCTGACGGCCCGCAAGACGATCGTGACCATGATTGGCCAGCCCAATCCGGCGGATCTGGAGACGATCCGGGACATGATGGGCGAGGGGATCATTCGCACGGTCATTGACCGCGTCTATCCCGTGGCCGAAACCGCTGATGCCATTGCCTATCTCGAAACAGGCCACGCCCGGGCCAAGGTCATCATTGCCGTTGCCCCGCAGGTCTGACCGAGAACACACCCAAAAAAAGCCCCGGAGACGGGATCTCCGGGGCCTTGTCGCAATACACGCGGGGTCCCAAACGTGGACCCACCCGTAACCAGTCTCAGTCGTCGCCGCCGCCGAACAGGCTCAGCATGCTGAGAAACAGGTTGATGAAGTCGAGATAGAGGGCAAGGGCGCCCATGATCGCGGCCTTACCGAGGGCTTCACGGCCAGCCGTCTCGCGATAGACTTCCTTGATACGCTGGGTGTCATAGGCGGTCAGGCCCGTGAACACCAGAACGCCAATGGCCGAAATTGCGAAATGCAGGGCGCTCGACTGCAGGAAGATGTTCACGAGCCCGGCCACGATCATGCCGATCACACCCATGATCAGGAAACCGCCCCAGCTCGAGATGTCCCGCTTGGTCGTGTAGCCGTAGAGGCTCGTGGCGCCGAAGGTAATGCCGGTCACCAGGAACACCTTGAAGATCGTGGCGGCCGGATACACCAGCGGGATATAGGCCAGTGAGATGCCCATGAGCGCGGCATAGACCCAAAAGCTGATTTGAGCAGCGCCAAAGCTCATCTTATGCAGACGCGCGGACAGGTAGATCACCATGCCGAGCGGTGCGAGCATCGCCACCCAGCGCAGGGGCGTGCCGAAAATGGCCTGGACCAGGGCCGGCTGGGTGGAGATGGCGAAGGACATCGCCGCCGTCAGACCCAGGCCGAGCATCATGTAGTTGTAGACCGACAGCATATACTGGCGCAGGCCTTCATCGATCTGGGTATCGACGGCGGCCGTGCTGCGCGCGCCGAAGGCGTGGCGAGGTTGCTGCTGTGCCATGGAGTGTTTCCCCGTTTGTGACGTCAGATGCGGTGTCCCGCCATCCGGGCGAGACGAAATCGAGATATGGGGATCCTAGCGCGGAATGCGAGCGAGTCGCGCGGTGTTCGATCCAACCGTTCGCATTGTGCCAAGCTATTGGTTGAATTCAAGGCAAACGCGCGCCGTGAGCTTTGTCCTTTTGCCGGGCATTGCTGCGTCTAGGACAGTCTGTGTCATTCTGCCCTGAGAACCCGTGCCGCGGGAGTGCTCAAGGACCGCCACGTTCCGGCAAGCCCAAGGACAATGGTGACCACCGTCGCGGCCAGAACCGTCACAAGCACCGTGCCGGGCAGGAACACCCATGGCGCATTCATCACCTGGGTGATCACCAGATAGGCCGTGAGGGTTCCGGCGCCTGCCGCCATGATGGCGGTTGCAAGGCCGAGCAGCGCATATTCGATCCCATAAACCGCAATGACACGGGCTCGAGTCGCGCCCAGGGTTTTCAAGAGGCTCGCGTCATAGACCCGTTGCCGGTGTCCGGCGGCCATGGCTCCGGCGAGCACGAGGATCCCGGCCACGAGGGTGACACCAGTCGTGCCGCGAATGGCGAGGGCGAGATCGGAAATCAGCTCATTGATCGAGGCCAGCGCCTCGCGGACTCGCACGGCGGAAACATTGGGGAAGGCATCGCCGACCCGCCGCTCCAGTTCATCTTCGGCTGATGGATCCGCCTGGACCGTCGCCACATGGGTGTGGGGCGCGTTTTCCAGGAGGCCGGGGGAAAAGACGAAAATGAAATTGAGGCCAATCGTTTCCCAATCAAGTCGGCGCAGATTGGAGATCCTGGCCTGAAGTTCCCGGCCCAGCAGATTGAATGTCATGGTGTCGCCGACGCCGACGCGAAACTCCCGGGCCAGCTCTTGGTCCATGCTCAAAAGCAAAGGGCCGTTATAGTCCGCCGGCCACCAATCGCCGGCCACCACTTCCGAATTCACCGGCACAGTCCGGGCATAGGTCACACCCCTGTCGCCTCGCAGGGCCCAGCGTCCGCCGTCCGCCACATCGGCCTCGGCAGCTGGCACCCCATTGACTTTGACAATCCGGGCCCTGAGAGATGCGATGCGGTTGATTTGCCCCGTGCCGGGAATATCGCGGACGATGGCGTCAAACGCGTCCACTTGTGTGTTTTGGATATCAACAAAAAAGAAAGCCGGCGCATCCTCCGGCAGGCGATCCCGCACCTGGGCGGAGATATTCCCGTCAATCAGGGACACGGTCACAAGCAAGGTGAGCCCAAGGCCCAGGGAGAGCACGACGCTGCCCGTGGGGGCGCCGGGCCGGTACATATTGGCAAGGGCCAGACGCAGCACCGCCACACGGGGCCGTCCGGCAGCACGCGCAAGAGCCGCGATCGCCGCAGCAGCGAGGCGCAGAACCACGAAGGCGCCCGCGGCCGCCACAAGAAAGATGGCCGAGAAGATCCGGTTTTCCGTAAAGGTCACCGCCAGCACACTGATGATCGCAAAGGCTGCCCCCATCACCATCAGATAGCCGGGCCGGGGGATGCTCCGCGCCGGCGCAACCAGATCCCGGAACAGGCCAGCCGCGGGCAACTCCCGGGCCCGCGCCAGAGGCCAGATGGAAAAGGCCATGGCCACCAACACGCCGTATAGGGCCGCGAGCGCCAGTGCCTCCGGATAAAGATCAAAGCGTACCGGAATGGGCAACATGTCGGCGAAAAACACGCCGATCAAAATGGGCGTTAGGGCGCCCAGCACCAGGCCAGCGGCAATGCCCAGCCCAGCGATAATCGCCATCTGGATAAAATAGATCCGAAAGATCAGCGGCCCTGGAGCCCCAAGGCATTTGAATGTCGCAATGACCCGCACCTTGCGGTCCAGATAGCTGCGCACGGCATTGCCCACGCCAACGCCGCCGACAATGAGGGCGGTCAGTCCCACAAGGGTCAGGAACACGGACAGTTGGCGGATGAAATTGCGTGTGCTTGGGGAGGCATTCATCCGAGTTCGGATCTGCCAGTCTGAGTCGGCGAAGGCTTCGCGAGCGTCACGGGCGAGGGCGCGCACATCGGCGTCACTTGCGCCCGGCGCGAGGGTCAAACGGCGGCGATGATCGATCAGACTGCCCACCTGAATGAGGCCCGTGTCGCGCAGACCGGCAAGACTGATGATGAGGCGCGGGCCCAAGCGGAAGCCACCAGTGACCGCGTCCGGCTCTTCAATGAGCTCGCCGCGGATCTGGAACGTCTCGGTGCCGACAATCAGCCGGTCCCCAATGGCCATATTCAGCCGGCGCAGCAGCGTGCCTTCCGCCACGGCGCCATACACTCCGTCCTGCTTGGCCAAGCGGTCCTGGATCGGACCATCCGGTGCCAGAACGACCGCGCCAGCCAGGGGATAGGTCTCGTCCACGGCCTTCAGGGACACCAGCCGCCGGGCAGCACCGTCCTCGCGTTTGGCCATGGCCCGCATGGTGGCAAGATCCCCAACCTGAACCGCCCGCTCGGCCAGCCAGGCTTTCTCATCAGGCTCGAACTCCCGCAAAGTGACCTCAACCTCAAGGTCGCCGCCCAAAAGGCTGCGCCCTTCCTCGGCAAGGCCACGCTGAAAGGCCGCCGAGACCGAACCGACAGCGGCGATCGCGGTGACACCAAGGGTCAGGCAGGCGATGAAGATCCAGAACCCGCGCAGACCGGCCCGCAATTCACGCAGCGCATATTTCAGGGCCAGGATCATTGGACGCCGCCCTCCAACGCCTGGGTCGACGCGGTGAGACCGGCGGAGCCCTGGCCAGGCTCGATGAAATCCACCTGACCATCGCGCAAATGCACAACCCGGTCGCACATATGGGCCAATGCCGGATCATGGGTGATGAGCACCAGCGTTGCACCAACACGCCGGTGCAGGCCGAACAGCAGATCCACGATCTGGCCGCCGGTCTGGCCATCGAGATTGCCTGTCGGCTCATCGGCCAGGATCAGCCGCGGCTCACCGGCCACGGCCCGGGCCAGCGCCACCCGCTGCTGCTCGCCGCCTGAAAGCTGGCTGGGATAATGGCCGAGCCTGTGGCTCAGGCCAACGGCATCAAGTTCCGTGCGCGCCCGATCGAAGGCATCCCGGCGGCCCGCGAGTTCCAAGGGGATAGCCACATTCTCCAGGGCCGTCATGGTCGGTACGAGATGGAAGCTCTGGAACACAATGCCGAGATTGTCCCGGCGAAACAGGGCCAGACCATCCTCGCTCAAGGCGCCCAGATCCTGATCGGCCACGACGACGCGCCCGCCGGTGGGGCGCTCAAGCCCGGCAATCACCATCAGCAAAGTCGATTTGCCAGACCCGCTCGGGCCCACAAGGCCAACGGCTTCGCCATCGGGAACGTCGAGGGAAATTCCACGAAGAATGTCGACCGGTCCGGCCTCGCTTGTTAGGGACAGGGTGATGGTGTCGAGTGTCAGCACGGCAGGTCTCCTGATCGGCAGGCGTGTCCTGGCATGGTACGCGGTGCGCTGCTTGGGGGATCAGGCGCGGCCATGGTCAGCGGGTCGGTTTCAGCAAGATGAGCAACACGATCAGCAAGGAGTGAAACGATGTGGCGGATTGGGTGGCGGATTGGGCGGCGGATGAGCGTGAACAGGCAGGCGAGTTTCGTGTCCACGCTCCTGCTGGTTCTCACGGCCGGTTTGGCCTGTCTGGGTCTTGCCACTGTGACCCCGAGCGGTGCCGCGGCGCAAGCGGCACAGGGCGCTGAAAAATCAATCCGCATTCTTGGCCTTGGCGACAGCCTGATGGCCGGTTTCGGGCTGCCCGCAGAGGACGCGTTCGTGGGCCAGCTTGAGGCGGCCTTGGGCGCGCGCGGGCACAACGTGACCGTGATCAATGCAGGTGTGTCTGGTGATACGACGGCTGGCGGACGGGCTCGGCTGGCCTGGAGCCTTGCGGAGCCGGTCACCCACGCGATTGTGGAACTCGGCGCAAATGACGCCCTGCGCGGCCTTGAGCCTGCGGAAACCGAAGCCAATCTGCGGGCCATCCTGTCGGAGCTGACCAGCCGCGGGATCCCGGTGCTGCTGTGTGGCATGCTGGCGCCGCGCAATTTGGGGCCCGACTACGCGGCTGAATTCGATTCGCTCTATCCGCGCCTGGCGGAGGAATTCGGTGTGGTTTTCTATCCGTTTTTCCTGGACGGGGTCGCCCGGGAAGCCGATCTCAATCAGGCCGATGGCATCCATCCCAATCCGGCGGGCGTGGCTATTATTGTGGAGCGCATTGTGCCCTTTGCCGAGCGCCTGATCGCCCAATGATCGCTGGACCGTCCACGGCTCACCGGCGTGCTTGACACCGCATTGGCGATCCGATTATCTCCCAATCCTCAACAGCGGGCGCCACGCCCGTCACCCATGCGGGGGTGTAGCTCAGTTGGTTAGAGTGCCGGCCTGTCACGCCGGAG